>JAJZMG010000014.1 GCA_021798355.1 Nanobdellota archaeon | reverse complement strand
TGGAAAACGCTTTAAATGGCATATTATTTATATAAAAACGAGGGATATAAATATTTCTTTGCCTTGAAGGAGTTGCCTTCTTGATTAATAGTAAAACTGAAAAGTAATTACCAATTCTAATAAAAACTTACAAAAAAATTTAATTTATATTTAGCAGCCATTTCCATAATGGAATAATATAAACTTTTTTGCCATGAAGCGTAATTTCGTCCTCCTGTTTATACGTCAATATCATTCCATTATCCAATGAAAATTCAGACATTGCTTCTTCTAGGCCGCTAAATTCTCTTTCTCTGTTTTCATCGTTTACTTGATAACATACTTGTATGGCAGAAACTATTTTATTCTTTTCTTTTACAAGAAAATCACATTCTTTTTTCCCCTTAAAATAAAATATACTTTTATGATTTCGCCTTAAGCCAAGAAAAGCTAAATTTTCCAATAGCCTACCTTTATCTTCTGCATTTGAAATTGAATTAGCAAGTGTTAAGCCGTTGTCAACCGAATACACTTTTTTAGGATTGATAGCCTGCTTTCTTAAAGAATAGTCAAATTTTGGGATAGTAAAAATAAGATAGCTATCCTCTAAGTAAGACACAAAAGAAACGGCGGTATTTACGGACCCCACACCAAATAAATTGCTAAGACCGTTATAGGTAAATTCTCTGCCTACGCTGGAAAGTAAATAAATGGCCATTTTTGTCAGAACCTGCTGACTTCTTATTTTATATCTAGATAATATATCTCTTGAGATTATATCATTAAGAAGAGCAGTCAATATTGTACTATCGCCAAACCTTAAGTACTCTGGAAAACCACCCTCATTAAAATATTCATCAAAAGACCTTAAAGAAGCTTTCAATTTTTTGAATTCTAAGAACTCTTTAAATGAGAATGGAAATAGTTCGTATATTAAGTTTCTTCCTGTAAGCTTAGTGCCTAATTCTTTACTCAACAAAGAAGCATTTGAACCAGTAATTATGAATTTTCCTTCGGAGTTCAATCTACTTCTTACAAAAGCCTCCCAATCCTTTACGTTCTGAATTTCATCAAACAGATAATAATCACTCTCGCCAAAAGCCTCTTTTAGAACCTCGTCGAGCCTCACCAAGTCCTGTGCGTCTATCCCTTTAACTCTTGGGTCTTCAAAATTAAAATAGTAAAATTTTCTTAATTTTTTGGCGGCTTGCATAGCCAAAGTACTCTTGCCACTTCTACGTATACCTGAGATTATCAGCGCAAAGCCTTGCCTGAAGGCTATTTTATTGAGTAATTCCCTATCTATGCCGTAATCAAACCTTTTTAGGTTTTTAGCCTGACTCTTTGCGACTTCCTCTAAGACACTTTTTAGTATCATGATTAAATGCATGCATTACAAGTATATAAATTTGTGCATTAGTAATATACAGAATTATGCATTACTATTATACAAAATAACTTACTTTAAGGAAAGGGATTTTCAAATTACATACTTTGAATAAAATATATATGAAGTTGCCAAATTCCCATCGTGAGTTGTGCCTTCAAATAATAAGATAGAACAATTATTTCATTCCTTTTATCAGTTTCTGGCCCATTAAATCAGAGTATGTAACCTGTGTACCATCTTTCATTTTATCCTTTAATTCATCTGGTATGTCTGCATCAAAAACTTCATAAGATTCCATGTCCATTAACTGTGCTTTTCCATCATTAAGGCTGATAACCTGTGCGATTCTTTTTTCTATTATTGGAATTTTGGCCCTGTCGTCAGCAGACATTACAAAAACTCTTTTTTTACCATCTATAACGCCAACGGCCTCGACTCTTGCCTTTGCATGCCCGTGCTTTCCGGGAGCACTAAGTGCTAGATCAGTTATTTTGCAGATGAATTGATCATCTACTAATATTGTGTCTCCCTTTCTCAATTCATTTATACTGGCTACTTTGAAATCCATACTTCTGTTTGCTATTTTTAACATATAAATATTGCTTTTTTTGCAAAATGCTTAAAAATGGCAAAAAATAAAAGTATTGTAGCGCAATAAATTTAAATATAGTGCATACGATAATAAGGCATGGAAGAAAAAAAAGATTATTCTAAGTTAGCAATCGAATACTCTAGAAAGTACAGAGGAAAGATAGAAATAAAACCCACCTTGAAAATAGGCTCTTTAGATGACTTGTCAATAGTTTACACACCTGGAGTAGCGGCTGTGTCTACTGCTATAAGCAATGACAGCCGTTTGGCGTGGGATTTGACCTGGAGAGGCAACACAATATTCATAGTTACAAACGGAACAAGGGTCCTTGGCTTGGGAGATATCGGCCCTCTAGCCTCATTGCCGGTAATGGAGGGCAAATCATTGATATACAAGGAATTTGGAGGGGTAAATGCAGTGCCAATACCTATAGAAACGAAGGAAGTAGACGAATTCATAAACGTGGTAAAAAACATCTCGGTAACCAGCGGAGGTATACATTTAGAGGATATAGAATCGCCATTCTGCTTCGAAGTACTGGAAAGACTACGAGAGGAATTGAAGGTTCCGGTATGGCATGATGACCAGCAGGGAACTGCTGCTGCAACCCTAGCAGGTTTAATAAATGCCACAAAACTTGTTGGTAAAGACCTTAAGAAAAGCAAAATAGTCATGATAGGCGCAGGGGCTGCAAACATTGCACTGTTTAATATCCTTGAGAAATACGGCGTAGATACCGGCAATATAATAATAGGGGATAGTAAAGGCCCGTTGTATGGAAGCAGAGATGACGTGGAGATAATAAAAACAACAAATAGGTGGAAATACGAAATAATGAAAAAATCAAATAAAGAATCGATTAACAATGCAGATAACTCATTTGAGGGTGCTGACATCGTGATCGGATTCAGCAGAGAAGGGGCAATAAAACCAGAGTGGATAAAGAAAATGAATTCAAAGCCCATAGTCTTTGCAAATGCTAATCCAAATCCAGAAATCCTGCCGGAAGAAGCTTACAAGGCCGGAGCTTATATTGTTTCAACGGGTAGATCTGACTATCCAAATCAAATAAACAATAGCCTTATATTCCCTGCAATTTTCAGAGGAGTACTTGACTCAAAAGCCAAAAAAATAGATGATTACACTGCTATAGCGGCTGCTGAAGAACTTGCACTTTTTGCCCAGGAAAAAGGATTAACGAATGATTATATAGTTCCAAATATGGAGGAAAGAGAGGTATTCCCAAGAATAGCTGCAAGAGTGGCTGAGGATGCAGTAAAAAGAGGACTGTCAGACATGAGAGAAGATAGAGAATACTTTTATAATAAAGCAAAAGAGATTATTGGTTTAAAATAAACCTTATTAAGACTTAATACTATACTTTTAGAAAGCCTTCTTTAATCCTAAACATCTACATTCTAATCTTAGTAAGCTGCCATAAATCAGTATGATATTGAGAGACTTTCTTTTTATACTTTATAAGGTAGGTTTTAATAAACTGTTTTCATTGGTCACCCTATTTCAATTTATTGGCCCTACTAGCCAGTCAATGCAATAAAATACAAACTACCTGTACTTGTAGCCTATATCATCGTATGATAACAACTTTACAGATGAACTGCTTGCCAGTAGCCTGCTTCCAATAACATAGGTTATCTCGCTTTCTTCAGCTGCCTTTGCTATTTCATCAGTTACCAAGCCGTCAAGAACGAGCATGTATATGTTCTCTAGGTTAAGTATCGCATCTTCAACGCCTTTGTAAGGTATTCTTCCAAGTATCTCAAACTTGTTGTTAACAAGGAATGCCCCTCTTGTGCCGATTATATCATTCACTAAAGGCGTAACCTTTTCCCTTATTTCTGGCGGCACGTCTACTGGTGCAGATTGAGCTGCCTTTTTCGGAGCAGATGATTCCCTCTTAAGTGAAGGATCATACTCTTCAATAGGGACTTTGGCACGCAATGCCTGATTTATCTCCTTCTTTGAAAGTTCTTCCACTTCGGTTCCAGAAGGAGCTTTTGCTATGAAGTCTACGTGTCCTTGCTGCATGAAAGAATTTATTATCATGTCTCCGCCTCTGTCTCCATCAACGAACAAGGTAACTATCTTCTTCCTGCTTAATTCAATTACAGTTTTTGGTATGTTAGTTCCATTCATTCCTATTATGTTTGAGAAACCGTGCTTAAGCATGTTCATTACATCGGCTCTGCCTTCTACCACAATTATCTCTTCCGAATCCTCTAGATCCGGACCGGCGGGCAACTTTTCAGAGCCGTACTCCACAAACTCCTTCTGCCTTACCTCTTCATAGAGTTTCTGCAGCAATTCTGTAGTATCGACTTCGGAAACTTTCATAGCTTCCTCAAGAAGTTTCTGGGCCCTGTTCATTATGTATTCTCTCTTAGAGATTCTAACATCTTCTATTTTGTCAACTGAAACCGTTGCCTTTGAAGGCCCTATCCTGTCTATGGTCTCTATAGCCGCACCTATCAAAGCGGTCTCTGCCATGCCCAACGAAGTTGGTATGGTTATTTCACCATTGGTTTTTCCCCCAGCTGATGAACTTTCTACATTTATCCTTCCTATTTTACCATTTTTCTGCGCTTCTCTTAAATCTAATTCCTCACCCAATAGACCCTCTGTCTGACCGAATACCGCGCCTATAACATCTGGTTTATCAATCAGACTGTCAGCGGTAAACTTTGCATGAAGGATATACTTAAAAGAAGTAGGTCCTATCTTTGCCATAATTCAACACCTCCTATTCATTCAAAAAGGCCCACTCAGGCCAAATTGTTAATCGTGATTTAAGGTCTAATAGACCAAAGTCACTTTGTATGACTTACAATATTATTATTAGACTTTTCAAGGTTTATATAGCTTTCCAGCCGTAAAAAGCAGCTTAATTAACCGAGGATAGAGATACTTGAATTGTTGCGTTTTCTGTAAAGCCGCTGAATTTATAGATAGTTACGGGGCAGGAATTATTGGCAATAGGGCAATAAATCTTTGTAAGATTGTAAAAACCAAAAGGAAATGTTATATTTGCATAGAAATTTCCAGGCTGTAAAACATTTATGGACTCTGGCAGGTAAGGCCAGCTCAATTCTACAGTTTGATTTGGTAGAAGTTTAGCTATGCTTATAGCATCGCATGAAACTATGTTCTTTTCGTAAGTAAGATTTGCTATGCTTTC
>JAJZMG010000008.1 GCA_021798355.1 Nanobdellota archaeon | reverse complement strand
TTTGTAGATGTAGATGTTGGTAGTATAATAGACGAGTACCTTAATGAAGAATCCCGCCCTAAAACTATCGGAGCTTATTATCCCAGTGAGATAGGAATGTGCATACGACGAAGTTACTATTCCTATTTTATATCAAAGCCTACAGAAACCAGCGCACTTAGGATATTTGCTTTGGGCAACAACGTGCATGAATTTATAGCAAAGGCCCTTAAAGGATCGGATACGTTAGCAGTAGCAGAAGAAGAAAAGCCGATAAGGATAACATATGCAGATGAGAACACGAAATTCACAATATACGGCAGGATAGATGATTACATTGAAACAAAAACAGGTAAAAAGATAATAATAGAAGCCAAGTCAACAGGTGACATTACAAAAGTAAATGAACCTGATCCAAAGCATAAGATGCAAATTTCACTTTATTTGGCAGCTCAGAAAGCCGATTACGGTCTTTTAGTCTATGCAGACAAGAAGAACCTAGAGATAAGGCAGTTCAGAGTAGACTACAATGAAGAAGAATACAAAAAGGTAATGCAAAGGTTCAAAGATTTAGATTACCACCTAAGAAATAAGATATTGCCACCTGCTGAATATTACTTTGACAACAAAAAAGTATGGGAATGCAAGTACTGTCCTTACTACAAGGAATGTATGCAAGCATTAGCAGATTCTAATTCGCTTGAAAATTATCAATAAAAGAAATTAACTATCTTTAACTTCTTTGTATACCTTTTTTACAGCATCCAATCCAACAGTAGCGCATTTTACTCTGGAGATACTTATATCTTCTATACCGAGTAGTTTCTCAATGTCTTTCAGTTCCATTTTTTCAATTTCTTTTAATGGTTTACCGATAAGAAAACTACACAGTTTTGACATTGATACTGTTGAGATAACGCAACCTTTACCATCAAAAGATGCATCTTTTACTATTCCTTTTTCAATGTCTAAATAAACGGAAAACTTGTCGCCACATGACGGCGAGTAGCCATTTTCGGAATAGTTATACTTGCTTGGTTTACCGTAATGCTCCGGATTCCTGTAGAGATCTACCAATTCATAAAATTTATCGTCTTCCATATTTTCCTGCTATGTCATTTAATTCATTTATGAAAGTATCTATTTCTTCTTTAGTATTATAAAAATAGAGACTTGCTCTTGCCGCTCCATCAAGTTTTAATCTATCTTCTATCAAAGGCTGTGCACAATGAAAACCAGATCTTACTGCAATTCCTTTTTTATCTAAAAGATAAGCGGTATCATGTGAATGTAAGCCTACAACATTAAAAGAAAAGATGCCGTTGAATCTTTTACTCTTTCCACTGTATATATCCACATTTTTAAGTTCTTTTGACTTTTCATATAAATAGCTAGTAAGTTCATTTTCATATTTTTCTATGTTTTCCATTCCTATATCATTCAAATAATCAATCGCCAAACCCATCCCATAAGCGCCCTCAATATTCTGCGTGCCTGCTTCGAAAAGATTGGGGATATTCTCATAAATTACTTTTGATAAGCTAACATCCTTTATCATCTCACCCCCTGTCAAGAAAGGCTTTAGATTTTCTGCTATTTCCTTTTTTATGTACAATACTCCTATGCCAAATGGAGCAAGCATCTTATGGCCGGAAAATGCAATAAAATCCGCACCAATATCCTTAACGTCAAATGGCATGTGCGGGATGGACTGTGCAGCATCTATTAAAACTAAAGAGCCTTGTTCATGTGAAACTCTTGTTATTTCTTTAACATCATTTATTGTCCCTGTAACATTTGAAGCGTGCGTTACTGCAACCAACCTTGTGTTTTTAGGAAGCTGTTTATAATAATCCATATCTAATTCATAATCATCGGAAATTGAAACGATGTCAACGTTTATGCCCTTTTCTTTTAAACGAAGCCAGGGAAGAAGATTTGAATGATGCTCCAGATATGTAGTTGAAACGCGGTCTCCTTCTTTAAATGGAAAAGCAAAGGAAACTAAGTTTATTGCTTCCGTAGCATTTCTCACAAAAACTACCTCTTCTGGATCAGCATTTATGAAGGCAGCAACTTTTTGTCTTGCATCGTTATATGCTTTTGTGGCTTCTTCCGCTAAGCCGTGTATGCTTCTTATCGGATTTGCGTTTATATTCTCATAAAAATACTTAATGCCATCTATAACTGCAGAGGGTTTCTGCGAAGTCGCAGCATTATCTAAGTATATCAATGTATTACCGTTTATTTTTTTTGACAAGATGGGAAAATCCTTCCGTATTTTTTCTATGTCCATATTATCCATAGCACTATCTAACCTTTATTCTTTATAAATATAACACTGTTATATTAATTTAACAAATCTAAAACGGAAATTTTACCACATATTGGAGACACAATGCCGCTTTGAAACACCTTCTTCATGGCAAGCATAGTGAGTGTAAAATCCGATTTTACCGCTTTTTTGAATTCTCCCGTATCTCCATTCATTCCGGAGGGGATATCTACACTGATTTTTTTGGCGGTTGAATTATTTATCAAGTCTATTAACTCTGCAGTCAAATCAGGTAAATCTCCGTGAAACCCTGTACCAAAAATACCAACGACTAAAATGTCTGCAGTTGATATATCTTCTTTTATTTTAATTAGGTCATCAGGACCTAAAACAAATTTAACCGGAATAGTTTTTATGTCATGTATGAGATGCAGAAAGTTATTAGGTCCTTCTTTTAATTCGTTAGGTTTTCCTGCAACAATAACCTCTAAATTTGGATAGTTTAAATTAAAAAGATGAAAAGCTGCTGAAAATGTGTCACCTCCGTTGTTTCCGGTACCTCCTACAAAAACTACTTTTTTGAATTGTAGGTTTTTAACTATAAAATCTGCTATCAAATGCCCTGCAGTATCCATCATCTTCTCTTCAGTCATCCCTTTTCTTATTGCTTCCTGCTCTATTTTTCTTATTTCGTCTATGCTGTAGTATTCCATACCTTATAAGTTAAAGCCATTTTATAAATCATTAGCGTTGAAACATAAAATTCTAATATTGAGTTTCATTAAAATTTAATTTTTGCAAGTCAAATTGCTATATGCAGGTAAATTGAAGCCAAATGCCCTACTAAAAAAGTTATAAACGTAGCGGCAAGGCTAAGGAGCAAAGCTCTCCCAACATACCTGCCGATTTTTTCGTTTGAATTTAAAGCTATTACGAGCGAGGTAAAGGCGATTGCTATTGATGCTAAAACTACAGATATTACAAGATTGTAATAAGTATTTGAATTTATTATTGAGCCTATAAGAAAACTTATCAAGGGAATTATTGCTCCAAATACATAAAACACCCCTACGTACAAAGCATCCTTGGCCGGATTCGCAGAATTGTTATTGGTGTATACCTTTCCATTCCCGCCTATAAAGTTCTTAAGAGGGTTGTCCCTTTCCCTTTCAAGTACTTTATAAATAGGATCTTTTTCCTTTTTTAGTTTTGAGATTAAATCTTCAAAACCTTTGTCAAATTTTTTGTAGTTTAGAGAATGCCTTTCCAAATCCTCTTTTAATCTTTCTTTAGCAACCTTTAACTCCAATTCCAATCGGTTTATTCCACTAAACTCCAGATCTTTCTCAGACTTTGATGACAAGTACGCTCCAACTGCCATTGAGATAGTGCCAGATAATCCAACTATAGTGCCTGCAACTGCAATAAGAAGATTATTGTGTATTGCTCCAGTAAATCCGGCAACGGCTGCCAAAACCTCTACCAAACCGTCATTCATTCCAAAAACAACATCTCTTATATGGGAGAATATTCCGCTTTCCCAAGATTCTTTTTTAAGAAGCCTCTCCTGGTACATCTCTTCTACTAAATAGCCTACAACTTTTTCTTTTTGATTATCAGGTATATTTTCAAAAACCTTTGACAACTCTGACATCTTCCTTGTTTCAAGAGAATTTATAACGCTTAAAGTTAGGCCACTACCAAACAGCCTCCTTAACAAAACGAATAGGAAAACTTCAACTTTATTTTTATTTTCTTTTATAGGCAAATTTAATTCCTTGTATATCTCAGTCCATACCTTGATATGCTTTACATCAAGTTCTTTGAGCTCCTTCAGTTTCTTTTTTATCTTCGCATTTCTTTCAATTCTTTCTAGCCTTGAATAAAGCTGGTAAGATAGCTTTTCCGAGTTCAAAACTTTTCTTATTTCATCTGACATAATTAATCAAAACATCTTGCTCTCTTAAATATAAATCTGTTAAAGCTAGCCCGTAAAAGGATGAGTAGGCTTGGACTTGTCAAAAAATCCTTTGTACTTGTCCCATATCTGCTGGCCGGCTTCCTGTGAAAGAATATCTGTTACTGTTTCAGGCCGCATGAAAACGCCTTGTGCCTGCACCACCCCTTTGAAGAGAACAATAACAAAATCGTCGTCTTTTGGGTTCGCAGTTCCTATATCACATGTTATTATGTTGTTATCCCACATCTCTATGACCGCTTTGTGCTTTTTATCCAAGCTCCTAGAATTGCTTTTGTCCATAACCTTGACCACCTTTCCAATATGATAAAACATTAATTCTTTCGGCTTTTTTTCTTCCATCTCTATAGAGTAATATGTATATTAATATTAAAACGCTATTGTTTTCATGGAAGCTATAATTTTTGCGCTTTTTATTATAATATGCCTATATATCACAGGAGGTATAATTCTAACTTATATTTTAAGCATGATTGTGTACGTTTTAATAAAACACAGAAAAGACGGCGCTCCGTTACTTACGTTTTTTAATAATAGAATAAAGGCCTACAAAGAGATTTTGCTGCTTGTATACACAGGGATATTTGCGGTTCCTGTAGCAATCCTTTCGTCTTTAAGCCAGCTAGAAGTATCAAGATTCGGTTATTTACAACCCAATTTTTGGTCTATAGTATTGGACTTCGGGTCCTATTTAATAGGGATGGTTGTCGTAGGCTTTGCGGGTTACGCGGTGCTCAGTGGTATAAGAGGTTCAAAGAATTTTTATGAACAGCGCTATATTCTCAATAGTACTGCTGTTAGAAACTGTTGTAATAATGATATTTGGCGTTAGGATTTTTATAAAATTGAGAAATAACCCAGATGCCTTTTTGAGCAGAATGTATTTGGGGTACAAAGGAAAATTGCCTTTGACTTTTATTTTCCTGTTACTAGGTTCGATATCAATTTTAGTTGGATTTGTAATAGCCTTGGTGGAATTTTTAATGAATAGCAGATCTCTTTTCTGGGAATATCCGACCTTAGTGATTTATTTCTTCCTTGCTTTATTTTTTATAACATTTGTACCGAGCGTTAAACTTAAAGAGAAATGATTTAAAATATAAATATGACAAAAGGTATTACTTGAAATGGTACCAAACTCTTCCATGAATAAAAATGAAAAGTTACCTGGCAGGGATATAGCAGCGGAGCCTGGCAAGGAATTTGTATTTAGGTTAAAGGATGGAAAGGAAGTCGGGAGAGCGGGCACGCTAAACGGCTTTGAAGGGTTGATAAGAACGTTGCCGGTTGAATCTTTGGAATTCCACAATTCCGGAAAACATTTCTCGGCATGGCTTCGTTACCTTAAACAGGAAAAAATAGCAAACGCATTTGCTAGGATTGATTCTAAAGGCGAAAGGCTTAGACAAGAACTGCTGAATGCTATAAAAATTAACAGGTTATAACCTGCAGTCAAGCCTGCCGTAATACCCGTGGGGATAGTCCAGCATAAACACCTTCTTATCGTTTACTTTACAAGTATAGACATAGAAGTCAACCGCCTCTGTCCAATCAGCATATCTTCGTTCACCGACGGCTATAAACCCTCTTAAAGCTAATTTTAATGATTTAAAGTAATTCAATTTAATCTCCTCAAAATCATTTGTTTTGCGGTTATATGCTTTAACCTT
>JAJZMG010000032.1 GCA_021798355.1 Nanobdellota archaeon | reverse complement strand
GCAATAGAAATAGCAAAAGAAATTAGCGGCGATGACAAAGTAACGGAAGTTATGCTTATAAGTGGGCAGTGGGATTTATTAGTGAGATTAAAATATAACAATATAGAAGAACTTTCAAATTTTGTCGTTTCACAATTAAGAAAAGAAAAAGGAGTAGGCAGGACAGACACCACAATAGTATTAAACAAAGTAAAGTGAGGTAAAAATGGAAGAAGACGAAATTGAGCAGAATGAAGAAAACAATGAAAAGGAAGTAAGTTCAGACTTTGAATACAAAGATATAAAGGATCTACCCGGAGTTGGCAGCGCCATCGCTTCAAAAATAAGAAACGCGGGTTATCAAGACATAATAGCGCTTGCGACTGCAAACCCAATGACATTGGTAGAAGCATGTGATATCGGAGAACCAACGGCAAGAAAAATCGTAGCAGAAGCAAGAGAAGCATCAAAAATGAATTTCATGTCAGGATTAGAGTTTGAAGATAAAAGAAAAAGCGTACAAAGAATATCTACTGGAAGCGAGGCTCTAAATATTTTGTTAGGCGGAGGAGTAGAGACACAATCTATAACTGAATGCTATGGTGAGTATGGTTCTGGAAAAAGCCAGATTGCTTTCCAGCTGGCAGTGGACGTACAGCTGCCTTTAGAGAAAGGAGGACTAGAAGGCCATGCAATATGGATTGACACAGAAGGAACATTCAGGCCGGCAAGAATCGAACAATTGGCAGCGGTAAAAGGCCTTGATCCTAAACAGGCATTGCAAAACATAAAGATAGGTAGAGCTTATTCCTCTGACCATCAAGTTCTTTTAGTAGATAAGATACCAGAATTAGTAAATGCGGATCCAAAGATAAGGCTTATAGTTGTAGACAGCATGATGGCGTTATTTCGTGCAGAATATGTCGGCAGAGGTACGCTAGCTGACAGACAACAAAAAGTGAATGTTGTATTGCACAACCTTCAAAGACTAGCCGATCGTTTTAACATAGCAGTTTATATAACAAACCAAGTAATGGCCAGACCGGATGTTATGTTTGGAGATCCAACGGCAGCTGTCGGCGGTCACATAATCGGGCATGTAGCTACTTACAGGATATATCTAAGAAAAGGAAAGAAAGGATCTAGGGTTGGAAAACTTGTGGATTCGCCGAGCTTACCAGAAGGAGAAGCTTCTTTTGAGATAACATCTAATGGGATAGCGGATTTAGACGAAGAAAAGAAAAAATAGACCCATTTTGCTGGTAAAACATGAAATTAGAAGGAGAAAGACTTAAAGGTATAATTGACTTAATTGAACCTATAAAAGACCCGGAGATAGGGATAAGCATAGTAAAGCTTAGGATGATAGACTCTATTGAAGAAGAGAACGGAAAGATAAAAGTAAACATAAAATTAACTGTTCCAGGCTGTCCTTTATCCTCAACAATAGAAAAAGACGTTAAAAAAGTTCTTGAAGAAAAAGGATACAAAGACAGCGAAGTTAATTTCGGATTCATGACAAAAAATGAATTGGATGAAATAAAGGATGTTATAAGGAGAGAAAGGATAGAAATGCCGCAAAGCATAGAAAGATATGAGAAAAAAAGCATAAGAAAGATAATAGCAGTTTACTCTGCAAAAGGTGGCGTTGGAAAAAGCACTGTTGTGAAACTGCTTGCAGAGACTGCAAATTCAATGGGATATAAGACAGGAATATTGGACTGTGATATCTCAGGCCCTTCAATAACTTCTTTATTTAATTTAAAAGAAAGAGCATATGCTGATAAAGATGGAAAAATAATCCCCATAATAAAAGACGGGATGAAGATAATGGCTGTTGACATGCTAACTGAAGTAGAAGCAATAATATGGCGCGGGCCATTGGTTTCCAGCGCAATAAAGCAGATGTACAATGACACTAACTGGGGCAACTTGGACATACTTTTCCTAGATTTGCCGCCTGGAACTAGCGATGCGCCGATAACTGTCTTTCAGTCAATACCTGTTGATGCAACGGTAGTAGTTACAACGCCTCAAGAGCTTTCTAATCTAATAGGGAAAAAGACTATTGTCGTTGCAAAAAGCTTGAACATCCCTGTTTTAGGGGTCATAGAGAATATGAGTTATTTTATATGCAAACACTGTAGAGAAAAGAATGAAATAGGAAGCAAAGACACAAAGCTTGATCTTCCAATACTTGCAAAATTGCCTTTCTTCAATGACCTTAATGCAGAAAAAGAAGAAAGCATAAAGCAGCTAAAGATTGCAATAGGGAAAATAATAAGTAGATAGTTTTAGATAAATCAAGCTACGCTGCCAAATGAGACAGAAGGCATTACTCCGTTTGGGGGGTAGGCACGAGTTCGAATCCATTGGATAGTTCCTGCTCCTCCTCCATCATCAATAGAGAGAGATCCCGAGGTTCCTGAATAATAACCAAGTCCTGAGGTTATCATATTAACATAATCTATATCTTCTAATGCTTGACCGAATGGTGCTAAAATGCCAGTTTGAATATACCACATATTTAAAGACTCTGAACCCCCACTCAGTTGACTACTGCCCTGATAGGTAGACCAGCCATTTTGATCATAGAACAATACGCCACCAGCTTCCCAAGAATTAGGAAAATTGAATCCAAACCAATTTGACATTGTAGTATAGCGATATATTTCTATTATTAATGGTGCAGAGTAAGTATCGACACTTTCCAAGGTTGGGGATGCGCCTGTTAATTGTAATTTATTATTAATGATGTAAGCAGAGCCTGGTGGCGTCCATTTAGTTATATTTAAAGTTGTCCCAGCGAAATTGTCATAAAAGTTGAATGTATTCGCTCCATTATCATATTCTGCATAGATGGAACATTGCGAGGTATTAGTTACCCCTTCCTCAATACAAGGAATCTGTGGTGCTTCTCCATCGTTGACTGTGTTGAACAGATTGGTTGTTGATGGGGCGAAGCCTACATAGACTGTTTCTGAGGATCCTGCAGGTATGCTGCCTAGCTTTAGCCACCAGATTGCATATGAAGAAGTGTAGCTTTCCAGCCAGCTTGGAATGACTGTTCCGTTATAGTAGAAGAATTCCACATTTTGACCGAAATTGCCTGTGGATATGCTTGTCCAGCCACTGTCTAAGGATGTAAAGTTAACCATCTGCTGGAATGGTGATGGTGTAGAGGATGACTGTGAGTTTGTTACTGTCACCGGTTCGTATGCAGTTAAAACAGATGGCTTTCCTGCTATGGATGTTCCTGCTACAGTTCCTGTTGTGTTTATAGTCTGCAAGCCTATTGTTGGGACTGTATAGCTGTATTCTATGTTTGCCGACATTGAATAATGGACGTTTGCCGCATTGCATGCCACGGTTGGTATTAAGATTGTTGCTGACTGACCGCTTTTCAATGTAACTGGATTTGTTAATGTGTAACTGGCAGTTGTTGTATTTGCACCTGTTGCCGATGTCAAGTATACTTTGCTTATTGTCAAGGAATTTGCGTTGTTTGGTATGGGTCCTGCTATCACTGCTATCTTGTAGCCTAGGTTGTTGCATAAGCTTGATGAGACTGTGAACGGTGAGAAACCGGAGCTTGTGAATGTTACACTGGAACTTGGGTTGAAGATACCCATGCTGTACAATATAACGGCTACTATAACTATTATCAAGATAGCCCAGCCGTAGGTCATCATGTACTCTAATGCTGACTGTGAACGTTTGCTTTTTGCTAAAAGAGTTAAGTGCTTAGTTGTGTGTGTGTGGACATAAAGAGAATGCTCTGCTTCTTCCTTTCTTTCACTGCTTAAGGCGTTGAATTGCATGTTATTTATATAAAAACGAGGGATATAAATATTTCAGTTCTTTATAATGAATTACTTTATTCTTAATTAGTAAAACTGAAAAATAATCCTGATTCTAATAAAAAATTACAAAAAATATTTAATTTAAATTTAGTAGCCATTTCCACAATGGGATGAACTTAATCGTCTTTCCTTCTATTTTTTCCTCAGATTCATAGTCCCAAGTTATGATTAGAAGGTCCTTGCACCTTAGCTCATTAGCCGCTTTAATCAATGCTTTTGTTTCTCTTGGCTTTAGATCTAGATTACTACTTGCATAAGTCACTTGTATAAGTTGTTTTATTGTGCTATTAAATTTTAATAAAAAGTCGACTTCGTTTCCAATATGGTCTTTCCAATAGTATAACTCCAAACCAGGGCCGAAATAATTTTTTCGTGTATACAAGTCTATAGCAACGATATTTTCCATTAGCCTACCTTTGCTTTCTGCAGATTCGGAAATAATGGCGTTCAAAAGACCCGTATCAATAGAGTAAATTTTTTTGGGTGCGAGGTATCTTTCCTTGAGCTTAAAAGAGAATCTCTCCAACTTAAAAAGAAGGTACGCATCTTCTGCGTATTTTAACCAATTGTCTACTGTATGATCTCCCTTTAAATTAAAAATATTTTTGAGCTTGTTTAGAGTTATCTCACTAGAAAAATTGGACAATGCATATTTAATTAATTCTCTAATTTTTGAGATATATTTTATGTTGTATCTATTAATTATGTCCTTTTCCACAATATCACCATAAAGATTTACTAAGTACTGCTTGCCTTTAGAATAACTAAGCGGAAACCCCCCTCTTATCAAAAACTCTTTTAAAAGGTCTTTAAGCACTGCTTTATTTTCTGTCAAGTATCTCTCTTCTTCACTGAACCTTAGACCTTTATATTTTAATAATTCCCGAAAACTAAAGGGCATAAGTAAATGGTCGACATGTCGCCCTGTAAGGAAAGTTCCAAGTTCTTTGCTCATTAATTTAGAATTACTTCCAGTTATGACAACACGGTTTGAAGGTACTAACCTAGAGACAAATTGCTCCCAGCCATTCACATTTTGGATTTCATCAAATACAAAGTTTTTGGTTTTCCCTTTTATCGAGTATATAGCTTCTAATACGCTATTAAGTTCGCTACTATCTATTTTCAGTCTTTCGTCCTCAAAATTTACATATCCAAATTTTTCTCCTTTGAATAACTGAAAAGCAAAAATAGACTTGCCCGCTCTTCTTGGTCCAGTAATTATGTTTGCGGCACCAAATCCAATCTCCTTTCTGTTTAGCTTTAATTCTCTATTTATTATATTCTCATTATCAAATATACTTAATACCTCACGTTCTCTTTCTATTATAGCCGATTTTATATCCGGCATTGATGCCATAATATTTTAATAAATCCTGTTTATTTAAATGTTTGCTCTATTAGAGCAGAGTATCATTTAAAGTTAGCTTTATTATATAATGAAGCTTATTAAGTAAAAAACTAATTTTAGTCATTTGTTGACTATATACATATAAACGCTTCTACTAAAAAAGTAAAATGCTTATAGAATAAACTACATTAAATAATATGGAAATATTCAAAGAATACGATATACGGGGAGTGTATCCACAAGAAATAGGCGAAGAAAAAGCATATAAAATAAGCAGGGCCATAGCAACAGCACTAAAAGGCAAGAGAATATTTTTAGGGTATGACAATAGAGTAGGGAGCCTAGCAATAAGAGATTATGTTAAAAAAGGATTAGTAGAAAGTGGAAAAGAGGTTATAGATTTGGGATTAGGCCCTATAATGATACCTGTATTCGCTTCATTCATTGAAAAAACAAACGGGCTTTGCATAACCGCTTCCCATAATCCTGCTAAGTATACTGGATTGCTGCCTTACTGCAAAGGAGTTACTGTAACCCCTGAAAAAATAAAAAAGGCGTTCGAAAAAGGCAAATTCACAGAAAAAGTTGGCAGTTTATCAGAGGAGGATTATTATGAGAGATATATCTCTTACATAACCCAAGGAATAAATAATTTCAATCTAAAAATAGGGATAGACAGCATGGGAGGCTCCACAACAAGCATCGCTCCTGACATTTTTAAAAGACTCAACTGCAAGGTTAAAATGTTGCACAATAAACCAGACAGCAATTTTTACGGCAAAACACCGGAGCCTATAAAAGAAAATGCGACTGAATTAGGCAGGATGGTAAAGGCAAACAAGTTGGATGTGGGTATGGAATTTGACGCCGACGGTGACAGGGTTGCGTTTGTTGATGAAAACGGTGAATTCGTGGATCCGATGGTTATAACTATGATATTCATCAAATATCTAAAGCTAAAAAAGATAGTAGCAACGGTTGCATGCTCTTCTCACTTAGAGGAGTTCGCAAAGGTTACTTATTCAAAGGTTGGGAGACCGAATATAGAGAAAAAGCTA
>JAJZMG010000044.1 GCA_021798355.1 Nanobdellota archaeon | reverse complement strand
CTGTCCAATCAGCATATCTTCGTTCACCGACGGCTATAAACCCTCTTAAAGCTAATTTTAATGATTTAAAGTAATTCAATTTAATCTCCTCAAAATCATTTGTTTTGCGGTTATATGCTTTAACCTTAGAACCTTTTTTATAGGTCTCCCCCAGCAAAGACTCCAGATCACTGTTAAACCAATTTACTCTTTCGACCATAAAATTTTATGAAGTTATCTCTTATTTAAGTCTTTATTAATTTTTCATTCTTTCTAAGACGTAACGAAGCATAATTAACGGGCGTGAATTGACTTAATTGGTAATGTTTAACTCATCTTTTATTATTAGTTCTGCCTTATTGATTATCGAAGGAGAAAAGGCTATGTTTAATTCCCTAGTTCTGCCATATCTGCCGTGACTCTTGATTCTAGACATCACCAAAGAATTGTAGTCCATGTCTGCGATTAAGTCGGAAACTCTTCTGAAAGTCAATTTCTTAAGTCCAAACTTGTCGGAAAGCTTTAGATACGCATCATAAACCTCCCCGCTGTAAACTTTGCCCATTCTTTTATTCCTTGCTACCGAGATAATGGACAAAAGGATGCATTTGCTCTGCCTAGTCATTGATTTGATCATGCCTTCGGTTATATTTTGTTCAAGTGACTCTGCGGCAACGTCTAATTCTTCTTCGGTTATAACTGACTTGCCTAATTGCTGTGTACGCTCGCCGGCGACCTTTAACAAGTCCAAAGCCTTTCTTATGTCGCCGTGTTCCTGTGCTACCATCGCAGCGCATTTCCTCAATACTCCTTCACTTATTGCATTCTCATAAAACGCCTCTTTTGAACGATTTAAAAGGATATCAAATATTTCATCCGCATTATAAGGTTTAAATATAATCTCAACAGGGTTTAAGGAGCTCCTTACTCTTTGGTCCAAAGATGCCTTTAGGTCAATGTTGTTTGAAATGCCTATTATTGCAATCTTAGCATGCTTTAAAGATTCATTTAACCTTAAAAGACTGTAAAGAACACCATCGCCTGCATGCTGTATTAATTTTTCTATCTCATCTAAAATAAGTATAAGATAGGTGCTTTCGGCGTCCACTATTTTAATAAGCCTTTTGTACAAACTGTTTACAGAAAGGCCGCTTTCGGGAACGTTTATGTTAAAGACAGCACAGAGGTTAGATATCAATCTATACTCCGTATTATTGTTTTCCAACCTACAGTTCATGTAAACGGGAAGTACGTTTGCTTTTTTCTCCTCCGCGGAACTAGCTAATTTCTTACCGACATACTTTGTAACTAAGGACTTGCCGGTTCCTGAAAAACCGTATACTAAGACATTCGAAATGCCCTCAAATAAAAGACTTGGGGCCATTATTCTCGACAAGGTTGATATTTCACCGTTTCTATGAGTTATTCCATCAGGAATAAATGAAGAAGATAATACTTCTTTGTTTTTAAAAATACGTTTGCTGGTAAGAAATTCGTTAAAAATGGCAATTGGATCAACGCTGTTTATTTTATCGGTGTTTGCTTTCTGGAAAAATTCATTGTCGGGTTGAAAGGCTTCCATATATTCGTAAATTATTCTATCTTTCTTCATTTAAATACTATTAGCAAGTCCAGTTATATAACTTTAATTATATAACTTAATTTAACTAAAAACACAGAGACACCTACGTTTCTTATGGAAAACTATTTAAATAAAAATTTATGCCGTTTATTCTTCTCTATATCTATATATTCTATATAGAATTATAATAAATATAATAATAAGGGTTCCATAAGAAATATAGGGGTGTTCCACAGGAAATAATTTCTCTCGAAAGAGCGATGATATGGGCCAAAGGAACACTAGGTTGGTTCCATAGGAAATGATGGTGTCTCAGTATGCCATATATATAGTATATTTTACTACTTAATAAAAGCAATTAAATAGAAAGCTTTAAATATAAGCAAATCTCATAAACTCCAATCAAAACTATGGTACAGAAAAATATTGTTTTAACAATCGGGTTTTTAGTGTTATTTACAGTAATACTTGTCTTGATTGCGAATTTAGGAAAAAGCAATGCCTTTTCCTGCTCAAACCAAAATGTGACCTTGACAAATTCATCCGGTTTTGTCTGCACGGATCAATGGGTAAATGTTGTGAGCCCCGTCGCTCTTATAAACAGAAATATAATTGCAAAAGGAATATCTATAGATAATACTTTTAGTATTACTGACAATTCTACTTTGAATACAAGTGCAATAATAAATAGAGGGAATGCTACAATCGATGCAGTATTACTCGGCGGAGAGACTTTTGAGAATTATGGAACATTGACCCTAAGAGGGCCTGTTTTTATTAACTTCAGTTACTTCTTAAATAAGGGCCTGATTATAAACAAGAATTATTTGAACAATGGCGGATATGCAAATGCCTATTTTTCTTACGAAGGAAACAGCTATGGTTGTGGTGGCGAAAGCTATCCTGTTTCATATGGAGGAAGCGGAGGTGGAAGCTTGGCTACATACAGTCAATGTAATGGAGGAAATACGTTGGCAGAAGGAGGGCCAGGCCAGGTAACCAGCTACACAAACCATGTGCTGTACCCGATATACAACAGCTCCGGCAGCCACGTTTATTCTTCGCCTTCTAATTATTCATTTGATTTGAGCGTGCTAAACAGCGCCGGAGGAGCATCTTATAATGACGTAAACAGCACTTCTTTTTTCATGCGCGGCGGTAGCGGAGTGTCTCCTTTAATAATAATCTCAAAATTCTTTAACAATACGGGCAGGATTTACAATCAAGGCCAGTCAATAAATTATTCTACAATAAAGAATGCAAGCAAATTACTTGCCTTTGGAATCGTTGGAGCCGGCGGCGGTGGAGTCATTGAGGTTATATCGGGCAGGTTTGTAAATAATGGCACTTTTAATGTAAGCGGTGGCAGAATTTACTTGAACGGTTCGGTAGGCCTGCCCGCTCCTTATACTGCTGTTAATCTTGGATACGGCGGTAATGGAAACGTATTCTTCTTTAAAGCAAACAGTAAACTGCTGTCCGGCCCTATATACAATTATATATCAAACCAGACACAGCAAAACAACTACAATATTAACATTTCGGGTAATTATTCCAAGGAAATACAAAACTATTCCGTTATAGCCAAAGTTCAACCTCTCCCGGGCTGCAGTTTGAACGGGATCTATGTAAATCTGGAAGGGGATTACAATAACAACAGCTTTTTGGAAGCCGAGCCGATTAATGACCCTGTCTTTTCAGTAAACCGCTCAATTAACAATCCTTATTTGTACTTATCAGGCAATAACCCTTTGCTTCATTACTATAGCAACACAAGCGTAGTTTTAAGCAACGCTTCAAACACAAGCACAGAAAATCTAAACTTAACCCGCTTTCTTCCTGTAGGCATTTCATTCGAAGGCGGGCAAAATCTAAGCTTTAATTTGCTTAAAGGGAACAATACCATTTTTTCAGGCGCAACCTTGTCAAAACATTATCTCTATAAATTAGGGCAGGGAAACTATTATTTGTCGTTTGAAAATGGCCAGGAAAATTATACCTACAGCCTGCATGTGGCCCCAAACTGCCTGGGATATGAAAATATTACGATTTTGCCAGGGAAACCTTATTACATTTATAATTCCCTGAACATTTCTTCCATGCCTTTTACCCTGTATAAAACAAATACAGTCGTAAATGACATAACCGATTATAAAGACGTCAACAGCTGCGGTTTTAACGTTTCTGAATTGATGGGTTTAGACAAGTTAATATTGAACAGCATATCCTCAATGAACAATAGCATATCTGCTGCGTCCTATGACAAAGTTAACTACACAAACATATTGAGCAGGGAAATAAACTATACGAATTACATGCTAAATACCTATAACACTAAACTTCCTAAAAAACTGCAAAATGTCTATCTGAATCAGACGGGCCTGAACCTGCTTTCATATTACAACAACGGTAATTTCACAAAGGAAGTTTTTCAGGTAAACAACAACGGAACTATAAATCTAAGCTACGGAACTAACAAAAGCATCGAGATTGTGCTTACAAAAAGAACCCAGCCAAATATTTTCGTGTCTACAGAAAATGGCATAATAAAAGCGTTTAGCTACGTTCCTTCGTTGTTTCTGGGCTTTTTAGGGGGTTTGTAATGGAAGAGGATACAAAACAGCTTTACGAAGCGGTGTTGAAGATGAATGAAAAGCTGTCGCAGGTAAACAGCAAGAATGAACAGCTGGAATCCATAATAAACGCAATGTCCCAGTACATGCTTTCTAAAAATGAAGGGAACATAACGGAGCAGGAAATTGTGGTATTGGACCCATTTAACATTAGCGGATACAAGAACGTTTCAACCCCAAACGGCAGCGTACTAAAGGTAAGGTCTAAGGGTTTATGCGTAAACGGAAGGCATGCCGTCGACGAAACTTCGAATGTAAATATCTGCTCAAAATGCAACGGGATAGTCTGCGAAATTCATGATACGGGAATTAACCCGCCAATGTGCATAAACTGCATAAAGGACCAGATAAGGGAACTTGAGCTTTTGGATATCTATATACTAAATGCGGTTAACCTAGGGCTGAGCCTGGGCGAACTAAGAAAGATGATAAAAGGCTCTTATAAGGAATTTAAAGCAGAACAGCAAAGGCTAATTAAAGAGGGCTATCTTGACAGAAACCTTCTTTTTGGAAAAATCTTGACTACAAAAGGAGCATCCGCACTGTCGCTGGGTAGCAAGGTATACGATCTTTCATTTATGGAGTAAAGCAAATGGAAGAGCAGCTCCAGGAAATAATTAAAAAACTCAGTTTATTAAGAGAATTTACGGATACTGCAAAGATTGAGACTTTAATTTCCAGACTGAGCAAGACAAAGGATCCCGAGATGCAGGCTTTTCTCTTTGCAAATATACTAAGCGAATTTAGCGTACTTGAATCGGCATTTCCCGTTTCTGATCCTTCTTTTCCGATAATAAAGAGGAAAGAGGGCATGGAAATAGGAAACATAGTATACAAAGAACAGAAAATCGGCAGGCTACTTCTTTCATCGGAAGATTTAAACAGAAACATACTAATCGTAGGTTCAACCGGCCACGGTAAAACCTCTCTTATATACACTATACTAAAAAAAGCAGCGGAAAATGGCATGAGATATCTCATATTTGACATGAAAAAAGATTACAAGGCCCTTGGTTTAAACGAAGATGCGGTTTACATTGATGCCAATGATCTAAGGATAAACCCGCTAGAAGTCCCTGCAAATACAAAAGAAAAGGAATGGGCTGTCCACTTCGCCGATATTTTTTCCGATAGTTTTTCATTGCTCATAGGAAGCAGGGATTATCTTCTGGACAACACGATAAATCTTTTTTTCTCTTGGGATAAAAATTACCCTCCAAAATTAGTAGATCTGCTGCTTTACATCACCTTGAACGGGAAAAGGAACGATTATTTTAAGGTTATAGAGGGAAGGCTGAAAAGCCTTGTTTCATCCACTTCCCTGTTTGACTGCAATCTTGGCATATCATTCGAAAAAATGAAGGATAAAAATATTATAATCGGAATTGAAAACGTAGGCATTGCAGAGCAGTATTTCCTAGTTTCATTTATCCTTTCCTACTTTTATTATTCCAACCTTGGCATAAATGACGGGACGTTCAAAAGGCTTGTCGTAATAGACGATGCGCATTCAATACTTGACGCAAACAAAGATAGGGACTATGCAAAGGGCATACCTTTGATACATTCGATAATTGCAAAGATAAGGGAAATGGGCTATGGCTTCATATTTTCAGACCAGCAGCTTTCCTCTATACTTTCAAGCGCTATACAGAATACAAACACAAAATTCATCGGCAAGGTAAATCTTTACTCCGACCTTTACAGGATACTGCCCGGGAATGCAAGCGCGGCTTTGGATTGCATATCCAAATTAAATAAGTCGGAGTTTTTGGTTTTCAATGAATCGATACGGCCCTTCTGTTTGTTTGAGGCTGACAGGATTAATTTTATAAAATCAATAGACCCTTCAATATTTGCAGTAAAAAACGCGATGGACAAGCAATTTCTAGATTTTTTCAAGGCAGACAATGTTTCTGTACATGAAGAAGCGTTTTTGAATGAGATAAACTCCAATGGCTTTTTGAACCTTACTCTGCATATGCAGAATCTTTCAAAAATTATGAATAAAGAAGAATTCGATTCGATAAAAAATAGGCTTTTGAAAAGCAAAACCATATCACAAGTTTCTCTAGATTTTCCGAGCGGCAAAACCTCTAAGTTCTTATTTATAAATAAAGAATACAGCGAAAATTTAAAAATAAAAGACCTGAATTCATTAACAGAAAACGAATTTTTCGGAAGCTTGTTTAGAAATTTGGTTACTAATCATTTGAAAGCTAGCAGGGTAAACTTTGAAGAATATGAAGAAGGGTTTTTGATAAAAGGCTTGCTTAAAAAATA
>JAJZMG010000016.1 GCA_021798355.1 Nanobdellota archaeon | reverse complement strand
GCTTCCTCTGCACTTTTACCTTCCTCTTTATGCGGTTCTTCTTTCTTTGTCTCCTTGCCTGCTTGCGCAGCTGGAGCCTGTGCAACCTGTGCAGTTTGGGCCTCTTCTACTATTTTGTTAATATCAACTCCTTTCAATGCAGACACAACTACTTTTATCTGCGCTTCATCAGGCTGTGCACCTGTAGCTGAAATTACACTTTTAAGCGAATCCTCTGTAATCTCCTTGCCTAAGCTATTCAATAACATTGCAGCGTATACATACTCCATATTTTATTTGCCTCCTATTACTTTATTTAGTGCATCGGCTCCGTTTGTGGCCTTTGCTAATATGTCTCTTACATTCGAACTTGAGACTATATTTCTATTTAGAGATAAAAATCTTACTCCTATATAAATCTTTTTAATCATAGGTTTTATCGAATACTTGTTGATTATACCCTTGTCTACGGATATCTTAAGCGCAGCATTGAATATCCTTGAAATGTCATTTATGTAAGTTTCCTTCTTTGTGTATAAAAGCTCTTTTGCGAATATGTACTTACCATCATAAGCATAAACTATAGAAAGAACTAATTCCTTTGGCTTTATATCCATACTGGAAAGTATGCCTGCTATTTTTTCACTTACTTTCTCACCTTCCTTTACTATTGTTGTGTCCGAAACTATGCTTATCTTCCCTCCTTCAGTCTTTGTCTTAACGCCTATAGACGAAAACTGGGAAAGCATTGGTCCAGGCGGAAATGGTGTAGGCCCGCTTGGCAGTATGATATCCATATTTGATATCTCTCCGGACTTTAACTTTGTAAAAGTAGCGTTCTCCATTGCCTCTCTTGCTAGCTCAAAAGGGTCTTCATTAGAAAGCAATAGAACTGGCATTTTAACTTTTTCAACGTTTTCGGCAAGTTTAATTCCTGACTTATTTATCGCATTAAATATAACCACTTTGTTTGCGTATACAAAATCTGCCTTTCCTCTGAAAACTTTTTTTATTCTTTCAAAGCTTTCGGAAGGGTAACCTGCTATTTCTACAATTCCAATGGTTTTGTATTTCTTTATCTTTTTATTCAGCTCTTCAGCTGTCTTCTCTTTCTGTAAAGATCCTCTTGATTTTTTCATATTGTGACCTTTTTGCCCATAGTAGGCTTTAAATACATGTGTTTTATGCTTGCATCTCCATTTAGAAGATTTTGTTTTATAAATGAATATATTGACATTACATTCTCGACAATGCTTTCCTTTTTAGAATCTTGGCTCCCGACTTTAATGCTTATTGCATTGC
Organism: Nanobdellota archaeon; assembly: GCA_021798355.1. Classification (GTDB taxonomy): domain Archaea; phylum Nanobdellota; class Nanobdellia; order Parvarchaeales; family Parvarchaeaceae; genus Parvarchaeum. Next base: position 5,248 of record JAJZMG010000016.1, on the reverse strand, counting down.
TTTTTTTAGTGTTTATTTTTATAAGATTCTCAACTTTTTTAGCTTGGGCTTTCAAGTCCATATCAGGAGTTATAATAGTATTTGTCTTTGGGTTAGGCATCTTGTTAGCTGCGGTAAGCTGCTTACCAAATTTAGCTGCCATTGGCGCCATTATAGATGCCTCTGCAAAAAAGTAATCATTCTCTTTGATAAGCTTTCTTATTGCTTTCTTGTCAAATGTCTGAAAATCGTCTTTAAGTATGGTCTTTGAGAAAACGCCGTTTGCTTTCGTTATCATGTCTTTGTCAACAAAAGCGCAGGTTTTTACCTCCTTTACATTATTTGGAAGAGAAACTACAGAATCCAAAGGGGTTTCAGATTTATTTTTCCTAGGCCTAAGTACTGTTATGAAGTCTATCGACTGCTTGAACTTCTTCTTATTCTCATCTATCTCTTTAAGCACTTCCATCAGTGCCTTTTCTACGTTTTCTTTCTCCATATGATTGAAATATAAAGAAACCTAATGTTTTTAAAGCTTTTTAAGTTTTCTGTTCTCTAATCTTATATTGACTTTTGATTTATAACTCTATCCTACTTTGCTAGGAAATATTTATATCCCTTGTTTTTATACAAATAGTATGTCATTTAAATCGTTTTCCAGAGATTCAGAGAGCAATAAATTATTTTCATTAAATCCCAAAAGATCCCAGTCAGCATTAGAGTACATGATGACCTACGGCTGGGCAATTCTAATTATAGTCATAGTCGCAGTAATCTTATACTCAATGGGAATCTTCAATCCCTCTTCTTCAATAACATTCACAAGCTCCGGATTTGCACCGTTCACAGTCTCATCAAGCTTATGCAACAACCTAGGATACAAAATAGCAGTGATAGCAGGACCGATACCAAACAACGCAAATTCATTGACAATAAGCAAGGTATTCTTGACATCGGCAACAGGAGCAAATGCGACTACGGCTGCTTACACATTAACAAATCCAGTTACATTGAAAAGCGGTCAGTCAGCAACAATATTAATACCAAACGTAGCATGTAATGCAGCCAATGTTCACTATTCAATTTCAGCAAACATACAATACAGCTACACTGTACCAACTTTGGGATTGCAGACAGTTAACACAACAGGAACTGTGGCAGGAACATCCATAGCAGGAAAGCCATCTGTTTTAACTGCATACGAACCGGTGACAGTAACAAACTCACAGTCATCCTCTACACCATCACCATTCCAGCAGATGGTTAACTTTACATCCTTAGACAGTGGCTGGACAAGCATATCAACTAGTAATTTCGGTCAAAATGTGGAATTCTTCTACTATAACGGAACAGTCATTCCAAGCTGGCTGGAAAGCTACACTTCTTCATATGCAATCTGGTGGCTAAAGATAGCGGCAATACCTGCAGGCTCATCGGAAACAGTCTATGTAGGTTTCGCTCCAGCAACAACTAATCTATTCAATACAGTCAACGATGGAGAGGCACCACAGCTAACCTGCAGTAACCCAAGTGATACAGCTTCTTGTTCTACATACGCAGAATATGATAACGGGGCAAATGTATTCAACAACTATTGGAACTTTGCTGGTACGGTCCTTCCAAATGGGTGGTATCTCATAGGTACTGTCAGTGTAGTCGTATCAAATGGTCTCATAGCCCCATCAGGTCCGGGTTCAGGAGCGGCTTATAATCTTTCTTCCTCGCCACTAGGAATACTAGAAATATACAATAATCAAACATCTGGCGAAACTGCAGGATTCAGCAACGTTGGGTTAGATAACTCGTCTCTGGGCGAGGGCCTGCTGTGGATGGAGCTCAATAGTCAGCCGACTGTTATAAGCTCAGCTTATTTGTTCCCAGGGTCTATTAACCCGCTAACGCCATATGAGCCGACAAATATTTATGCAGTAACAGGCGTACATTACAAAAATTCAGATGTCACGTGGTATTACAACGACCAGGCAGTGCAGACTTATAATTCTAATACCAACCAGATACTTAGGTCTATAATGATTTATAATGGAGGTGGTTCGAGCGGCGGCGACCAAATCTCAGTCAAGTGGGTTCGTGTCCGTGCCTATCCTCCCAATGGCGTAATGCCTTCTGTAAGCTTCGGCAGTGTAGCTTAATTTAAATCAAATTTAACTTTTAAACTATAATTATAATACTAATAATTACATAATTATTATATATGAAACCTTCAGACATACTGAAATACTACATGAATGATAATGTAATAGATAAACTTTTAAATGTAAAGGACAGGGAATGTGCTGCAAGATATTACGATAAATTTGGAAAAAGGCCTATGCTTTTTCAGTATCCTAGCGATGTTGAGACTTTGATAAAGACCGGCGCTACAAGTTTCCATGTAAGCGAAGAACGCTGGATTAATCCTCTTCTGCTTGATAAGGAGATCCCTAAAGAGCAATTAGATGACATGCGGAAAGGGTGGGATCTTATTATAGATGTTGATTGCAAAATCTTAGATATTTCTAAGATATTTACTAAAATGATAGTTGATAAAATAAGTAGTGAAGGGGTTAGAAGTACCTCTGTAAAATTCAGCGGGGGCAGCGGCTTTCATGTTTTAGTGCCTTATGAGACATTTCCAGAGTCTATAAATGGGGTTAGCACTAAAAGATTATTTCCAGATGCACCAATGGTTATATCAATATTTCTTAAAAATGAACTTAGAGCTAAATTAGAAGGCGAAGTAAAGAACTATGGTATAGAAAGGATATCTAAAGAATTAAATTTAGAAAAAGAGAAATTCTATTCTGAAGGTAAATTTGATCCTTATTCTATAATAGATATAGATACTGTACTCATCTCTGAAAGGCATATGTTTAGGATGCAGTATTCTCTTAATGAAAAGAAGTGGTTTGCTTCCGTTCCAATACAAAAAAATAAAGTTGAGGATTTTAGTCTTGAGCAGGCAAAACCAGATAATGTCGACACTAGTTTAGATTTCTTTGATTTCTCTCCACAAAGGAATGAAGCTTCTTCACTTTTTATAAGGGCATACGATGCATTCGAATCGGAGGATAAAAAAACTACTGAAGCAGTAGAACCGAAATCATTTGTTCCGGTTTCTCTCCCGCTTAATGTTGAAAAACTCCCGCCATGCATAAAATTAATACTAAATGGTTTATCGGATGGTAGAAAAAGAAGTATATTCATACTTGTAAATTTTTTGAGGAGTATAGGAAGGACAAAGGAGGAGATAACAAGTTTTCTTCTAGAATGGAATAATAAAAACAAACCTCCTTTAAAGCAGAACCTTATTTTACAGCAAGTTGAATACGCATTTTCGGGGAAGTCTTATCCCCCTCCAAACTGTGATTCTAAAGGGTATTACAAGTTTTTTAATGTCTGTTTTCCTGACCAGACATGCAAATTAATAAAGAACCCATTGTCTTATTATATAAGGGTAAATTCCAAGAATCACAAGAAATCCAAGTAGTTTTTCTTAACAAATAAAAGGAATGATTTAATGTCTTTGAAATACCTCTCCCCCAAAGGTTTTAACTTAGGGTTATTTACGCCAATAAATTTTATCCCAGCATTTAAACTGGCTTTATAGTCTGTTTCAGCGTCTCCGACATAAACTGCCTTTTTCCTTTTAGCTTTTATCAGTTTTATTGCTTTATTTATTACGTAAGGATTAGGTTTTTCATATTTTAGAGCTGGTGAGTTTACAATCTTTGCTAAAGAGTGTAGGTTAAGGTAAGGTTCAACCTTATCTAATTCTTCATCATTCATCGACGTTGCTATACAAAAATCTATTTTTTTATTTTTTAGGAATTTAATAAGCTGTAAGGCCCCCGGATAGAATTTTATTCTTTTTATATATTTTTCTGTAAAAAATTTATCCTTCAGCTTTATTATGTTCTCCATTTGCTTATTTGTTAGATTAAGGTCGTATTTTTGAGATGCCATACCAAGCATTTTTTTTGAAGGAAATCTTATATTCTTTTGAATAAATTGCATAGGTACTGATTTTTTCCCTGCAATCCTGTCAATGGCTTCTTTTATCAATTCGGAGTGAATGTTGAAGCTGTTTATTAGAGTTCCGTCCAAATCGAATATTATTGCCATACTTTATTATCATATGTTTCAGCATAAAATACTTAACTTTTACAATTCAACTGCTCAAATACTCCATCTTACTTTCTATTGAATTTTTTAAAGTATCTATAAATACTGTGTTTTCCGTTTTGTTGAATACAGACTCTATAAATCCCGTTGCTATCATATTTATAGCGGTATTCCTATTTAGTCCTCTTGACATTGCGTAAAACAGCATGTCCTTATTCAATGGCTGTGATGATGCAGAATGATAGGCCTTTAATTCATTGGTCTCTATCTCAAGACTTGGTACAGAAATGCTTTTTGCATTTTTATCAAGTACAAGAGAGTGCTCCGAAAGATAAGCATATGAATTTATAGCAGACTTTTCCTGCCTTATGACGCCTTTGTATACTGCTTTTGCGCTGTTGTCAAGCACAGCCTTATAACTAAGATTGCTGCTGGTGTTTTTTTCAAAGTGTATTATTTCGCTTTCTATATCAAAATAGCTTTGGCCGTTTCCTATTACTCCTTGTTGTATATTTACCTCAGAATGCTCAAGCATCTTTATCCAAAGCCTGTTTCTGCTTATCTTATCATTTGTTAATAAAGATACAAAATTAACTTTCCCTTTTGTTATTAACTTTATATTTGTAGTGCTTCTTCCTTTGGACTTATCTAAAAGCATAAAATTTATTTCTGAGTCTTCTTCAACAATAAGATATACATTCTGGCCGGAATACGCGTCTTTATCAGAATCTACTTTATCATTTATGTATAGTTTACTGTTTTTACCTACAACAAATATTATTTTTGTTATTTTTCTGCCAGATTTTACAACTTGTTTTATTGTAAAAGGCTTACTTATGTTTATGCTGTCATTAAATTTTATTATAACCCCCTCATCAAAATTAGAATTTATCAGAGCTTCTATTCTGTCTTTGTCCTTAAATTCATAGAACTGTTCCGGTTTTTCATCTGCTTCTTTTATATTTTTAATGCTAAATTTATCTTTAAAAGTTTCTTTATCATAATCCAATAGCTCATCGAATCCTTCGGTTTTTTCCTTTAAATCACTGAAATAGAACTCATTTTCTTTTTCTATATACTTAAAAAATATATTTCTATCTTCTAAGTTTAATTTATTAGCAACTTTTTCTTCCTCCTCTCTGTATTC
>JAJZMG010000049.1 GCA_021798355.1 Nanobdellota archaeon | reverse complement strand
TCCTGTGGTCTTAGCTAAGTATTAATCCAATAAGAAGGGGTGAGCTCCACTGACCGCACATTTACTGTTTTCTCTTTGTGATGTCTTTTCAGTTATAATTTCAGAATGATTGACTGCATGTGAGATTAAATAAATTTAAAATCTGTGGCAAATAACTATTTTTTTAGCCTTAAAGCCCATTCTGCAAGTTTTTCTACCAGGTCTTTTATTAATTCAACGGTATCATCATCTACGAATAAGCCATTCTCTACTTTATTGCCTGCCCCTCCTATAAAAACCTGTGGTCTTTCCAAAGGATGTGCGTTAAGGAATGAAAATATTTGCCTTAAATGATACTGTGCCACGGCCGTTCCTATTATGGCGCCTCCGCTTGCTCCTATTGTTGCAACGGCTTTGTCATCAAACGAGTTATCTCCGTAAGGCCTAGATGCCCAATCTATAGCATTCTTTAAAACGCCAGGTATGGACCTATTGTACTCAGGAGTGGCTATTAGTACTGCATCCGCTCCCTTTATCTTATCTTTGAATATTTTTACGCTTTGCGGGAAATCAACTATGTCCTGATTGAAAAGCGGTATGTTCTCTAACTCAAGAATTTCTATTTCGATGTTTTCGGGTGCGTATTTTTTTGCGGTGTTTATTATTGCTTTGTTAAACGAGTCTTTTCTAAGACTCCCTGCAAATGCAGCTATTTTTACTTTTTCCATCCTTAACATACATAATAAAGATATATAAATCTTTTTATAATATCGGAAGTACGATATTCATATATAATTATCTATTTAATAGTAAGTTAGATCTATCGAAATAATAAAAAGATATATATCTCAGATTAAATAATAAATGAATGGATTTCAGTAGCAAAGAAGAAAGAACTTTCAAATTCTTTTTATTATCGAGGGCTTCAAGAAGCGTTGCCCTCATATTTGTTACATTATCTTTGCCACTTTATCTATTTGCATTACATTATAACATAATCTCCATAGGGATAATCTATTTTGTCATAATGGTGTTTAATGCCGGTTTATCTGTTCTTTTAGGGGCACTCGGCGATAGAGTAGGGTACAAAAAGTCTCTTATAATCGGGGAAATCTTTCCTTTAGTGGCTTTGATTCTGCTTGCAAGCTCTATAAACTTTTTTGTAATAGTTATAGCAGCTACAATAGGAGGAATAGCAGGTGTTGCAGGAGGAATGCGCGGAACGTTTTCGCCAGGATCTACTGCATTAATAGTAAGTAATTGGAAAGATAATAAGGAAAGAGTCAAGAAATTAGCAGCGACAACTTATGTTGGTTCAGCGTTTGCCATATTTGGTAGTTTAATGTTATATTTTAAGAGCTTTTTTGCGAATTCTGTTGGGGTTATAAATAGTTTTAGAATCTTGTTCGGTTTATCTGCAGCCATGGTTCTTATTTCATTGTTAGCATTAATTTTCGTTTCCGAAGTAAAAAGACCAAAAAAGACAACTAGGATAATGAAAAAAGAAAGCATACGCTATTCTCTTAAAGTCATAATTGCAAACTCTTTTAATGGGTTTGGGTTAGGAGTAGCATTACCTCTTCTCCCTTTATGGTTTGAGCTGCGCTTCAATACAGGCAGCGGAGTTATTGGAATTATGTATACTGTCTCATATGCTGCAACTGCACTTGCAGCCTTTGTAGCTTCTAAACGCGCTTATTCCTCAAAGTTCTCCACTCTTGTTACTGCATCATATACAAGAACATTGCTGGGGGTAATGCTTCTAGCTATTGCTTTTTCGCCATTATTTATAATAGCCTCCGTTTTCTTTACTTTTCGTTCATTTATTGCAGGATTTGGCTCTCCGTCTAGGAGTGCAGTTAATATGACAGGAGTTAATTCACAAGATTATGGCACCGCATCAAGTTTTATTGGATTGGCAAACCGCCTATCTCAGACAAGTTCGGGTTTGTCAGGTTATTTAATGGATGTTTCTCTCCCATTTCCTGTCATTATAGGAGGAGTTCTTCAATTTATAGGAGGATTTGTCTACTTTAAGGTGCTTTCTTCTAAAAAAGTTATAAGTGGTAAAGGTACAAAGATTTAACAAATTGAAGGATAAACAGCTATAAAGCATAATATAAAAAATTAAATATCATATAAAAGGCAGGCCTTGGTAGAGGCTAAAGGCGCTCACTTAAAGGTTAAGAACTGGATTATGCACCGAATTCTAAATCGAATATGTGCAATTCACCGAATTTTTCCACAGGTTTTAATTTTGGTATATGCATACTTGAAACATATACAGTTGCATTCCTTAATCCGTCAACAACTGCTAGGTAGCCTTGTTTGTTTATAACCCTATCCGTAGCTGAATTTCCACACGAGGATAATACCTGTAGATCTAAACCATTTACACCCTGTCTTTTAAGCATGCCAGCATCAGCGCAGATCTCAACGGATGTTTTTATACCATTAAAGTTTATTATGGGGTTTTTTCCATAAGAAAAGGAATAATCCTCTTTATTACATTTATTATAAGGGTAAAGCTTCAGTGCATTTTCAAGATTAAATCTTGAACTCAATCCATCATGGAATTTATATATGTTTTTAACGATTTTCCCGTTGCTTATTACCGGCATTACATTATAAAGTACTCTATTCTCATCATAAAACATCGCGGTTCCTGGGAAGATAAGCATATCCGAACCTTTGCTTGCATATTTAATATCCTTTAACATATTTTCGTATTCTCTTTTTGAATATGGTATGGCTGGGATTTTAGTAAATTTTTTAAAATCATTCTCTAATCCTTCTTCAAGTATGTTTCTTGCGTCTTTAGGCGCATATTTGATATAATCTGGAGCATTAAAAAGCAACTCTACCCAGGTTTCAGATTTTTTGGTTTTTACATTTCGGTTATACAAACCAGGCCTGCAAGTAAGACTCCATTCTGGGCCTATAAGTATATCCAAGTCATTATACTTGGCTTTTTGTATACTGTCAATCACGCTATATGGGTTGCCATATTCGCTAGTATCTATATTTGTTATGCCTCCCAAACGCATTTTCATTTCGTAATTAGAAAGCAGGTAATATTAATACCTTAGCCTCTTATAAATAAAGTTCTATTTTCTAAGGAGGTGCCGCAAGATGTGCTGGGACGGCTACCGCTCCGATGTAAGCTGCAAGTATAGATCCCAAAGTCAAGAAAATCAAGAACACTAAAATGAATATAATCCAGTTTCTGCTTAATGGCTTGTTGCTGCCATTCTCCCTATATTTATCGAGAACTAAAGCCGTCGGGTATGCAAATATGCCTGCTATTCCAAATGCAGTATACAATCCAAGTAATGCTAAAGGAGAGCTAGTGTAACCTAAATTATAACCCGATACGCCGTATTCTATCAGTACTAGCCCCATAAATAAAGCAACCAATCCGACATACTGTAGCTTCTGGTTATATTTAACTGACAACACAAATCCTAATGCAAGTATTCCTGCCATTATAAACGGATCATAGAATAATAAGTCATATGCGCCGGGTAAATTCCAAGTTACTTCTCCGTAAAAGCCCATTACTAAAATGAAAACAGCTATAGCTGCAAACATATAAATTGAATTCTGCAGGTGCGATTCTATACTTAATTTTGAATTGGATTTATTTATATACCTGGCCCTATAATCTCTGTACATAGCCAAGACGGTATAATCTAATAAGAACCCTGAAAAGGCAACGAAGAACAATTCCAGTGCCAGTTCATCCACAAATCCCATGACTATTATAGGTTTTTTGCATTTATAAATGGTAAGTAACCTGTAAGTCACTATTATTTTTTCTTCCTCATCTCTGGATTCGTGTACTTATTCCAAAATAGCTTGTAAAGTTTGAGTTTGTCTGGCAGTTCATTTAAGTAAGGTATAAATGGTAACAATAGCAGAATAAGGAACACAATCATTGCTATAATCCCATTTTCTAAGTCATTCCACCAAGGTATGTTGGCAGTTGTTATCTCAAGTGCATTGTATGGGATTAACCAATACTGTATAGACCAAGGGGGTGAACCTACTCTTAGCATTCCCCACTGGGCAGTTCTTAAACCGTCCTTGGTTGCTGCCTTTGTCAATGCCCCGCTATCATACAAAAACCTTAAGACGTAAGTTTCATCAAGGCCGCTACTGCTCTCATTTTGTATAACCAGTTGATATCCTCCAGATTCAGCCATTTTAGTTAAGCTTGCCGTTGCAGATATAAGCGGGTTCTGGGAGTTTACTGCGGTGGAAATTGAGCCATTATTACTGAAGTAATCATACGCCTGTATAAATTGCTTATTTTGCTGTGAAGAATTCTCATTTAAAAAGGTTGAAAGTTCATTTGTTTTATTGGTAAGAACCACATAAGCAGAATATGGAATGGTAAAGTAGACCGTTCTGGTACTAAAAGTATACGGGTCTATAGTGTCCATATAAGTAGCAGTGGTTGACGAATAATTAAACTCCTGCAGCAGAGTTGTTGCAATTCCGGAAGGGTTAGAGTTTGCAGCTTGGCTTATGGTTAACGGCGCTATATACGGAGAACTGAATACGAATGCAAATACCATAATTATTATAAATATGTAAATCATTCTTCTGTACATCTTTTTATGGTCCGCCTTTACCATTTTGTAGGGTATATCTTTTCTATAAGGCTTGCTTAATCCGTCTTTTTTTACCAAAGAATAATGCATAAATATCAATAAAAGAAGCAGTATGGGGATAATTGCTACATGCCAACCTAAAACCGCTCCTTGATTTAAAGGGTTAACCCAAAACCCTAATCCAAGGCCGTTCCATAGGTCCGCTCCAGCTTTATCATTCCACTGCGAAAGCAAACCTCCCTGAACACCTATCCCAAATGCAAATTCTATTAGTACTAAAAATAATATTACGCTGCCAATCATCCATACAAGTTTTTTCTTTTTAAATGCAGATGTTGAAAAATTTACAAATAAATGTATAAACATCAAGGTCACGAACGCTTCTGCTGCCCAAAGGTGGATGCTTCTAAAAAAGGTTCCTATTGCTGTAGTGTCCCACCAAAACGGCCCGAAAATTAGCATTATCATGCCGCTTATAGCCAATATCACAAATATTTCCAACAGGTATATTCCTATCGTAAAAAAGAAGCTGTTCCCGTAAGAGGGAACATAGTTTATGTACTGATCGTGCATTAAATCTGTTAAAGGTCTAAAAAATGAGCTAATTTTCTCCTTATCCATATTTTAATAGCAGCAATTTAGTAGCATTTCCATTACGTTTGCTAAATTTATAACTCTTTTTCTGTTTTTATAAGGTAACTACCCCGTAGGTTATTACCATTTGGCCCTTTTTCGCATGTCCTGCACTCTTTAGTGCCTGCCTGGCCATTACATTTGAGATTATCCTTTAATGACTTAAATATAGAATCAAGCTCCCTTCCGGATTCAGTCGTTTTATACTCACTTCTTTTCATTTTATTGCTGTAAGAGAGATTTTTTGTTATAAGGCCCGCTTTTATCAAATCGCTCAATGCTTTATTCAGGGTTTTAGGATATATCTTAGGATTTAACGAAATTAGCTTATCAAAGTTTATTCCTTCGTTGTTAATTATCTCCTCCAATATTGTTGCATCCCATTTTTTTCCAAGTATATTTAAAAGATCTATTGTACTGCATGCCATATCTTATTACTGGTTTTTTGTATTTTAATGCATTAATTTATCTTTTCTTCCTTAAAGTTATAGCTGTTTACTTTATCTTCGTTCTTTTTATGCTGATTTGCTATAGGTTCAGTATAGTATTTGCTTTCTAATCCGGAAAGGAAAGTTAAATCCTCCTTATTCAGTTTTATGCCTTCGGCTTCAATGTTTTCTTTCATGTGTTCAGTATTGCTTGCTTTTGGTATTGGGAAAGTATTCTCTCTGTGCAAAAGCCAGCTTATTGCAATCTGTGCTGCAGACTTTGAATATTTGTTGGCTATTTTGTTTATGTCATTTAATAGCTCGGGATTTTTGAAGATTTTACCATGAGACAGTGGGCTGTAAGCTATAACCGCAATATGATTTTCCAAGCAGTACTCAAAAACGCCGGTTTTTTCTATATCCCTAGTAACAATGCTGTATTCTACCTGGTTGGAAGCGAGTTCATACTTTGCCATTACTGACTGGGCTTCTTTCATTTCCCCTAGCGAAAAATTACTTATGCCTATATTTTTTATCTTTCCATTCTCTTTTAATTTTTCCATTGCCCGCATTGTCTCCTTTATTTGAACAGATTTATTTGGCCAATGTAACTGGTATAAATCTAAATAACCTGTGCCAAGTTTCTTTAGGCTAGCTTCGCAGGCCTTTATAACATCATCATATCTGAAGTGAGTTGGCCATACTTTGCTTGCAATAAAAAGCTTAGCTCTTTCATATCCTTTTATTGCATCGCCAACAACATCTTCCGTATTATACATCTCTGCAGTATCTATAAAAGTTATTCCGCGGTCTACTGCGTATTTTATACATTTTATATTCTCTTCCCTGTCGTTGCTAAGTTCCCAAGTGCCAACTCCAAGCGCAGATATTTTATTATTTATTTTATTGAATTCTTTCATTTCCATGCGTATATACGGCATTAATCTTATTTATTGGCTTTTAACTTTACACTTATGTGCATATCTCTAGCTATCCTTATTGTAGGGATCAGCAGGATTTGAAAGCTCCCTAAGATAAAAAGATAAACTCCTACTGTATTTAAGTGACCTGGCAGAAATTCTATGCTGCCTATCAAGAATTCAAGCCCTATCATAAAGTCATTTATTAGGCCGAAAACCCTGTATTTTTTCTCAATATCTCTCTTTATTTTATCACGATCTTTTTTCAAAGCCATTAAAGCGCCTTTATTATGTCTTTTGTTGGTACTACATCAAAAAGCTTTTTCATGTTCTGTAAGGATCTTTCATGAGCCTCCTTGTCACTAGAAGATGATGCATCCGAATCTACGACCACATAAAAGCCTCTGTTAGCCGCATCTCTAGCCGTTGACTCAACACCTATTTCAGTTGCTATACCTGATATTATCAAAGTTTCAATGCCGGCATTTCTGCACATAAGTTCAAAATTAGTACCTATGAATATGCTTGCAGTGTTTTTGTTCAGTATTATCTCATTTTCTTTAGGCTCAATGGCTAAATCAAACATTTCTTTTGATAACTGCGAAAGGTTAAATTTCATTTTGCTGGAAGAGTACTTCCTTGCAGGGGCTTCAAATTCCTTTGGCAGTGGTGTAATCTTCGTAAAGAATAGAGGTATTCCCTTGCCTCTTGCAGTTTCTATTAATTTATTTATATTTTTAAGAAATTCCTCCTTATTGTATATGTTGTTCACTAACATTTTTTGTACGTCCCATATAATTAATGCAGTATGTTCTGGATTTATTATTTCGTTGATTTCAGTATAAACTTTTCTTTCCATTCGATAATAAGTGGCTTCTACTTTATAAATTTTAAAATAAACATATATACTCAACATATCATGTATATTACAAACTTTTTATAGTAAGGCAAGTAATCATTAGAATGGATTTAAGTAAAAACATACTTATAAAAGCCAACCCGGGAACGGGTAAAACTACTTCGTTAGCGGATAGAGTAATAGAACTTATAAAAAACGGAGTTAATGAAAAAGAAATACTGTGCTTGACATTCACAAATAAGGCAGTAGACGAGATGTTTGAAAAAATTGGGCAAAAACTAAAAGAGAATAATCTAGAGATATCAAGGATAAATGGTATTACTATCTCTACGTTTCATAGCTTCTGCAATTCGTATTTCTCTCAAGAAGGAAAAGAGTATGAGCTTGTAAGCAATAATTTCATAAGATTCTCCATATTCAAAAGCTTTGAAAATAACAATGCCTTCAATTATGATAGGGATTACATAATACAAGAACTTGTTCCAAAAATAGAGAATTCTATGCGTTATATAAAGAGCTTCGGAATAACTCCCGAAGAAATAGATATAAAGGCGACTAAAACCGAACTAATGAATAAATCATTTTTAGAGAACATGAGCAGTATAACCATTGAAGAAATACTGGCGTTTCTTGATTATTTTATGATAGCATTTAGGGATTATGAACGGGACAAAGGAGAAACAAAGATTGATTATAACGACCTATTAAAGAGATTTTTGGTCGAATATGATCCATTAAAAAGGCACTACAAATATGTTTTAGTCGATGAACTTCAAGATTTAAATGATGTAGAAGCGGAGATAGCGAGGCTATTAGGAGATTATCTATTTCTTGTGGGAGATAGAAAGCAGTCTATATTCGGTTTTCAGGGAGGGAGCTTAAAGAATTTCATTGAATTCCAGAAGTTAAACAATCTAGAACAGATGACAAAGGGATTAAATTATAGGAGTTACAGCGAAATCCTTGAGTATTCCAAGCAATATTTTCTAAATAAAACAAAGGACAAAGGATACCAAGAGGAACTAAGCGATTTTAAAAGCAATAAAGGCCCGGGGGGCAGCGTAAAGCAATTGGTGGGCAGCAATACTGACAATATAGCCATAAAAACTGCAACTGGCTTGATTTCACAGGGCAAAAGCACCGCAATAATAACCAGAACCAATGAACAGATAATAAATATCTCACGTATTCTAGATTCAAAAAATATAAAATATGCAACAACTGCTAGTGCATCCGTTTCCAACAGGGCGAAGAATTCAATAATTGATTATTTAAAAGGAGTGTTCAACAGCGATGAAAAGGACATTTTAAAGGCCCTATTTACTCCTTTCTCAGGGGTTTCGCTTAAGAAGGCCTTCGAAATAGAAGAAAAATACAGAAAAAAGGAAATCGATATGCCAGAAGTTAAACGGCTAGCTAAACCGTTCTTTGAAAGAAAGGCCTCGGCAGAGTTAAATCTATTTAATATAAATAAACTCTTCAATGAAACAATACTGCCAATATCAGTCGCTCTAGACGATGACTATTACATAAGCGCGGCGGCAACACTGGAAAACATAAATCAATACATGGATATGAATGAACTGCCGAATTTTTCAGATTTGCTAGTTTATCTGTATGCAGCAGAAGACAGCTATGAATCGAATGATAAACAGGAAAATCTTGTGCTTACAACCGTACATAAAGCCAAAGGCCTTGAATTTGACAATGTTATATATATCCCAAAAAAACAGAACAATAAGACTAGTTACATTGATTTAGTCACAAATTCTATAATAAAGCAAACCAGAGATATAGATGTCAAGGAGGAATTATCCGAAGAGGGCATTAGAGTAGACTTTGTAGCATTTACTCGTGCAAGGGAAAATCTATTTGTTATAAACACACCCTCTTTAGCAGAGGAATATTATGTTGATAATCTTATAGAAAAAAGCATAGATGAAATAGAAGATGAACCTGCACCATACAAGAAAAAATATGCCGAAGCTTATTCGCTTTTTGTAAACAAAGAATACAAAGCTGCAAAGGAACTACTCGAAGAAAATGATAAATGGCTCATGAAAAGAGTAAGTGACTATTTCAATCAACTAAAAGGTATATCCTTCTCGCTTCTAGATTCGATGCTAGACCCTTTAAATTTCATAAAAAGAAACATTTTAGGAGTAAGAGAGGTTACCGAAAGTACAAAATTCGGCTTAAAAGCGCATAAAATTGCAGAAGATTACTTTAAGAAAGTATTAAAAGAAGAAGAACTGAATGAAACGCAGAAGAAAATTTTCCGGAATATTACTAGTATACTCGAGGAAATAAAAAGGAAGTATAACTCTACAGAGGTCGAGGCAGAGAAATCGTTGGAAATGCCCCTAGAGGTTGTTTTTCCTGACATAAAAACCGATTTAAAATTATCAGCAAAGTTGGATGCAGTATTTCTAAATAAAGAAAAGAATAAATTCCTGATAATAGACTTTAAGACAGACAAATCAGATGAACAAGGATCAAAGCACAGAAGGCAGCTTGCACTTTACCGTAGACTTTTTTCTATAGAGAAAAAAATTGATGAAAAGGATGTAGACACTGCTATAGCATACATAAGTTTAACTGGCAAGATAAACACTGGGAAGTTTGAATATGAGCTGGACACTCAAAAGATAAAAGATATGCAGATAGAAACTATAAAAAAGCATATTCTGCAATTAATAGAATACAAAGAAAATCCTGAAAAATTAATTGAGAAGGCAATTGAAAAATATTATTACTCAGACAGTTTAAATGATGAAATATTCAAGAAACTTAAAGAAGAACATAATATACGTTACCCACAAGACCCCTAAAATATCCAAGTTCTGCTCATTGAGGATTAACTTTAATTTGCTCTGATGTATTTTCCTTTCCACGCGTAAAAGAAAGCAATGCCGCTATTGCAAGCATCAATATGAGAAATATAAACGAAAAATGCATACCTTTTATAAATCCGTTAGTAATACCGCCAATAAGTCTAGAGGTCCCTACAAATATTTCAAATGCAAGATACCTTGGTATGGCCAAAGTCGCAGTGACTATTACTATTATAAAACTACCCATTATCCCTATGCTACCAAATAATCTTAAAACGCCGGAAGCAGTACCGAATCTTCCTGCTTCACTGCTTTTCATTACAGCACTGTTATTTGCAGGCCAGAACATTGCGCCTCCTAACCCAGTTATGGCTGAACCAATAAGAACTATATATATGCTTGATGTAGCAGTAAGTGCGAAATAAACGGTTATACCCGCTATCATGACCAAAAGACCTATAGTGGCAAGTAATCTAGCCCCGTATTTATCAGAATATCTGCCCATAAAAGGAGACAATACGCCACTTAAGATATACCCTGGGAGAAGGAGTAATGATGCATCAAAAGGGCTTAATCCTCTTACTCCTTGAAGATACATAATCAGCATAAATGCCACGCCCATAAAACCTAGGCCCTGAAACATTGAAGCCAATACCGAGTTCTTGAACACTTTATTCTTAAACATTGAAAATTTTATCACAGGGTTTATGAAAGCTTTTTCTCTAAAATAGAATGGAAGAAGCAGTAAAACGCCTATTAGCAACGTTAAAGTATTTACAAAATTTAACCCTACGGAAGCTATCCTTACCCCTGCATATAACATCATTGAAAGAGATATCCCAAAAAGACTCATTCCTAAGATGTCAAGTTTTTCATTTTCTCTTTTATTGTCTTTTATATATCTCAAACCTAACAGCAGAAGAACTACTCCTATAGGCACATTTATGAAGAAGATGTATCTGTAACCTATAAAGGTGGTTATAACGCCTCCAAGTACGATTCCAAGCATAGCGCCTACATTCCAGCCCATGCCTGTAAAGCCGTATGCTTTGCCTAACCTTTCCTGTCTAAAGGTATCTGCTATTATGGCACCGCTGTTTGCGGTCATCATAGCGCCACCCAACGCTTGAAAACCTCTAAATATAATTAAAGTTACATCTGTAGGGGCTATACCGCACATAAATGAAAAAACGGTAAATATCGCTATGCCTAAGTTGAAAATTTTAGATCTACCAAAAATATCACCTATCCTGCCTAGTTGTGTAGCTGCAACTGCTGTTATAAGCAGGTAAATAAGAATGACCCAAATTATCGTTGAAAGGTTAGAATGAAGGCTTTGGGTTATTGCAGGAAAAGCAAGTAGAACTATTGTTGAATCTATTGAAGCCATCAATACGCTTATTACGAGTACTGATAGGATTAAACGTTCATTTCTAGAAGCGCTATTTGGATTTAGATTTTTTGCAACGTTTTCTAGTTTCATAACTTATTTTTAATTATCAGTACAAACCTATTTTTTATAACTAGATTCAACTTATAACTCTTTAGATTTTTCTTTATTGTAAATAAAATCGTTAAGGGTTCTATTCAGCTTCTTCAAACCCCTATTACCGCTGTTCAATTCATTAATTATAGTATCATTATTTAGATAGTACTTGCAGTTTTTGTAATTTTTCGCGGTTAAGAAAAGCGGCTTATCCTTAGAGAGCGTATCTCTGCGAATATAATCCAGAAGAAGTTTACGAGAATTTTTATCTTTATTATACAAGAACAGCTGTATAGTTTTTATTTTGTTTTCAGATGGATACTCTTTCATACATATTTCTAGCTTATTGTGCGACTCTATTGATGGGTTTTTATCGCCAATATAAAGAATATATAACGTATTATTGTACCCTTTATCGTTTGGCAGGCCGTACCCAATCGCTGCCCCGTATTTTCTAGCCAGTTCTTCCAATAAAATTAAATCTAATTTAGTTTCCATTTTTATCTACCTTTAAATAATACAATTTACAACTATATAAATATTTTACGTCAAAAAATCAGGGTTTTTCAAGCTGTTTAATTTATTTTGATAGCCGATAGGCAAGTTATCTTAAACTATTTAAGGACATTTTTCAAGTTTTCTATTGTTTGGTTTACGATATCGGTTACCGCCTGATTAATAACATCCTCCCCAAAAAGTTTCGCCATTCTCCCGAGCTCTATTACAGCTTTCCAATCTATTTTAGTTGAAGAATCCTGCGTGCTTAAATCAATATAAATAGAAAGTGAAAACTTCAAGCCTATCGTGGATCCCTCTCCTTCTATGAGGATATGCTTATTCTCCTGCATTTCCTTTAATTCGGCAGAAAATTTTACGTTAAGGGTCGAAAGATAACTAGCTCCTAAAAATTTTGAAGTGTATTTTTTTGCATCGGCCTTGAACTGAAGTTGGAATTTATCTCCCGTTACTTCAGTAGATACTACATTTGGAAGGCATTTCGAAAATTTATTAGCATCTGAAACTACACCCCAAACTTTCTGAACTTCAAAATTTACTGCAAAACTTCCCTTCATTTCCATTTTATTCAAACAACCTCCTTGAATACAATAAATCCATTGCATTTGAATACATATCAGAATAGGTTTTGCCAGCGGATTCATTTATTATCTCAGATAGAAAGTCCTTGCTTAGTGACAATGACTTTGACATCTCATCTATATTTTCACTGTTAATCTGTGGCCAGTAAAGTTTTATTTTATCGGTTTTTGATTCGGCGGTATTGTTCATTTTATTTCCTATAAAATCACCTATGTCCTTTGCCATTATTCTAGCAGTGCTTAACTTCCCACCAACTATGCTTATAATCCCGTTTATGTTATCCGTAGCAGAATGATCAAATATTTTGAAATCTCTACTTGCTTTTCTGCTATCATCACTTTCCCCTACAGCTATTAATGGTCTAACCCCCGCATAGTACCTGTAAACTGGATGATTTGCGAGGACAGGTATCATTTCACTACCTGCTTTCTGCAAAAAACTTATGTCTTCTTTGTCAACTTCAAATTTCTCAGGATCATCCACTATAAAGGCAGTTGTTCCTATAATTGAATCATTGAAAAAAGGTACGACAATATCACCGTCCGATGGTTCTCTTAGCCTATTTATTATATGTTTAGTAAACCTTCTGTTTATAACGGCCATTGTACCTGCTGAAAGTATCATCTCTATGCTTTTAATTCCAATTTTTTCGGCTATTAATTTAGAAGCCCATGCTCCGCTTGCATTTACTACTAAATCTGCCTTTAATTCGCTAACTTCTTTTGTATTATTATTTTTTATCTTTACACCCTTTATATTATTGCCTTCTTTTATAAAGCCCAAAACTTCAGTATTTAGTAAAACCTTTGCGGATTCTCTTTTTGCGGTGAGCAACAAGCTTGTTATAAACCTAAAGGAGTTTATAGTCTTATCTGGAACTTTATATGCCGCTTTTAATGAAGGATTCAGGAAAGGCTCTTCCTTCAATGCAGATTCTATACTAAGCTTTTCTATTGGAATATTTGATTTTTTACACCCTTCTTCGAATTTGCTTTGAAAAGACAAATCTTCTTCGTTCAAAGCTACAAATAATCCGCCCGTGTTCTCTATACAAAAAGGAGCTATTTCGGATATAATCTTATTGTCTAAAATGCTTTCTTGTGCAGCCTTAATGTCATTCATTGCGTATCTTGCACCACTATGCAGCATCCCGTGGAACTTTCCGCTCGTTCCTCCTATAATATTCCCTTTTTCTATGACTGTAACATCAAAACCGCGGCTTGCTAAGTCATGAGTAATAAATGACCCTGTTGCACCCGCACCTATAACTATTATTTTGCTTACCACCATATTGATATAACACAATAACAGATTAAATAATTGTTTATGATAACGCAAAATGTATTAATATTCATCCGATTCAGATAGATTATGGAAAGGCTTCTAAAAGTAGGAGTAATAAACATAAATACATATAAACCGCGTTATTCCAGCCTAGAAAAAACTTTGAGCTTAATCGAAAAATCAAAGAAGCTTGAGTTGGATATGATAATTGGACCAGAATGGTCACTTATGGATAATAACTCAGGCGATGAGATTGCATATCCATACTATGAACTTGAAAAATTGCTCTATAAAATAAAAAATATTGCAACAGAAGAGTTAATATTACCTGGAACTGCCGTAATATCCACAAAAAATATGAAAATGTATAATTTTTTACCAGTCATCTACAATAAAAAAGTAATATTCTCTACAATAAAAAGAAAAGATGGGGGAACCTCATTCTTTAATAACGGGAAATTTGAAATTGTCGGTAGGGATTACTTGGTAAAAAACGAGTTTAACTGGAAAAATATTAGAATAGGTGTAGAAATATGCGCGGATAGCGGTACTTTATACTTTAATGGAACAAGAAATTTGGATCTTCAAATACTTGTTTCCAGTGGCGTTAGGATAACTAACCTTGCGCTTAAGAAAGGAGGGTATCTGATATGTTCTGATGGTCTTCCAAAAGGAAGAAAAACATATGTTATAAAAACAAATGAGAAGTATGACCCTAATTCCGATGTAGATCTTACAGATTTTAGAAAGCTTTTTAAGAAAAAAGAGTCGAGTTACCCGGCAAATTTCAAGTATGACAGTGAAATGCCCTTTGATTTTATTGCACCATATTCAAGGCATAAAAACCTAGATATATATCATTTAATAATAAAAACTTAAACTATGATGTTTCTTAAATCCTTTATTTTTCCAAAATTAAGGTTTTCATTTTCTGATATGCAAATCGCATTTAAATTATCTACATCGCAAATCTCTTTTAAAAACGGAGATAATAATTCGTCTTTTCCTTCCTCATTTATATTGCTACCCGGAGCAAACATACTGCAAGCAGGTAAAACAAGCAGCTTATTGCCGTCTTTTGTGTCACCGTAAAGAAATGCCTTCATCTTTTCTCCGTTGCCTACTTGTCTGTAGATTACTATGCTAGGGTGTTCATGCCCGATTATATACGTATCTGCACTACATTTTGGGAGTTCATCTCCATGTGTTATGTAAAAGCCTTTCTCAAGCAGATAATCTTTAATTATCTCAACATTATAACTATTTTTTATCCTGTCAAGGTAATTGTCGTGGTTGCCCTTTATTAAAATTAACTTTATTGAAAGTTTTTCGCAAAATTCTATAAGCTCTCCTACCTCTTTTCTTTCATAGTATTTTAAGTCAGAAAAATCATTCTTTAAATCCCCGGTTATGATTAGCCTATTTGCCCCTGTAATTATAACCGCTTTTTCTATTATATCCTCTATGAAACTTAGATTTCTGTTCGGTATTAAAGTACCCGATACTGACATTTGGCCTTCATAACCTAGGTGGGTATCCGATATAATAATTGAATTTAGGGGTTTTATATAAGCCGCAGGCATTCCCTCTATCAATTCTATAAATTCATTTATTTGCATTTTGCTTCTCCGATATTTTTTCCATTACAAGTCTATGCAGCTGCCTAACATATTCTTTCTTGTTTTTTATTGATATTACGTCAGTTTCTCCTATAGTTACAAGATTATGAGAAAATGGGGAAGGAATAGGAGTTTCTATTATTGAATATTTTATCTTTTTGTCTTTAATTCCTCTTAAAATTCCAGATGCATTTACAATATCCATAACATCCTCTTCTATCTCTCTATACGCTTCTTTTAGTATTGGAAAATTTTCATCCATCTCGCTTATTATCCTTAAAAGAGCCTGTGCATTTATTTGCTGCCTTTCGACTCTTATTCTATGGCCTTTGTAATTTCTAAGTATCATCAATCCTCTTGCTGCGGCATGTCTAAATCTTCTTCTAAGTATTTCCGTTCTTTTTATGTTCTCTTTTATTATTTTTCTTATATCTTGGTTGCAAGCAGAAGAGATGACGCTTTTAATCGTATTATCTGCTATTTTTTTATTTGAAATTAATGCAAAGCCATTGTCATTTATTACTAATTCAATTTCTTCCCCGATTTTATCGCTTAAAATAAACGCAAAAACTCTAGATAATGCATCGTTCACTCTTCTTCCAAAGAGTGAATGAAATATGGTGTATTCTTTGTCATTGTATTTTGTCTTTTCTATCAAAATTAGCTTATCTGATGGAACTTTACCAGTAAAATAGGTCTGTTCTATCATATATTCATATATTGAGGCAATTGAATTTTTGTCTGTAGGCATTGAAATCAGATACTCCTTTACTTTTTTAGGCACTTCTTTTTGATTGTTGTAAACGAATTTTTCTTTGGGCATGTTATTTATAAGAGATGAAAATTCCCTTCTAAACTTGCCTATATCCACAGCTAATTCATAACTTAAGGGAAGCTGCTCTGAAAACCAAGGGGGTATATTAGGTTTTTCCCCGTTTGCAGGCAAGACAAAGCAATCAGCCGCGCTTGATCTTTGGAATTTGTACACTTTTCCGCCTAAAACAAAAACGTCCCCCTTTTTTAGTTTCTCCAGGAACTCCTCTTCAATGTTTCCTATCTTTTTCTTCGTACCCCAGATGTAAACATTTATTGCAACCTCATCAGGAATAGTTCCTATATTTGTGTAATATATTAACCTGGTAAGCCTGCCCCTTTTTCCAAATTTATTTGAAGTGTTATCAAACCATATCTTCCCATAAACCGATCTTTCTCTTAATGAAACATATTCTCCAGCAAGATACTTTATTAAACCAAGAAAATCTTTTTTGTCTAAGTTTCTAAATGGATAAGCCTTTTTAATCAAGTTATATGCATCTTTGGCATCCCAGATTTTATTTAAACCCATCCCAACAATGTGTTGCGCGAGAACATCCAATGGATTTTCTGGCATTGTGAACGAATCCAACTTTCTTTTTAAGCCGTCATAAAGCATTACTGTGCATTCGATTAAATCATCTCTGTTATTTATTATTAAATCGCCATTTGCAGTGTCTTTAAAGCCATGTCCGCTTCTACCAATTCTTTGTAAGGCTCTAGTTATGCTCTTCGGGGAGTTTATCTGTATGACATTATCTATACTCCCTATATCAATTCCTAGTTCTAAGCTTGTGGATGAAACTACGCACCTGAGCTTACCGTTCTTTAAGTTTTCTTCTACAGAGAACCTTTCTTCTCTGGAAAGAGAACCGTGGTGTGCAGATACTTCTTCATCTTTATACCCAAACCTTTTTTTAAGGTTAAAAACAAGTCGTTCAGTCCCACTGCGAGTATTGGTAAATATAAGCGTAGTTCTCTTCTTTCTTACTATGTTGTCTATTATATTGTACATGGCAGTATCTATCTCTGATTCATTTGTATATATCAAATCCCTAACTGGCGAAATAACCTTTGCATTTATTTTTTTACTCCATGATGCGTCAATAACAACGCAGCTTCTTTTTGTACCCACAAGGAAGCGTGCTGCTTTGTCTAGAGGGTATATCGTTGCGCTTAAGCCTATTCTTACAAAATCATGCTTTATCGAATCACTCAATCTCTCAAGCGAAACTACAAGATGAGAGCCACGTTTACTATTTGCAAGTTCATGCAGTTCATCAACTATAACATACTCTAAATTAACAAATTTTTGTATAAATTTTGGGGAATTTAGCATTATTGCCAAAGATTCCGGAGTAGTTACAAATATGCTAGGAGGGTGAACAAACTGTTTTCTGCGCTCATTCTGCGGAGTATCGCCTGTTCTCACTCCTATAGTTATCTTTTTCTTTTCAGCCAATTCGGGTGTTTTGTAAAGATCTTCAATTGGTAGTACAAGATTCTTGTAAATATCATTATTTAATGCCCTTAAAGGCGATATGTACAAGCATTTGATCTCATCGTTTAATACATCATTTATAGATAATTCAACTAGCTTGTTTATTATAGGGATGAAGGCAGACAGGGTTTTACCGCTTCCTGTTGGTGCCGTTATAAGGACATTTTTCTTGTCTTTTATTGTCTTAAATGAAAACTTTTGAGGAGGAGTCAACTCTTTAAACTTGGAAATAAACCAGTTTTTAACAATAGGGTTCAAAGTTTTCAGGCTTTCTTTATCCGAGTATTGCTTATTCAAGACTTTTATCATTCATTTAATAGATGATTAATATATTAATTTTTATTCTTGCACACGAATATAATTGTAGGCGCAATCTTATTTACCAGTGCTCTTCTGTAACCCTTACCCCATACATTATCTTCCTTATCCAGCGGTTCAAGTACCTTTTCAATTTTTAATCCAGAATCAATTATAAGGTTTATAATGTCACTTATTTTACGGTCATAGTACATAAAGTAATGGATACTCCCGTCTGGCCATTTTTCCCTTTTTCTTTTTAATCCTACATTAAAGTAACTTTCTTTTATTTTTAGATCTCTTGGATCCATAACTAGATAGAAAGGGCTTTCTATACTGAAAATAAATATTCCGTCCTTAACCAGCAGATTCTTTACGTTTTTGAGTAAATCGGCCATATTAACACAATACTGCAATGACATTATCGCGAGAACAATGTTAAATTTTCTGGATTTTAATGTGTTTAATGAGGAGAAGGGAAGCTCAAGAAATTTAACAGTCACTTTCTCTTTTTCGGCATTTTTCTTAGCGAATTTAATTTGATTAGGAGAAATATCTATTCCTGTGCATATTGCGCCTTTCTTTGCCAGTGATATTGCCGCCTGCCCTGCTCCGCAGCCTATCTCCAAAATTTTTTTACCTTTAACCTCACCGAGTAATTTTAGCTTCTTCTCATTCGAACCAAAAGGACCGTATTGAACGTCTACCATCCTGTCTCCTGATATTTCATTTTGATAGTACTCAGAGGCTGAATTCCACCATTCTTTTATAGTTTTTTCGTTATTTTTAATAGACATAGCGTATTTATATCAAAAGATCAATATAAAGCTGTAAATAGATATGTTTGACTCAATGAACTTAAGAAAGGAGATATTAAATGCATTGCATGAAATGGGGTTTGATGAGCCTACGGAAGTGCAAAAGCAAGTAATACCTCTTGAATTGGAAGGTAAAGACGTAGTTGTAAAATCTAAAACAGGGAGTGGAAAAACTGCCGCATTTGTTATACCTATATTAAATGGCCTCGAAAAAAATGAAAAGCAGGCAGCAATGATAATAACTCCTACTAGAGAACTTGCTTTACAAGTTACTGATGTTGTAAGGGAGATTGGAAAACATATGCAACTTAAAGCAGTAACTATCTATGGCGGCGCTTCAATAAATTACCAAATAAGAGAAATTAAAAATGGGGCTAATATAATAATAGGGACGCCTGGAAGACTAATAGATTTAATGAAGAGAAGAGAATTAACAACGGATTCGATAAGGTTTCTTGTTTTAGATGAAGTCGATATAATGCTTGATATGGGGTTTATAGATGATATTAAATATATTTTATCAAAGTTGCCGAAGAGCAGACAGACGATGTTTTTCTCTGCAACTATCCCAGAAGAAATAAAGCATATTACTTTAAATTATACCAATAGTCCTGTAAATATCAACATAAGCGGAGGAGAGGTAACTGTAAGCACTATACAACATTTTTATTCGATTGCAAATGGGCATGATAAATTTTCTACTCTACTTGCATATTTAGATGAAAAAAAGCCAGAAAAAGCGATAATATTCTGTAAGACGCAGAGGAATGCCGAAAGAATACATTTAATAATGCAGAATCTGGGAATGCAAGCTGTATTGATGCATGGAGGGTTAAGCCAGAATAGAAGGGAACATTCCCTTAACATGTTTAAAGAAGGTATAAATATGCTTATAGCTACCAATGTCGCTTCGCGTGGATTGGATATAGACAATGTTTCGGATATAATAAATTTTGACGCGGAAACGGATCCAAAGGCCTATGTCCACAGAGTAGGTAGAAGCGCAAGAATGGGAAAAAGTGGAAGGGCATTTACCATATTCACGCCTGCGGAAAAGTACCTTGTTTATGAGATAGAGAACTACGCAAAAATAAAGCTTTCACCTTTAGAATTCAACCTTTCAACTTACAGGGAAAAAATGAATGAGTTCTACAAAGGAGATTCAAGGCATGAGGTTGAAAGTGCATTAAGACGGAGCAATTTCAATCCAAATAGAGGTTTTGGTGGCAGGAATAAACCTTATAGAAAAGAATTTAGCAATAATAATGACAGACATTACTCTGGATTCAAAAAGGGTAGTAGGTTCAAACGTAATTATTTCAAGGAAGATTAATTAAGTTTTTACTACCAAAAACACTTATAATATGAAAGAGAAAGTGTTAATAAATTTGATTTTTATATTATAGTAATGATATTTAGAAGAAAGAAAGCTAAAGTAGATGACGATATACTTTTAAGAGCAAATATAGCTCAGGGAATAAAGATACTTTATCTTGATAGAAAGAGGTTATTCTATCCAGAAAACAACCATTATAATAAATTGAATGACACTTTTAACCACATAATGGAAAATTTAAAAGAACTGGAAATAAAAAAACCTAGAATGCTTGTAATTGGGAAAAATGGGTTTGAATATGAATTACTTGATGATAAAATGGTTAATCTGTTAGAGAATTACTTTAAGTTTTTGCTGCTTATACCCCCTCCTAATGCAATATTTACGAGATGGAAAAAATCTGTTGAAGTAGGAAAAATGCGCATTCCAACGCTTTCCTACATGCTTAATTCTATTCTTACATATAAATTGCCGGATTACTGGAAGGATAAAATAGGGGAGTACACGGATATAGCAGGAGCTATACTAGAAGTTATCAACAGAGGCTCTAATAATAAAAAATTAATAGAGTTAACTAAAAGTGCCAATAAAAATATAAAGGATAAAATAGATAATGAAAGAGAAAAAGCTTATAAAAAACAGATAATTGAGTGGATAAGATTAAACCTTATAATTTAAATCGTTTTTAATTATAAAACTAGATCAAGGATTACTTTTTACTGTTGGATTTATTAGGCATTACAAGCTTTGGAACTCCATGCACGTGCTTGTATGAAGCTATCGCTATCTCTTCTAATGTTAATCCTTTTGTCTCTGGCGTGAAGAATACCGTAAAGAAGAATACGAATACCATCAGTGCCAAAAGTACGAAGAAGAATCCTGATTTACCTAGCGTAAGAGTCAAATAAGGAAACAGAAAAGCTGAGAGGAAAGCGGCAATCCTAGTTATCCCTGTGGCGCCTCCCATTGAGGATGATCTTAGCTTCGTAGGCAAAAGCTCTATTGCGTATAAACCCATTGTGTTCCCAGGTCCCAGATTTCCAAGACCATAATCCAGTATAAATGCTATTATACCTATTATTATGGCGATTGAAGCAGCTGCCGTTGCAGCTATAAAGAACAAAAGCATGGCCACAGCCATTCCTGCAAAACCTAAAGCCTGCAGCGGCCTTCTTCCTATCCTATCGTTAAGCATTACAGCACCAAACGCTCCCAAGAAGCCTATTGGCATGTAGAAAACGAATGAATATAAAAGGGAGGTCGATCCTGCGACTCCTAAACCCTTGAGTATTAATGGTGAATATAAACCTATTCCATAACCTGCTAAATCGTATATTATCCACTGAGTCCATACAACCGCCGTTCTTTTACCGTACTCCCCCTTAAACAGCGCTGCGAATGAACCTGCTGCAATATTTGCTTCTTTTTGTCTTTCTGATAATATCGCTTTAATGTCCTGTGGAGTCATTCCTATCTTTTGAGCCACGGTCTTTACATTCTTATCATTTGCATTTCCTTCGGCTATTATCTTCCATCTTGCCGATTCTGGCATTCTCGTCCTAAGTATTACAGTTATCACCGCAGGTATTGCACCCAACCCTAAGACCCATCTCCAGCTTGTTAATGGGTTACTTAAAAAGAATACATATCCTAGTATGAATGCTGCTGCTGCGCCTATGCTCCAGAATGTCCATACCCATCCATAACCTGCTCCTCTTTTCTTGTTTGGATACATTTCAGTAGTGTAAACTGGGCTTAACGCATAGTCTGCTCCCACCCCCCATCCAACGAAGAACCTGAAAATTATCATTTCCGTTATATTTGTTGACACTGCTGATAAGATTGCAAAGACCGCAAAGAATATAAGGTCAAAGATATAAAGATACCTTCTTCCTATTCTATCTGCATAGTGACCGAAAACTACTGCTCCCACAAATGCCCCTAGCAACGCAGAACCTGAGACGAACGATTCTGTAAATGCAGTGTATTGGAATATCTTATAAGTTACTAAAACTAAAGTAAAAACTGATATTACGCTAAGGTCGTAACCATCGAGAAAATAACCCATCGCTGAAAGAGTAGTTATAACAGAGCGTCTTGGCACGTGAACAGTTTCAGTGTTGCTTCGCATATAAAAAACTAATTTTTATTATATTTAAAGCTTTCGTTCCAATTTCTGGATCTTTTCACCGCGTCAACCCATTTAGTATACATAGAATTATACACCTTATTGTCCACTTTTGGATAAAAATACCTGCCGGATGTGTTTAAATTTTTTATACTTTTAAAATCCCATACTTCTGAAGCTATCCCTGCAGATAACGCTGCTCCGAATGCGCTTTCCTCTACCAAATCAGACCTGTAAATCAGTTTGCCGAGCAGATCTGCCTGTAACTGCATGATATAATCATTGCTTGCAACTCCCCCATCTACGTTTATTTTACCAGAAAGGTTTCCCATTCTTTTTATTATATCAACAACCTGCATGCAGATAGAGTATACTGCAGATCGTATAAAGGCAAGCTTATTTGATTTTCTTGTTATCCCTATTATTATACCTCTTGCAGACTCATCCCAGTAAGGGGAAAATAACCCACTAAATGCCGGTACCAAAAAGAGATTATTATCTATAGAAGAGTTTATTGCTTCTTTAATCTCTGTAAAGGATTTCATTATACCAAGCTCTTTTAGCCAATCAAATATCTCTCCCGATATTGGTACAGACCCCTCAAGGGCGTATGTACAGTCATTTTTACCTGTACCGTAAGCACAAGTGGTCAAAAGCCCTTTTTCTCTCTTTATCTTTCTGCCGGTATTTTGAAGTATAAAGCTGCCTGTTCCATATGTAACCTTTATATCAGAATTGTAAACGGCCCTTTCCCCAAGCAGCGCTGCCTGCTGATCACCCATTACCCCCATTATTCTGACCCCTCTAAAACTGCCATAATTCATGGTTCCAAACCCATTATTATTTATGGAAGGCTTTATATCCGGCAGTATGCTTTCAGGTATTTTAAAAATGTCCAGCATATCAGAATCCCATTCCTTAGTTCTTAAATTCATCAGCAGCGTTCTTGATGCGTTTGTATAATCTGTTAAATGGTTATTTTCCTCCGTTAATTTCCATATAAGCCAGCTGTCGATATTGCCTGCCAACACGCGTCTCTCTTTTATCAAATCCTTTATTTTATCTGATTTGTCAATTAACCATTTTATTTTAGAAGCTGAGAAATAGGTACTTAGTCTCAGGCCAGTTCTCTGTTCTATTTCTTTTTCACCATATCTGCCTCTTATCTTTTTTATTATGTCTTGCGTCCGCATATCCTGCCAGACTATTGCGTTGCTTAGAGGCAAGCCTGTCCTTTTGTCCCACAGTATTGTTGTCTCTCTTTGATTACTTATGCCTACTGCAACGATATTTTTAGTTTCTATATTTGCGGAATGAACCGCAGAACTTAGAATAAATTTAACATTGTCTAATATTTCTAAAGGGTCGTGTTCTACCCACCCCTCTTTCGGCAGGATTTGTCTGTGCCTTTTATAGGCCTTACTGATAACCTTGCCGTTTGTATCAAATATTAAACATTTTGTACCCGTTGTTCCTTGATCTACCGCTGCAATATACCTTTTATTTTGCATACTTTTTAAGTGTACGCAGTACGAGTCTTGGATTATTTGAGGTTATGCTGTCTACTTTTAGATCTATTGCCCTTTTTATGTCTTCTGGAGTATCTACTGTCCAAGCCGCCACCTTAAAGCCGTTTTTCCTAGCAATTTCTATATCCTCCTTATAAACTAAGTTAAATGCTGGCTGCAAAAAATTGATTTTAAGGTTTTTAGCGATACTGATAAACCAAGAAGACTTGCCTATATAAAGCAAACCAGTTTTGATTTTTTTGTCTAACTTCCTTACTATTTCCAAAGAATCAAAATCAAATGATATTACCTGAACATTGCTCTTAAGATTGAACTCATCTATTAAATTCAACATTTTTTCCTCGATTCCGGGGTAAACCTTTGAACTCTGTTTTATCTCTAGATAATAATTTATCCTTCCCAATCCTTCAAATACTTCTCTTAATGTAGACACTCTTGTTCCCACCCATTTGTTACCGGACTTAAAGCCTGCATCAAGCTTTTTAATCTCCTTCAGGTTATATGAATGGACCAAACCTCTGCCATTGGTTGTTCTATCTAAGGTTTCATCATGTATAACAATTAACTCCCCATCCTTACTAGTATGCAGGTCCATTTCTACACCGTAAACACCAAGTTTTTCGGCAAGTTTAAAAGAAGGCAAAGTATTTTCAGGAGCTTCTACTGCCGCACCCCTGTGTCCATAAACTAAGGGCATATCCATTCCAATTTCAGTACTTTAAAGAATTTAATGCTATCTAACTGTAATGAAGGGATTTTCTTCTCTCGTGTTTGTTAGGTAAATTAACCTAAAAAATATAGAATGCTAAATTAACCAATAATAAGCGATTAAAGTTATTATCATTGTAACCACTGCCGCAGATATAAACGAGTAGGTAATTAAAATTACTGCCGTCTTTAAGTCGATTCTGTGTGCGATTTTATCTTTTATTGAACCTTTTTTATTATCAGAAAAAACATAAAGTCCAGTAACAGCATTTGCAACACAGAATCTTTTGTATCCCTGATAAAACCCAATAAAACCCAGAAATAATGGAAATGCTAACAGTATAAAAAACAAGTAATTTAATTTAAAGACCGAAAGAAAAATTAGGAATATTACAAATATAATAAAACCAGCCAATCCTGCTTTATATCTTTTCTTTATTTCCTCCTGCCCTATATTGCACTTACCAGGATAATATGTTTCAATTACAGAATGTATCATAGTAATATCAATGTTTAGTCATTAATAAACTAACTCAGGATTGTAAAAAAGAATTACGAATGGGAACATTTTGATATAAGACATAATATCCAAGTTATAGCCCTTTTATTTGATCATAAAGAGCATTAATTGAGGATACTTTTTCAGTTGGTTTATACTGATTTACTTTTTTTTCATCCTGGCCATTCATTATCCATATGGAATTTATGCCATTTTCACCAGCCATTTTTATATCCGTATTTATCCTGTCTCCTATTACAAGCATTTTGTTCCGTTTAACCCTATATTTTTTAACTATGTATTCTATCGTAGATCTAAAAGGTTTTCCAAATGTGTAATCAGGTTGCCGTCTTACAGCCTGCGTTATAAGCGTTATTATCAAGCCCGCATCAGGTATCTCTTTTCCCTTTTTATAGGGACATAATGGGTCAGTATGCGTCAACAGAAATTTAACTCCATTATTTATGTGATTTATATTTCTCATTAATTTTTGATAAGTAAGATTTACATCGAACCCGACTATTACTATTTCGGGTTTATCTTTATCCAATACAAATCCCTTTGATAAAAGCTCCCCTAGAAAATTATTAGAAATTAACCCATCAAATCTTTTGATCCCTTTTTTAACCAAGAACTCTTCAATTAAATCATTTGGAAGCAGCAGCTGCTCTTCTTTTAGTTTAACTTTAAACATTTTATTCAAAAACCTTAACCTTTTCTCCTTGCTTTCCGAATCATTGTTACTTAAGATTATGAACTTTTTGTTCAATTTTACCAATTTACTTAAAAAGGCAGAGGATGATGAAAAAGGTTTATTCCAAAGGTATAATGTACCGTCTCCATCTAAAAGAAAAAGCTCTTTATTTTTTATAAGCTCTTTTAATTTATCGTCCATTTTATATATTAATATCTAATCTATACTTTTATAACTATTCTAATTACCACTACCTTTCTTTACTAGAAATACAGGTACTGCAATTACAAGGGATACCGCGCCGAATAAAAAGAGTATGAGCATCGATGACCATACTGAACTAAATGATGCATTGAAAACGACTACTTGTCTGAAAGCTTGGACCCCGTAGGTTAGGGGCAGGAACTTTGCTATATCTGCTATAACCGAGGGCAACTCTTGTAAAGGATATAGTACTCCGCTTAAAAAAAGCATCGGAAAGAAAACTAAATTTAACAATAATTGAGAAGTTTCCTGATCCTTTGTCAATGCCGTTACTAAAAGGCCTAAGCCAAGAAAACCGAATATACCAAGTATAAGGATTGCTGCCATGAGCAGTATGTTGCCATTGAAACTCATGTGGAACAGGAGTATTACAAGGATAACAACTACAGCAGATTGTATTAAGCTTCTTACTAACTGTGAAAGCATTTTTCCAGTCAAGAAAGAGCCTGTTCTTATTGGCGAAAGCATTACCGCAGTAATAGTTCCATCCTCTTTTTCCCTGCTTAAAGCTGACCCTAACGCAGTTAATCCTGCCATCATACTTAGGAGCATTATTAAGCCAGGACCTATAAAATCAAAATAGTTACCGGATATTATTGGAGCAGCACTTACAACTACGGGAGAAATAACGAATTGAGGATTTATTTTCGGTAGACCCACAAGCTCAGAATTCAATTTAGAAACCGTTCCGTTGACAATTTCTGCGGAAAGTACAGTTGATGCTATAGATACCTTAGTATCTATGTATTCTTCTAATGTTGGAGAAGTAGGGTTAGTTACGAGCTTTAATTGCGTGGGCTGGCCAGAAAGACTTTTGCTTGTGAAATTTGCGGGAAAATAGATAATAGAATCTATTGTGCCGCTTCTTAAAGCTGATTCAGCAGAAGCCAATGAAGAATAGTTTCTAAAAGCAATGCTTGAATTATATTTTACAAGCGATATAAAGGAATTACTTAAATAGACTGTTTGGCCATTCAAAGTAAAGCCACTGTCATTGTTTACTATACCTATATGAATGCCGTTGAAGCTAGAAGTCGACGGGAACATGAAACCAAATAACGTTATTATTAGTATTGGAAATACAAACATCATAACAAGCCTGAATGGCGTTCGGTAAAGTTCAATCAAATCCCTCTTAGCTACAATTAACGCATCATTTAACGCCTTGAATGCCATCACATGCCTCTCCTAGGAGCCAAACTCATCTTTTCAGTTTCGTCTCTTAATTCTTCGCCTGCATAATGTATGAAAACGTTTTCTAAAGTTGCGTTTTTCCCTAATTTTTTCTTAAGACTATTAGGAGTATCACATGCCATTAAATTACCATGGTCTATCAGCGCAACTCTGTCAGAAAGTTCATCTGCGTCCTGCATTATATGTGTTGTAAGTATGATAGTGCTTCCTCTCTTGTTTATGTCCCTTATCTTTTTCTTTATAAATGAAACAGTTATAGGGTCGAGACCGACAGTAGGCTCGTCCAAAAAGAAGATCTTCGGCTCATTCAACAATACTCTTACTAGGTCCAATCGCCTTTTCATACCCAACGAAAACGTACCTACTGGTCTTTTTCTGAATTTAGAAAGCTGGAACTCTTCTAACCCTTTATTTATCCTTTCCTCAAGATCTTTCTTTTTTATTCCATAAAGTCTTCCAAAAAACATCAAATTTTCTTCTGCCGTAAGCGGAGGATACATAGTAACCTTTTCTGTTATTACGCCTATGGACTTTCTAACTTCCAATGCTTCTTTTATTACATCGTGTCCGAGTACAGATGCATGACCGCTTGTCGGCTTTATTAATGTAGTGAGCATGCTTATTAAAGTCGTTTTTCCCGCTCCATTTGGACCTAAAATCCCAAATATCTCCCCGTTTTTTATCTTTAAGCTTATAGCATTATCAGCAGTAAACTCTCCGAATTTTTTAGTTAGTTTGTCTGCAATTATAGAATATTCCATATCATTTGAGTATAGCGTGCAGCCTATCCCCTATCTTTTTTAGGGTTTTCTTGTTTTCATTACTCAGAAGCTTTTCCTTTTCTGATATAAATTCTGACAGGTTATCCAAGGTTTCTATGGTTTCGTTTATGCTTGTTCCTTCATCCTTGTTCATGAATGAAGAAGCAGATCTCCATGGAAACCATGAGCTGTCTAGATACTCTTTTCCCTTATTAGTAACAGAATAATATTTTTTGTTGTCCTTCTGTTCTACTTTCACAAAACCGCTTTCTGAGAGGTATTTTAAAATAGAATATATACTACCGGGAGAAGGCCTCCAGAAGCCAAAACTCATTTCATATATCCTGTCTATCATCTGTGCACCTGTCATTTTTTCCTTTGACACTAACATCAATATCCAATATTTTATCCCAAAACCGCGACTTATGCCGTGCATTGAATGTGCAATCTTTTGCATAACGTGCTGGTCTAGATTAAATCCAAATTTTATTTCATTAAAGTTATCTTCTTTGTCTTTCATATTTTCATCTTATAATATCGCTTTACGATATCTATTTTAGATAGATTTTATGTTTAAATACTTTCCTTTTATTGTTAAAAATTTTATATACTATGACTGTTTCATACTCCTAGGTGATTTTATGGCAAACTACGATGACCAGTATGAAGTGCAGAAACTAAAGTATAAATCCTTAGATGGATTTTCTGAGAAGCAGATAAGCTTTCACCATGACGTACATTATGCGGGTTACGTTAAAAAGAGAAATGAAGTTAATGGCAAGCTTAAAACGGTTGATAAAGCCGCCGCAAATGCAAATTACAGCGAATTTAGATCTTTGAAAAAGGAAGAAACATTTAATGCAAGCGGTCAACTGTTACATGAATTATATTTTGAAATGTTCGGAGGAGATGGCAAATATTCTGAAGATATGCCTCTTATAAAAAGGATAAATGAAGACTTCGGCAGCTTTGAAAATTTCAAGTTAGATATGATGGCAACTGCAAAGGCAGCTAGAGGATGGGCCATACTTGCAATAGACCCTACAGACAATAAGCTTAGAACGTTTTTGGCGGATGTGCACAATGACGGGGCAGTATGGGGTTCGATACCCATTATAGCGTTAGATGTTTATGAGCATGCGTTTTATGTTGATTATGGGCCTGATAAAGCAAAATACTTAGAACCATTCTTTAATAATTTAGACTGGAAAAAATTAAATGAAAGGTATGTTAAGTTCAAGGATGTCTATAAAAATAATTAATTATAAAAACGCCTTACAAATTAATCAGGTATAACATGTAATTTGTAGGTTATACCAAGAAAATATTTGCTCGCAAGGCTGTTTAGCTTGCCTTTTAATTCATATTTATTTGATACTGTGTAAAAGCCGATATCAAAAGCGATTCTATCCCTGCTTAAAATTTTAAAATCGGAAGAATAGAGCAAAGAGTCCTTTTCTATGTAATTCTTTATGTTATCTGCATTTAAAAATAGATCTAAATCTGCTTTTCCAAATAGGGTCAAACGGCAATCGAAAAGCATTTCATCCAACTTATCATTTTTTGAGTTTATTTTCATAATTAGTTTCAAAAATATTGTTTATGATTATACTACATTTTTTAGAGATGTTTGTATCTGTAGTACAAAAATATTAGATAGATAATATTATTAATACCTTTTTGTCACCAAAAATTTGATTTTGTGTCATAAACACAAACTCGGTCTACAGTTATATTGGAAAGACTAAATTTGTCATACTATTAAAACTAGTTAAGATTTATTCTTATACTCAGACAACAATATACTGGCAGCAGCTATAAGTCGTTTAAACATTTCATTATCCACATTTTTTACAATGTTATAGTCGAGATAAATCTTGTAATCTCTAGACTTTATATGTTGTATATAGGCTGCTGGAATTATTTTTCCACTTATTTTAACTCCGAGGTAATCT
Organism: Nanobdellota archaeon; assembly: GCA_021798355.1. GTDB lineage: Archaea > Nanobdellota > Nanobdellia > Parvarchaeales > Parvarchaeaceae > Parvarchaeum. The sequence goes on along the minus strand of JAJZMG010000049.1, from coordinate 4,173 downwards.
CTTTCATCCTTGAAATGCCTATTTCTGTATATCCCTTCCATATAAAACAGCGGGAAACTATCATGCATAATACTTAATTTATTATCCCTTATGGCGTTTCGTGTCAAAGTATAATCACTTGGTTTTCCTGGAAACTTCATTTCTTCTTTCCTTTTGTTTAAAGACTTAATTTGTATGTTTTTAAAGTAGTCTGACAAGTTACTATAAGAAAACTTCAATATTTTAGCAGGATCGTCAGTTTTAAAACTCTCAATAATGGAATCTAAATCCTGCCTCAATTTATTATATTTATCAAAATCTTTATTTGTAGTTTTCTTTAACATGGCGTTTAAAGGGCAGAATCTTATAAAAGCCTTTCTAACTTAACTAGCCTTAATTCATTTTGTACTTTGTAGAGAGTATCCTTGCAAGTGACAAAAAGAAAAAAGAGGTTCCTAAAGCATATACTAATATTGCCAATAAATCGGAATTGTCTAAAAAGTTAAAATACTGCAGTAAGTAACCTAATAAAAATATAAAATTCATAGACAAAAAAATAATAAATACCCTAACTGAATTTTTATTAAGTCGTATAAGCTGGACCGATTTTAAAGGGCTGCTATAAAAAACTTTCATGAATTTTATTACTGAAACAGTTATCATCATGCCTATAACTCCAATTACAATTGCCTCATAAAATCCGCTATTCATATAAACCTCAAAAATATCCTTGACCAATTTACTATCACATAGCTTACCATTAAATATGTAAACGTGCCTATTAGCTCAGCCGTGATCTTAATAGAGGTATTATTTACCACTGAGCCCCAAGAATAGACTACAAATATAACTATGAATAGGATAGACGCTGTCAAAAGAATGGAAAAGTTATTCTTAGATGCTTTTTCATTTAAAGCCCACCTTACTAATGGAGCTTTATCGCTTCTATGTTTGTATAGTATGTATATATCAAAAGCGCTTAAAATTGAGACGATTAAACCATTTATAGTCTCAAACAATATCCAATAAAAATGGAAATTTTCGTAAAGCATAAATTAGTAAGCGATAGGCATATAAAATAGTTTTCGGTGCCTATTTTAAAGCGAACTCCCTATCTCTTGTGTATATTGTTCTTACAAAAAAGGAATTCTACACGAACTTACCAAATTTAACTACACTAAGTAGATAATTATTTAAATGGAAGTATTCAATAATAATCAATGAGAAAAAGAAGTAAAAAATTGGGTTTGTTTGAAGGTAACTTAACCCCTGTAATTGGCAAGCACGTTTTTGGAAATCTTTATGACATTGAGGATTCTATCCTTAAAAATATGATATACTTAAAAGAGTCTGTAATAGAAGCTTCCAGAGCAGGTAATCTCCACATAATTGATATATTAGAAAGACAATTCAACACTATAAACTCTCCTGACATAGGTGGGGTATCTATAATAGCATTGATAGTTGAAAGCCATATATCACTGCATACCTGGCCTGAAAGTAGATACGCTACAGTAGATATATACTCCTGCGGAAATGAAAGTAATCCTTCACTTGCATTTGACTATATTGTTTCTATGTTAAAACCGAGGAGTTATAAAGTATTTAGTGCGGACAGAAGTAATCCATCAAGTGAAAATGAAACAAAAGTGTTCAACGATTTTTAGGACTGAGACATAAATAGGAAAAATAAGGCAAGAGTAGCAAACAATATGATGTTACCATATTCCCAGATAAGAGTTGCAGGATTACTTAATGAAACAACCGTGGTTATCCCATAATTTGTCACTAAAATTAAAGTAGTCAAAAAGAATAATACAAAAGCATATTGTTTGTATTTTTTAATGTAAAATGAAGATAAAAATAAAGTGGGATTTTTATTCAGCTTTTTCCTTAAAACTAGTACAAAGAAAAGAATTAAAGAGCCCAGAACAAATAAAATTACACCATATAAAAAATCTGTATTCATATAAACCTCCTAAAAAGTTTAAACCAGCGAAAAGATATGTATACAACAACAAACAATGCAGCTATTCCAAAAAGATACGCAAGGTAGAAGAAAATCTGATTTATATTGTATAACAAAGGATAATTGTTAAGGATTTTCTGGACAAATGTAAAAAGGCCTGTCAAAAAAAGCATTAAACCGGGGTATATAAACATGTTTAACTCCTTTGTAGCTAAATCTCTGTTTAGAAAGAAAGATGTTAAGGGGGCCTTGTCTTTTCTATGTTTGAATATAGCAAAGAAAGTTACGCCTGAAAATATTGAGCCTACAACTCCTCCTATAAAAAGCACAGCAAATATTACAGTATAAGCTATATTTAGCATACTATCTTTATTAGTTAAGTTTATTTATAGTTTTTAAAAGACTTTCTATCCCTTTTTAAGAAATGTTAATATCTCTTCTGCGTGTTTATCTGGAGAAACCTTTGGATATATCCGCAGTATTTTTCCGTTCTCGTCCAATATAAATGTAACCCTCGATGCGGCACCAAACATAGATTTTATTCCAAGTTTTGTAACGACTTTTTTATCCGAATCGCTTAACAAGATAAAGGGGATAGAGTATTTACTTTTGAATTTTTTGTGGGATTCTATATTGTCAACACTTATTCCAAATACAGGAATCCCTAAAGATTTAAATGAGTTTATATTATCCCTAAAACTGCATGCCTCCTTTGTACACCCGGGAGTATCATCCTTCGGATAAAAGTATACCACACTTCTTTTTCCTTTTAAATCAGATAAAGAAACTTCCATCCCATCATCCGCTTTGAGCCTAAAATCAGGGAAAGCATCTCCTTCTTTAACTTCCATATATGCATATAAAGAAAAACATGTATATAAGTCTTATATGTCAGAATTCGCCTTAATTGAACATAAAAAGGCAGAAAAGGTTATAGAGATACTTGAAAACAAATACAGAAACGTAAAATACTATCTTAATTTCGATGGACCTTTACAACTTTTGGTTGCTGCTATATTATCTGCACAGACAAAAGATACGGTTGTAAATGAATTAACCCCGGAGCTTTTCAAAAAATATAAAACCGTAGAAGACTTTTCAGGGGCAGATCCAGTCAGTCTACTAAATTATGTAAAGAAAGTTAGCTTCGCAGAAAGTAAAGTAAATCATATAATAAATTGCTGCAAGATAATAAATAAAAAGTACAACGGGAAAATACCAAATGACATGGAAAATTTATTATCTTTGCCGGGTATTGGTAGAAAAACGGCAAATACTATCTTAATTAATGCTTTTGGTATAGTTGAAGGAATACCGGTAGATACATGGGTAATAAAGCTTTCTTATAGGATAGGGTTAAGCAAAAGCAAAAAACCTGATGAAATAGAAAATGACCTAAAAGAGATAGTGGCTAAAAAATATTGGAAAAATTTTGCGTATGTACTTAAGGAACATGGGCACCAAATCTGTCAATCTATAAAACCCGAGTGTGAGATATGCCCTATAAACGAGTTATGTCCGAAAAATGGGGTTAACTAAATAATTTTTTAACTTTATAACATAGTGAATAATTCAAAATATGTAATTTCATCATGAAAAAGAGAGAAAAAAAGCAAAAAGTATTTATGTAAGTTGTCTTCTATTATAGATAGGGGGATGAAAATATGTCAAGTATAGTTTTGGTAGGTGCGGCGATTTTGTACTTATTGATACTTATAGCCATAATACTTAGGAACAATTCCCTTGCTTCAAGGGTTTGAGAATTCGTAAAATTGGTTAGTATCAGTTATTCGTAGTTATTAAGGTCTATCTTGATTTGTAAATTTACCGGAATATTTTGCCCTTCCCTTTAGCTCTTCAAATACTATTTGGCAGATCTTAGTATCCGGCTTTATAGCTAGCGCTATTGGAGATAAATTAGCCATTTCCAATACTATTTTACCAGAAGTACCTGGCTGCATAAAACCGCTGCTTATATGTGTTAGCAGGCCTAACCTTGCAAATCTAGATCTGCCATCTATCCTTGCGGAGATGTTCTGTGGAAGAGATATTCTCTCTATTGTTATGGCATGCACCAGCTCTCCTGGTTGAATAAGAAAACTCTCGCCTTTCTTTATCTTTATTTCTTCTGTAAGTTCTTTGTAGTCTGTAGAATCGTCTACTACCACCATCTTGTTTACCTTTTTGAAAACTCTGAAAACGTAACCTAACCTAAGATCAACGGA
>JAJZMG010000033.1 GCA_021798355.1 Nanobdellota archaeon | reverse complement strand
AGAATAATAAACATGTATTACTATTTTACATAGTAAGATAACAGGGCTCATGGTCTAGTGGTTATGACGTCTCCCTCACACGGAGAAGGCCGGGAGTTCGAACCTCCCTGGGCCCATATAAACCAGTTCTTCCGAAAGTGGCATTAAATCAAATATAAACAATAAGACAGCTGCAATCTACAATGGAAAATAAATCAAATTTTAACGTTATATACCCTAATTGCGGAGCAGGTTCACATTGGTCAGGTAACGGAGAAGAGATGGCCTGCCCAAACTGTAAGAAAGCCTTTAAGGTAAAAGACGGCGAGGCAAAATTAAAAGAACTAAGATTATAACTATCCTATATTATGCCTTTAAAGTTAAATTCCCCCTGATACTCCGGAAGTGAGGGAAGAACTTGCAAACAATGTTGATACCCCTATTCTTACTATAAAGAAAATCCCCAATCCGATAGCAACATATACAGGCACGTTTCTTAACCCGTTTTTTGCTTTTCCCGTGTTGAGTATCCCTCCCAAAAGAGCGCTCGAAGCGGTGGTTATAATAACATTTATAACGGCAACAACTATAACTAAAGTCACGGAGATATGCGGTAACGTAAAACCAGAGAATAAACCAAGCGTACCAGTCGGGAGGTTTGTAGCAGCGCTACCTGAATTTGTAGTTGATCCGACTTGATCAAGTATTCCTATAAGGAAAGATGAAACGCCATAGAGAAGCGGTGCCGCAAGCGTAGCCGCAATGAATATAAAAAGAGAATAGCTTTTTACCTGTGCTCTCATGTCGTTTCTTATGCTTTCATTCTGTAAAAGATTACTTGCAAGATTTTCTAATATTAAATGTAATTCAGCACCGGATCTTATTCCTTCGGAGATTATCCTAATGCTGTCTTTGAAGAATTCGGAATTTGTCAGGTCATTCATCTCAAGCAAGGCTTCTGAAAAGTTTTTACCCGCCTGTGTCTCTATTGCAGCTTTGTTCAAAAGATAATTTAATTTTCCAAACTCCGGTTTCATTGATGCTATAAATGAATTTTCAGGTATCATTCCTGCCCTAAGGTTTGCGGCCATCAAAAGAAGCATGTCCGGTAGGACCTTTTCTATCTTACCCGCTATCGAATCTGCAAGCATCGAAAGCATTGATTTGACAAGCAGCAATCCTCCGAAGAATACGCCAATTAACGCTCCGATTACATAAATGGGAGAGTGAAGAAAATGCAAAACCAAAACAGCAGATATTATTGCTAATATAATAAGCCCAATTATAATATTTCCCAAAGAATCATCCAGATCCTCATTTCCTATCTGTGCATATATAAACTGCTCCTTTAATGACAAGGCAATCTGTTTTGGAAGTATACGCCCTATTATTGCCCGCACGTCTTTATGAGTTGAATCTTTTTTCATACTCCTACCGAAGGTCTCCTACTCCCTATCATTCCCATAAAGAACATCTGGAACATCAAAAGGAAAGGTGGTATAATATATATTATATCCACAGTATTAAAGTGCGCAAGTGAACCAAGGATTACGAATACAGACATGCCCAGACTAGGCATTACCACCGAAATGAGCATGTATGCCATTGACATTGGGGTAAGTTCACCAGCATAAGATTTCATATCCGACTGCTGTTTTTTTATTAACATGTCATTTATAAGGTTAAGCGTGCCAGCAACATCGCTTCCAGATTTTATTGCATTAAGCATTATGTCTATTGTTCTTTTGAGCGATTGGGAGGGCACTCTTCTTGCCAAGTGATCTAAAGCCTCTTCCTGCGGCACTCCCGATTCTATCTCTTCTATTGCTAATTTGAATTCATCAGACACTACCCCGTAATCGCCGTTTGCAACATCAAGTAAGGCGTTAAAAACCGGAACCCCAGAACCCACCTTTATCATTATTTCCCTCGTTGAAAATACGACCTGCTCCTCTATCAGCTTAGTCCTCTTAATGGCCTGGAGCTTGGGATAGTTTAAAAAGTACAGAAAGTAAATCGCTGGAACCACCAGGATAAGAACAGGCAATATGCCTTCTATTTTTATCGTAAGCAGGCCTCTCTTTAATGCTATAAGAACTATCAATGCCGATACCCCTACCATCAATCCCACTAAAATTAGAGTGACAATTAGTCCTGCGGCTATGTAATCCAGGTAATCTACATCCATAGATGCCTGTATAAGATCCTGTTTTAAGGAAGGCGCCATACCTCTAAAGGAAGGTGCAAATTTCTTCACCTTCTTTCCAAAGAACAATGCCTTTTCAGAAGAAATCATCACGGCAGGTATTTTAGTTTCCATTTTATAAGTTTTCTAATTCAGAAGGGTCCCCGCTATCTTTAATTAATTGAACTAGCTTTTCATGGTTTGCGTAGTAATTGCTTGCTGTCAATCCTATCACATTTACATTGTTTACCCCTTTGTCCATCATCCATTTTAGGACCATTTGTTTCTCCTTCAAATCCATGGCCATTTCTTCACTTGTCAACCCAGAATAAAGGGCCAGCTTAGTTGAAATTTTCTGCGAGGTATTTATCGTCCTTTCTATGCTGTCTGTTCTCGGCTTCCATTCAAAAAGATTATTTGTTCTTAATTCCATGGCTCCGCTTACTTGCCTTTCAACTATCTCCGCAAGCTCCAATACCCTTCTCACTCCGGTTCTTCTCTGTCTGAATGAGGTTATTATAAGATCAAGAGTGGATACTTCTATTTCCGGCAAATTTATGGGCTCGGATATTAATCTTTTTACAATCTGTTGGGCAGTTTCTGCATGCATAGTAGCATACACGGAATGGCCTGTCATCATTGCTTCAAAAAGGGTTTGTGCGTCTTCCTTCTTCCTTATCTCACCTACTACCAAACGGTCCGGCCTCATCCTAAGCGAATTAAGCAGTAAATCAAGCATCGTTACCTGTCCTTTCCCCTCTGAATTCGGCTGCCTGGTAAGCATAGGTATCCATTGCATGTACTTTGGCAGTATAAGCTCGCTTGTATCTTCTATCGTTATTATCCTTTGGTTTGGAGGAATAAACGGAAGGAACACGTTAAGCATTGAGGTTTTACCGGCTGCCGTACCTCCTGTGACCAGGAACGAAAGCTCATACTGCATTGCCTGCCATATAAATGAAACGAGTTCTTCTGAAACTGTTTTTCTTTTTAAGAAGTCTATTATTGTCCAAGGTTCAGCGCGAAACTTTCTTATGTCAAGCGTATTTCCATGCGTTGATATCGGATACAAAGTAGCATTTACCCTGTCCCCGTTTGGCAGCTGCGCATCCAGTAATGGATTCAAATTTGTTATCTGCCTTCCAACCTTTCTTGCAATCTGCTGCGCGTAAGACTCTATCTTTGATTCCGTTTCTATCCTTACATTGGTTTCAAGCCATCCGTATTTTATGTGGTATACCATCACTGCCGTCTTCGAGTCGTTTATTACGACTTCTTCAAGATTCGGATCTACATCAAGTATCTCTATTATGCCTAGGCCGAACATTTCATGCAAAAGGGTAGCAGAAAGTTCAAGGTATGATTTTTCCTGCATTCCTGGTATTATTACCTGCAGTTTTTTCTGTACTATCTCGAGGAATTCTCTTTTTAACGTTTCAGAAGTAGTCTGAGAAAGCTGCTGTATTTTTGAAGGGTCCTCCCTTATAAGCTCTGTCCTTATCTCAGTAAGAACAGCGTTCATACTTTGGTCTATTACAGGAGTGGTTATCTTGTAGCTCATCGTGAATTTTGACGGTATCCTTAATATCTTAACATCAGCGGATATACCATCAGATACCACCTGATAATTCTCCACTATCTCGGTTCCTTCTTTTTCCATTAGGGTATTATAATATAATTAATTTTATGTTCTTATAACTTTAATTCTTTGTTTCGCATGCAGATAGCAATGTTAAAATACGCATTGCGTAATTATAATATTATGGAAAAACAGCCTCATACGGCAGTTCTTGCAGGCGGTTGTTTTTGGTGTATGGAGGCAGTATTCAAGCAGATAAAAGGAATAGAAAACGTTGAATCAGGATACTGCGGCGGCAGCGTTAAAAATCCTTCTTACGAACAGGTTTGCACCGGCAAAACAGGGCATGCCGAATCAGTAAGGCTTACTTTTGATCCCTCCATAATCTCATATGAGCAGATTCTAAAGGTTTTCTTTACTTTACACGACCCGACCAGTTTGAACAGGCAAGGCAACGATGTAGGCAGTCAATACAGATCGGAAATATTCTACGTTAATAATGAACAGAGAACGATTGCAGAGAAAGTCATAAAAGAGTTAACAGAAGAAAAACTTTGGGACAAACCGATAGTTACGGCTTTGGAACCTTTAAAGGAATTTTATGCTGCAGAGAAATACCACCAGGATTATTATAAGAAAAATCCGTTGAACCCATACTGCTTTATGGTCATAAAGCCCAAAATAGCAAAGCTGAGGAAAGAGTATCTAGAACTTTTGAAAAAGAATTGATTTTTAGCCATTATGCTTTGAATTGCATGCTGTTTGAAAGTCACCTGCCGGATCTCCAAAGAAAATTAAAATAGTTTCTGAAGTTTTCTGCTACTTCCTTCCGTTCTATCAATATGTAAGTCGGATACCTTCCCCAAATAACCAGAGCAGTCTTGTTTCCGTATACATTTATTGTGAAACGCATGTTGAATACATCCTTCAGAGCTTTTACCTTAGCAAGGGGTTGTTTTTTGTAATACTCTAACCAATTGCTTTCCTTTTCAGTTACTATAACCCGTTTTAAAATGCCTCTTTCCACCCGCTTTTCATCCCATTTTTTTATGAATTCACCCATGCCACTATCGCTTTCCGAAACGCCGATCACCAAGTGCTCATCTCCTTTTTTCAGAGTATCCAAAATGTCATTGAATACCGTTCTTGCTGCTTTGGGCCCTTCAAATATAAATATCTCCTGTCTATTTTTTGCAGTATTCTTTAGTTTTTCCAGCAGAGGCATTGCTTCCAGCAAAGCGTTTTCCTTGTCTTTTAATATGTATATTAGATTTTTCGGATCTGAGGCAAAGAAATACTTCTTTTTGCCCTTTATGTTATATGAAACCAGGCCATATCCCATCAGCCTTTGAAGGCAGTTGTATGCAACCGAACTGTTTAATCCGGATTCTCTAAGTATAGGCCCTATCATCGAACTGCCAAGTTTTATAAGCGACAGATAAACCTTGCTCTCTGCGCTCGAAAGCCCTGCCGATTCAATGATTTTTTCAATATTCATACTCTCCTTTTTAGGAGAGTTTTATATAAATACTTTCTAGTGTGTAATTAAATATGGTAACTATTTTAAGTGCAGATGAAAACGAAACTTTAAAATTAGAGGTAAATCGAACCACTGAGAAATTTCTAGAATATTACATATCCGCATTGGAATCGCTTCATTACATATCAATTGATTTCAAACGAATTAAATACGAGGACAAGGAAAGGGCCAACAAACCTTTAACATTTAAAGAATCGGAAGAAGTGAGAAGGAAAGCTTACAGTCGCATTAAGCTTGAAGACCTGTTCCAACCTAATAAATGGAGCACCGGGTTTATTGAATTGTTTGATGAGGTTAAGCTGCCATATTTTGACAGCTCCGGGAAACTTAGTCGTTCTTCGCCGAATAGTTTGTTAAATGAATTTTATGAAAGCTTATCTTTACATGGTTATGGAAAGTTTGGATTTGCCAATAGGCTGGAAGAGACAATGATAGTAAAGGGCAAAGCTCTAATCAAAAGAAACAATTTCAAAGCAGATTACTCAGATGGATTAATACGAGAGGAAGTAGAAAGGCTTAACAACAAAATGATGGAATATTTTCTAAGCTGTACTGTAATGTTGTATGACGAGTATTGTGAACCGCGGATAAATAAAGGGTCAAATGTTAGCAAGGAATATTTCTCTATATTCAATAAAATAGAGATACCGCTTCTGCAACCCGCCATGATAAGCAAAGGGGAAAATTTTCTGGGTTCTAAGTATGAAATCAAAAAGCAATATTTAAAATTTGGCGAAGCAATATGCAAAAAAATATCTGGGTTAAGATATGACATACATAGCATACCTTATGAAGATGAGAAAATACGCATACTAAGCTGGGTAGCTGGAGTTAATTTTGCCAGGGGAACGCTTCAGGAAATGGAAAACAAGTCGAATAATAGCAGTGGATAAAATATAATGGATTATTGATTCTTTATCTCAGAAACCATTCTAGGTATGGGCTCGACGGGATTTGAACCCGCAACCACTCGGTTAAAAGCCGAATGCTCTGACCTAGTTGAGCTACGAGCCCCCAAAATAATACTATCTATTATGGTTTTTTGTTTATAAATATACAGTCTGCTTTTCAAAAACAGCTTTTATCTTTTTTGTGTTTTTCTTTATTTCCAGATATTCGCTGTTTTCAAAGCGCGAAGAACAGGTGTGCAAATAGCCGCTGAAAGTTTTTACGGTAATGAACTGCGGGAAATCATATGAGCCATCACCGTTATCATGCATATAATCCATAGGTTCTATCCTCTCTTTTTCATCTCCTTCTATTCGTATTATCAAGGCATCCTTTGAGTATTCCTTTTTCTTTAATCTGAACTTCTCCTCGAAATGCGGCAGTACCAGATAAATCTTTTTTGGAAAAAAGCCATAATCTATAAAGAAGGGGTTAACACCAAGAAAAGAAACCGGCTTACCGTAAAGTTCTTTTATCCCTTC
>JAJZMG010000007.1 GCA_021798355.1 Nanobdellota archaeon | reverse complement strand
TATGATATTCATCAAATATCTAAAGCTAAAAAAGATAGTAGCAACGGTTGCATGCTCTTCTCACTTAGAGGAGTTCGCAAAGGTTACTTATTCAAAGGTTGGGAGACCGAATATAGAGAAAAAGCTAGCAAATAAAAAATTTGACCTGGGTGTAGAGACTGCTTCGCACTACTATTTTGCAAGATACTTTCCATTTTCAGATGGGTTACTGGGGGGGGTTCTGCTGGTAGGCATACTGAATAAAACTAAAAAGAAACTAAGCCAGCTTGTTAATGAGTTCCCAAAAGTATATTTTGGTTCTTTGTCTATTCCATTTGAAAATGAAACAGAAAGAACAGCTAAAATAAATGAGATAAAGGAGAAAGCAGTTAAATACGGAAAAATTGAAAATATAGACGGGATAAAGATAATAAATGAAAAGGGGTTTATGTTATTCAGAAAATCCAACACTGAGCCCATGATTAGGGTTTATTATGAAGGAAGGGACAAAGAATCTTACAAAAAAATAAAAGATAGTGTAGATTTAATTATAAAATAATGGAAGAATGGATAATTGATAAGATAATTGAAAAAAGTAAGCTGTCGAAGGAAGAGATAATTAAGACAATAAGCCAAAGGAAGATGCAGTTTCCAGACTTAACAGAAGATGCCATACTGAGGATGCTTGCGACTGAAAATGGTATTATACCGATTAAAAGGGATTATAAGATAAAGGAGATAAACCAACGGATAAACCATGTAAATTTGTCTGCAAAGATAAAAAGAAAGTTTCCGCCAAGAACGGTAAATGTAAAAGGCAGAGAAGCAAGAGTGATGAATTTTGTTATAGAAGATGAAAGTGGCGAAATTCCTGTTGTAACATGGGATGAGAATTACATTGACAAGATAATGAAAAGCAGAGACGGGGAAAATATCTCCATAGCAAATGCATATGCGAAAGAGAATCCTTTCAACGGCATTGTAGAATTGAACCTTGGAAACGGTAGCGCTATATCTGTCAACCAAACTGAAAGTCCGAAGAAGGAAGCTGAAAAGGAAGAGTATAAAAAAATAGCTGATATACATGACGGAGAGTATGCAAATATAAATGGGTTTATAACCAGATTGTTTTCAGATGATATTTACCTCATTAGGTGCAGTATATGCAAGAAAAAAGTAGATGTTGAATGTGATGTGCATAAGGATAAAGCATTATCAAAAACCCTGCGTATACGTGGGGTATTGGATGACGGACTTTACAGCTCAAGCATAACATTTTTTGACAAACAAGCTGAATCGCTCTTGAGCCTTTCCCAACAACAAGACGTTAAAGAAAAACTCAATGATATTTCCTTTGGTTTGTACCAGGTAAATGTAAGCGCAAAGATGAATAAATTTAATGAGAACTATTCTTTAACTGCAAGAAACCTAGTCAAAGCAGATTATAACCTATAATTTAGTAGTATTAGACTAGAATATAAACAAATGAGCCCAGGATTATTAATGTTATACCAATCCACCCGAATTTCCTGGATCTTTCTCCTAGAAACAAAAAAGAGGCAATAACTACAATTGGGATACCAAGCTGGGCTACAAAAGGAGTTAAGATAGCATTAAAACGATAAGCAAATGAAAAAGCCACAGTAGCAACGCCGTTCAGAATTCCGGCCAATGCTATATACTTGAATTTTTTATCGGATAAGTAAAAATTAAGTGACTTATGCTGATTTTGCAATAAAGCAACCGGCAGGCAAAATAAAAATGCAAATGACTGCAGGACTGAATAATAAAGCAGGGGAAAACTCGTATTTATTGTATAAAAGAGAATCCACATAAAAACCCATGTTAAGACGGCTATTAAGGTAAAAATCATGTATTTAGAGAACCTGGTCTTTCCATGTTTATTGAATAAAAGAAATACGATTCCTGTTATAATAATTAAGAAAGGGAGTAAAATACTTCTCAAATCGGAGATAAAAAAGAAAATGCTACTAAAAAACGCTATAAGCACCTCCTGTGTGCCTGTAAGTGTGTTAATTATTGATACATTATAATTTTCTATAGAGTAAAGTACTAGGTACATCGCAAAAGTGTACATTGCACCTAAAAATGCGAGTAATGGTATATACACCAAATTAAAGGTAAAGCTTCTGTAGATAATGACTGTAATTAAAGTGGCTCCTATCGCAGAAAACCCCAGCATTATAGGTATAAATTTCTTATACCCTACTCCTACAATGTACTTTTTCGAGATTAAGGGGTACAAAGAAAACCCTATAAGTATTACAAAGAGGGACAATAAATATGTATAAGACATATTACAGTTTTCTTATAGATCCCGCTTTACCCACATTAACCTGCAATTCGTCTCTGAAAGATTTAACATAACCTTTGCTTATTTCCACAGTATCTCCAACAGAAAACATGTCTATCTGCTTGCTCCATAGAGAAAGCTTGCACTCTCCGCTATCATCTTTTATCTTTGCGGTAGCAACCTTATTGCTGCCGAATTTTGTCATTACCTCTCTTGCCTCCCCTATCTCAACTATTTCAGCAGACAGATCTACATCGCTCATTCCGTCTTTTAATTCCGATATTTTCATATTTTCACCCCAAAAAAGAAGCATACAATAAAGGCACTAGTACAGTAACATCCCCTTCCACAGTTATCTGCCTTGCTTCAGGTTTTACCTTGCCCCACGAAATTGCTTCTTCTAATCTTGCGCCTGACAAACTGCCGTCCCATTCAACTGCGGTAGTCATATAAATGGCATAATCCAAACCGCCCTTAAATTGGTTCCACCATATTGTATGGTGCTTGGATATGCCTCCTCCTAACATAAGAGCTCCGCTTTTATTTGCCTTAAAAACTATTTCTGCTAATAAGTCCTCATCTTTTATAAGATTTATTATAAAGCTTTTATCCTTCTGTGAGTACATCCATATCTGGGAGCCAACACTTCCGTCCGTTATTCCAGGCACTATTATCGGAATTTTATTCTTCCACGCCCAGTAAACTATCGAGTCCTTTGCATTCTTTTCTTTGCTTATTCTACCTCCAATAAAGGATATTAACTCACTGGTTGAATATTCCTTCTGCTGCACCGCCGCGTCTTTCAATATTGGGATAAGCTTGTCCTCGAGTATATAGCCATAGCTGTCATTTGGTATGAATATGTTGTAAAGCCTGTTTATACCCTCTTGTCTTAATTTTGCATCATTAGACATTTCGCTTCCGGCATAATAGTCCTTCCATACTTTGGCTAGGTCATGATCCAGTGTTCCGCAGGTTGTTATGATAACGTCAACCTGTTTATTCTTTACCAAGTCTACGATTACTCCTCTTAACCCTGTTGAAATTATATCTGCGGGAAATGAAAGGAACTTTACGCATTTTTTATCTTTTTCCATGTCTTTAAAAATCTCAGAAGCCACGGCCAGTTTCTTTGCAGTAAATCCTCCGCCGTCTGAAAATGCCTTTACTAGCTCAGCAACAGTCTGCCCTTTTTTTATTTCTATGTTTTTTACTTTCTTTCCTAACATCCTTATTTTATTGAATTTACTACTTAAATATGTTTTAACAAGTCTACTCAGAATTTCTGCTTTGTGGATGCAAATGGGGAATATTTATGAACGATATTACGGCAACAAACGAGTATTTCAACTAATCGGAAACAATAAGAACCGAATTATTTTCTCCATCGGTTTTAAGATAATCTGCGGCAGCTGCCCGTATGTCATCAACGGTTAAATCTAAAAACTCATTGTAAATTTGAACAGGTGTTCTGTTAGATACCAACATAGCTGAAAGCATTGAATTAGAATGATTGAGAGAAGAATCAAAAACGTCATCTAGTATCTGTTTGGACCTTAATCTCGAATTTTTTAGCCTATTTTCGCTTATTTCTCCTTCCTTTATTTTTTCTATTTCACTGAATATAATACTCTTGGATTCTTCTAAATTCTGAGTTTTTACCTTGGAATAAGCAGATATATAACCCGTTTTTGCCCATAACTCAATGTCCGAATTCGCTAGATATGCTAAACCCGTTTCCTGCCGAAGCCTTTCCTCTGTTCTATCTGAGATAAGGCCCCTAAGGTACATTATGCTTGCCCTATCTTTTTCCCTTTTCTTGTACATCTGTTCTAAACCTGGAGTTTTTATTCCAAAAAGAATAGTAGACTGGCCTTTGTAAGGATTGGAAGTTTTCATATGTATTTCCTTATATTTTGTTTCACCTGTATGTATATTTAAAGCAGGTTCCTCTCCTTTGAATGTAATTTTTCCAAAAGTATCTGACACTTCGCTTATGACTTTCTTTTTGTTGAAATTTCCTGCAATCGCTATAACCGCATTGTTGGGGGAGTAGTACTTTGAATATGAATCAATAAGAACGTCCCTTGGTACATCCTTAATGAATTTAGCATTTCCCCCTAAGAAAGCCCCGGCGGATTTCCTAAATAAATAAGACTTTAAAATAGAGTATTCCAAGTTAGTGCTAGAACCAAAATGACCGTATATTTCGTTTACTACTGCATTTTTTTCCTTTTTTAGGTTTTCTTCTGGAAAAATGGAATTAAAAAGGGCTTCTGAAACGACTTCAAATATTCTGTCATTAGATAAGTTAAATGATTTAAACTGATAAGAAGTTGCGCCGAGTGAAGTTTCCCCGTTCCAGTAAACTGTTGATGCCTTTAGGAACCTCATGAAATTTTCCTTGCTAAGTCTATTCGTACCCTCAAAGACCATATGCTCTATTAGATGAGAAAGCCCTTCCTCGCCGTTCTTCTCATTTAAAAACCCGTATTTAAACCCTACGCTTATTGAAGCGCTGTGAAGGTATTTATTAGGGCTTAGTATAACCTCTAAACCATTATCCAGCTTTTTTGTGTAATAATCAACCATCGAACTTAATGAATAAATAGACTATTAATAGCTTTCTGTAGCCTATAAAAACAACAATAGGATGTATTAAAAATGGATAATTTTATTCTTTAAAGTCAGTTAAACCGAAGGTAAGGAGGAAGAGCAAACCTGCGCAGCGTTACTTATGTCTTTGCATATCATTGCGGTAATGTAATCTGCCTCCTGTGTTATTCCTTTGTTTATATTTGAGCCTGTAATATTAAACTGGCTTATTATGTAGCTAGGCATGTATCCTGTTCCATTTGCGGCAAATATTATAGGAAAGCCATTGTCAACGAGACTTGATCCTGCCCCGACTTCGAAGAAATTTCCACCTATCAATGAGAATGGAACTGCCCCTTGGGGATCATATTTTGTCGCATAATCATTTTCAATAGGAGTAAATGCCTGTAATGGAGAAGGGTTCGGATATTGATCATTGTAAAGCTCCTCCGAAGTAAAATTAACATATTTTGAAGTATAAATTAGGTGGGGGTTAAGGAAATTTAAAGTCCAATCCCCCTCATATGCATGGTAAAAAAATGCATTTGTTTGAGGAGTGCTAGAATAGTTAGTTACGGGTAAAACATTAAGTTTTACAATTTTACCATAATACGTCCAATTCCCAAAATTACTCAGGGCATCAAATAATGCGTATCTTTCTATTGCACAGTATTGACAACCTTCTATCCCTGCAAAATTAACCCACAATTTGCCATTATTAATTACTGGCGCCGCGCCATTTATGCTAAACCAGTTATTTCCTATGCTTTTGGTTGCAGAACCGTTTACGAAAAATATGAGGTACAAAACAGATATTATTATCACCGCCAACAACGCAACAAACATGTAAATGAGTGTATGAAGCTTAAATTTCAAAGTTGCCATCAAAAGTATAGGATTTAAAAGCATATAAATTTTGCCAAGTTATTTAAATGTATGGATTTAGAACTTCAGTATGATAGTGAAAAGGGCATTTATCTTTTAAATAAGATACGCGTGATTGTTCTGCCAAAAGGAAGCCTTGAATCTCTGCAAAACTCTGTCAATATAATATTAGGGCTTGCAACAAAAAGCATATTTCAAGACGTTTCAGCCACTGTTTTTTACTCTTTTTTACAGGATTTAATAAAAAGAAAGTCCCTAAGAATAAGGGGAGAAGATAAAACCGAAATAGAAATATTTAACCTATTCAAAGATATGGGATTAGGCAGGATAAACAAAGTATCAAGTGATTTAAATTTGTATAAAATAAGTATAGACGGCAATTCAAACTCTTTTCTGGACTTAATAGCAAACTCACCGTACTGTTTTAACAGCTTGGGGATTCTAACAGGCATTTACAGAATTATAGCAAACAAAGACGTGGAAGTTACTGAAGAAAGGTGTAGAAGCACGGGCGATTCTGATATAGATTACTTCAACATAACTGTGAAAGAGACAAGAAGTCAGTATACTTACATACCTTCTCAAGTATTCGATCAAAAGAATGAAAACTTGAGGAAAGTTGAGATAACTAAGGACGAAACAGATATTTTTATAAATTCTATACCTTCTGAAATAGTGCCTGCAGTATATTTTCCTTACCTTTTTAGTAAACTAAGAAAAATAATAGGTCAAGGAGTATATGGAATAGAGAACCAGGCAGGTAAAGAGCTTGCAAAACTTTATCAACAGTATAACCTGCAGTTAATAAAAGAAAAATATGGAATAATGGACCTTAGTCTAATGTCTATTTTAAGCGGATTTGGAAAAATAAATATCTTAAAAAATGAGCAAGGATACTTACTAGAGGTAGATGTATTAAACTCATTTAATGCATTGCACATAGACGATGCGATAGAGAAAAGATGTTTTTTACTTAGCAGTATACTTTCTAGTCTTTCATATAAGATAACCGGAACTATGCTTAAATTAAATGAGAAGGAGTGTTCTGCTGTTAACAATGAAGTGTGCAAATTCTCCTTTGAATAAACTAGGATAAAGCTATAAAAGTTATACTTATCA
>JAJZMG010000037.1 GCA_021798355.1 Nanobdellota archaeon | reverse complement strand
CGTATACGCAAACCGGAGTACCAGCATCGAATGCAACATCCGGCACCATTCTGTAGGAACTTATGTTTGGTTGGAATGGGGGCCTGGCAAAAAATTGGCTTTGGCCTCCTCCGCTTCCGTTCCAGCCTACCTCCGACTTGTAATCTCCATTAGAATACACTGATAATGTAGTACCTCCTACCGCTATAACATTAGGACTAGAAGCCGGAAAGTTAACATTAGGGGTGCTATAAGAATTGTATGCACCCGTATCGCCGCTCGCTACAAATACGTTTATGCCCTTTGATTGTGCATATTGGAAGATTGAATTTATATAGTCTGCGTCTTGCTGGCTATATCCAATCTCTGAAGATCCCCAGCTAAGCGATATTGTGTTCACTGGTACGTTATTTGCCGTGTAGTTTACCGTTTGAAAAAGCCATGAGTCATTCGGGGATACAATTAAATATATCTTTGCGCCGGGCGCAAGTGAGTGGGCCATCTCTACATCCAAAGCGGTCTCATCTGTCCAGTTAGCCGGATAAGAACTTGGGCTTCCGAATGGTTCTTCTATTACCAAATTTGACCCGTTTGTAAGAGCACTTAACCCGTAATAGGAATCAAATGCGTTTATATCTTGCTGCAAGTTTGGGTCACCGTGTGCCACCACTATTGCAATTGCCTGGCCATTACCATTTATATTTTCATTGTATAAAGATAAAAAATTATAGGCAGTTCTTAAATCTTGGGGAGACAAGTAATTGCAAACCTGATTTTGCAGGGGCGCCTCTTGAAAATTTAGGTTTACTCCTTTTGCTGCATGCGTGACAGAAATTGAAAATAAGACTATCACTAAAATGGCTAATAATGTTATTTTATGCATGTTTTAATTAAACGCCAAGTAAATTTAAAATTATGGTAATTTCGGGTATAGAAAAAGTTAAATACTATCTGTTTATTGAAACTAAATGAAAAAGCCAAGCCAAGTAAGAAGATACTGCAAATTTTGTAAAGAGCACACTTTACAAAAGGTTGTTCAGGTTAAAGGCGGTCAAAGGGGAACATTGACTGCGGGCAGCCGAAGAAAAGGCTGGAATCTTGAACACGGTTATGGTTCTACCCCTTACCCAATGTTTGAGCATGCAAAAAGGCTTGGTATAAAGCAGTCAAAGAGAATAGACTTAAGATATAAATGTACAAAATGCGGTAAAATGACTACCCAGAAAAGGGGTAAAAAAGCAAAGAAGTTGGAGATAAAATAAAATGGATGAGATTGTATTCAGGCCTTCAGAAGGCAAATTTTCAAAAGTAAGGTGTAATAAATGCAGAAATGAGCAGGTAATATTTACAAAAGCCTCTACGGAAGTAAGGTGTTTAGTATGCAACGAAGTTCTTGCTAAACCTACAGGCGGAAAGGCCGAGATACTTGCAGAAGTAATAGAAAACTATTCTTAAGCTAAACCTTATTATTAAGTTAGGAAGCCTATGCTTATACGACTGTGCGTATAAATATTTCTGCTTGCATTTGTTTCTTACAAGCTAACGCCTTTTATAATATTTATATATGGAGTAATTTCTTAGAAACTTATGGATGTGTATGATGCTATAACAAGGAGAAAAACAGTATATTCTTTCTTAGACAAAGAAGTAAACGAAGAAGTAGTGCTAAAATTGATAGATTCAGCTATAAAATCACCTACCGCTGGCGGCATCAGAGAATATGAATTCATAATAGTAACCAATCCAGATAAAAAGAAAGAGATAAGCAGGGTTTCACTTACCCCACATATAGATTCCGCGCCATTTATTGTAATTGTTATATGCGACAAATCCAAAATGGATGCGGTCTTTGATGAAGAAGACAGCGAAACATTCTGCGTTGAAAATGCGGCACTTGCAATAGAGAATTTACTGCTAATGGCAAGCAGCTATGGATTAGGAAGCGCATGGATAGCCACTTTGCAACAAGAAGAACTAAGAAAACTTTTAGCCATACCTGAAAAATACAAAGTGAGGGGGATAATCCCAATCGGCTATATAAAAGAAGAGGGAGAAATTAGGAACAGCGGGCCAAAAGTTGATATCAGCAGAATAGTGCATATAGAAAAGTTTAATAACAATGCAAATTAGGATATAAAGATATGTTAAATAAAAAAGCTCAAGCAAGGATGCCTTCTTCTTTTGGAGGATTGGTGCAGTACTACTCAGACTATAAAAGTAAGATAACTATCAAGCCGAGAACAGTAATAATCTTTGGCATTGTTTTAGTCATAGTAGTAGTCGGGATTAAAATAGCATTTAGCGGTTAAAAATAAAAAAGCAGTTTTTGAGTCCGAGTATGCAAAAACTGCCCTTTAATAAAAAAACTCATAACTCAGTTTAATTTTATTTGTATTAAAGTGTTTGCTGGAAACTATTGGAAACTGTTAAACGCCTGTTTTTTCAATGAAAGTGTCTATATCTTCGCCGTCATTTTCAGATACGACTTTTTGTGGAGCAACTACTACCGTCCTTCCCCTGTTAAAATGCACAACTAGTTTAAAAGGGAATCCTGCATATTTTTCTTCCATATATCCATAATAATAAAATTTGTTCTTATTTGTGGATTTTATCTGCAGAAAAATACAAGTTCCATTCTTAAATGCTATTATGTCATACTCTCCCAAACTGCCGCCGGCTCTTACTACCTTCCAACCCCTTTTTATAAAACTCAGCTTCACGTTTCTTTCAGCGCGGTATCCCTTCATTTTATTGAACATACTCAAAGTCTCTTTACTTTATTCACTCTTCCTTCCTGTTTTATTTTTAAAAGTTTGTAATTTGTCAATTTCGATAAAATCTTACTTACCTTTATCTTAGAGAAACCTGTCCTTTTTATTATATCTGCCTGGTACGTGAAGCCTTTTTTATCAACGGCTGACAAAACCAACTTTTCATCACGGTTTAATAAATTTAAAGCAAATTTCTTGTTTGATTTTTTCTTAGGCGTTTTGAAGGAGCTTCGCTTGCTTTTATTACTGTAAAAGTACCAACCAATTATAACTGCGAAAAATGCAGTTATTGGGATAACGTACAGGTAATAATTTTGATTTGAAGGTTTCTTGTTCGCTATAACCAGATTGTATTGGATTGTAAATGGGAGGTCAATATAATATCCCGTAACATCGGGATAGCTTTGGTTTATTAAATTCCAAGAGACCTCAAAATGATTTCCAATCGGAGTTATTGTGGAAGTTGGAACATCATACGCCCCTGTTGGTATGTATGCGCCATTAGGCAAAAGCATTTTTATTGTTAAAGAGCGGGTGAAACTCGAAGGGAGAAAATATATTGTTGAGTTAAAAGAGTTGTTAGCAGTATTGTAATTCTGGTAGTAATCATACTGTAGGGTTATAGGTACGCCATCTTTAACATTCTCTATCTCTACTAATATACAGCCACTTATGATGGAGAAGGTATGGCAGTCCGATGATGGGTAAATTTTAAAGTTGTTTAAACTAGTTAGGTTTTTCGCGCTTAAAGGCAGGCTCAAATTAAAGTTAGAATTTGATGAATTATATATTGTTAATGTATAATTTACGGTAGAATACGAGTAGAAATTGGACGTTTGAGTAACATTACTTAATATGTTTACCTGGGAGTATGGCATTGCTGCAGACTTGCCGACCGCAGACAAAACCAACAGTATCAGAACCAACAAAACCATTGATTTAAACCTATTTATTTTCATAATCGCCGTATATTGCATTTTATACTATCATAATATAATAAACTAAGCTTTAAATATAAAAAAGTAATAGATGATGAGATATGAGAACGGCAAAATACGGTGTAGGTGTAAGAAAGAGGGTCGATGCTATAAGGCAATTAAGATCCGAAAAATATGCTTGCCCAAGGTGTAAAAAGCTTTCTATAAGGAGGCAGTCCGCCGGAATATGGAAGTGCAAGCATTGCGATTTAGTAATAGCTGACAATGCTTACAGCTTAAGTTCAAAGGTGATATAGACTATGTCAAAATACAAATGTTTTAATTGCGGTGCAACTGTGGATTCTTCAGAAGTGGGGGATATAGTGAGATGTCCTTATTGCGGTGGCAGAATTTTAATAAAGAAAAAGCCAGAAGGCGGACACCATGTCAAAGCAAGGTAGTCCATTAACAGCTAACATAAAATTAAAATTAGATAGACCCTTCCTATACAATTTGTTTAATGCCCTGTCATATAATGCAGCAAAGGACAAAAGGGTAGAAACGAATATAAAGGTAAAAAGTGACGTTCTGGATATAACCATTAAAGCAAATGATTTTAATATCTTGCTTGCAGTAAATAATAGTATAATGCAATCAATAAAGATGCTTGAGGTTATAAATAAATATGAATGAAGAAGAATTCGAAGAATTAAGGCAGCGTTTGCAGGTTGAGACAACCCAGAAGCAGACGCTTCAACTGCAGTACAATGAACTAAAAAGGACAATAGAAGAAGTAGAAAAAACGCAAGATGGGTCCGATCTGTTTCAATTATCTGGCCAGATATTGATAAAGAAGGGCAAAGCCGAAATTCTAAAAGATCTGAAAGAGAAATCCGAAATAATAGATTTTAGGCTAAAGTCATCCTCTAAGTCCATAGAGGAATTAACCGGCAAATTACAAAGCATGCAAAGCGACAGCAAAAAAGTACAATAAAGGCTCCTGATAAAATTTTTATTGTGCAAAAACTATAATAAATCATGTTTGATTTTGTTACTTTGGGATCTGCAACGAAAGATACTTTTCTGTTTTTAAATAAAGCACTGCTTAAACCCGGAGTGAATAAGCATTTCCTTGAGATACCCACGGATAAGAAAATAGACGTAACTAAAGTTCTTGAATTCAGTGGGGGCAGCGCCACCAATTCAGCGGCCACATTTTCTGCTTTCGGTAAGAAATGCGCCGTAATATCCAAGATAGGGAATGATGAATATGGCCGGTTTATAATTGATGATTTAAACAAACGTAAGATAAGCACCGAGCTCATAAAAGTATCCAGTGGAGAAACGCCATTTTCAAACATAATAGTGTCTTCAAGCGGAGACATGATTCTATTGATATACAGGGGCCTGGAAAGTACTCTGTCATTAGAAGATATCCAGCTAAATTTCGAGTCCAAGTGGCTTTACATCGGCCCGCTGCCTTACAAAAATATAGATATTCTCACAGAAACACTTAAATTCGCAAAAGAAAATGGTATGAAAACCGTGCTTAATCCCGGTTCAGTGGAGCTAAATTTGAAACTAAAGAAGATGGCCCCTGTTCTGAAGTATGTAGACATAATAAGCATGAATGATGACGAGGCAAAAACATTTGTAGGATATGCAAATGATGTAAACAATTTATCAAAATTATCCGAATATGTTAATGAAATTGCGATAATAACGAAAGGGGAGAAGGGCTCGCTAGTCTCGTCTAAGAATAATCTTTACATTGCCAATACATTTAAATCAAAGCAAATAAACTTTGTTGGAGCTGGAGACGCATTCCTGTCAGCATTTGTCAATGCCATTGATGATGGAAAGGATATAGAACAGTCAATTACAGCCGGAAGTTTTAATGCAAGCAACGTTATCCAGAAATACGGGGCAAAGGATGGCATAACAAATCGTTTACCCCCAGACAATATGAAATTAAGAATAGTAAAAAGTAAGATATCTATATAATGTATGAATGCTTGTCTTAAGTATGGAAAAGTTACCATTTAAAGGGGTATTCCTGGCATACGATCATGGCCTTGAGCACGGGCCGACCGATTTTAACGAACTTAACGTATCACCAAAATACATAATAGACCTAGCAAAAAAAGCAGAGGTCGATGCACTCATACTCTTAAAAGGAAGCGCAATTCACTACTATAATAAGAAAGAAATTAGCATACCTTTAATATTGAAATTGAACGGTAAAACAAGATTGTACGATGGAGAACCCTTCTCTACCCAGAACACAAGCGTTTCTGAGGCAGTTAAACTAGGAGCAGCTGCGGTAGGTTACACCGTATACTGGGGAAGCAAATACGAGAAATTTATGGTCAGGGAATTCGGAAAGATAGAAGAGGAAGCGCATTCTATTGGTCTGCCCGTTATAATGTGGTCATACCCTAGAGGTAAAAACATAAAGAACGATGAATCCTTGGAGATAGTCTCATATGCTGCAAGGGCGGCATTTGAAATGGGTGCAGACATAGTTAAATTAAAGTACCCAGATGACGATTCAAAATTGGAATGGATAGTCAAATCTGCAGATAAGACAAAAGTTTTTCTTGCGGGCGGTAAGAAACTAGATACGGAAAACATTGAACAGCACGTTAAGAAAGCGATAGGCTCAGGCTTCAGCGGTATAGCAATAGGAAGAAATATATGGCAAAGCGATAACCCAGTAGAAAGAATAAAAGAAATTAAAAACACAATAAAAGATTGATGGGAAAGGGCAAATTATGCATAGATATCGGCGGTACGAAGATCATTTTTGCCATTATTGATAGATCGGGAAAAATATTAAGGAGCAAGAAAATAGCCACTCCAAATTCCAAAGAGTTATTTCTGGATTTATTAAATGGCAATATATTAGATTATCTTAAATTTTCGAATGGAATAATAAACGTTTCAATAGCAGGCAGGGTTGATAATAATGGCAGGGTAATATTCTCGCCAAATTTGCCTATAGAAGGTTTTAATTTTACAAGATTTATAAAAAAGTTTTCAGAAAAAGTTTCAGTAGAAAACGACGGCAACTGCTTCGGTTTGTATCAATTATATAAAAATGGGCTTAAAAATTGTAAAAGTGCATTAGCAATAGTATGGGGAACGGGAATAGGAAGTTCAATACTGGATTCAGGCAGTATATACAAAGGGGGAGGATTTGCTGCAGAATCAGGGCATGTTATTTATGATTATAACACAGGAAGGGATATTGAAAGCGTAATAGGTGGTAAAAGCATAAAGCAGGTCTACGGTATAGACGGCCTTGCGCTGCATAAACTTGCAGATAAAGGCGATAAACATGCCTTGAAAATATTTAAGGATATAGG
>JAJZMG010000020.1 GCA_021798355.1 Nanobdellota archaeon | reverse complement strand
ATCGGATGTTAACGTTGAATTGCAGGCTTTCGAAAAAGTAATAGACCGTTTAATACCTGCCATAAGCGACAGCATAAAGGAATTGAGAGATTTAGTGGACGACTTAAAAACACAGAAAACTGCATAGGTTAAAGTTTAAATAGTAGCTGTCTTCTCGTTAATTAATAAAGAAAAGGTGCAGTAGCGCTCCTTTGTAAATAGGAAGGTGATTTTGAACTATGGTTGACAAGGATCTCGAGGAAATTATAAATGAAGAAATTATTACCGATAAATCTACATCTGATGTTCTAAGGTTCTCTGCTGATATAAAAAAGCAAATGCGCTTGGTAAAAGACGAAAACGGCATTGAGATCTACTATCTGAATATATCCCCAAAAAACAAAAATTATATAAATAAAATTATGCAAATGGGCCATAACGAAGTAGACAGGCTGTATATGGCTCTTAAGCACCCGATACTATTCGTCGACTTAAAGGACAAAACCCTTAGGTATTTCTGCGAGAATTTCAACAGGCTGAACTTAACTTATACTCTAAAAACCGATGAAATAGAAGACAAGCAGATCAAAAAGCTGTCTGATATATACTTTAAATCTGAAGAAGTAGATTCGAAAGAAGATCTAAAATACGCAAACATGTTTGATGTATCCTACAAAATAAAGAGTAAGGGGGTAAAATTTATAGTTAGCGAAAGTGAAATGACGGCAGGGTTTTATCTTACCGAACTCGAGTCTCTCGGCAGCGAAGGCCAGAAAGTAATAGACTATCTGAGCAGTCTTAAAAGTGATGATGCTGCGTACTTTACTGCCATTTCTGGTAACTTTTCCTTAGTGGATACAAATAAAAAGGTTCTTTATACAATGAAGAATTCTTCGGATAAAGAAGGAAGGTACACGGTGAAATTATCGGTAATAGATGACAAGTCGGAATATGATTACCTGGAAAAGCTTCTCAACACTGCAAAACAAATACCCATGCAGAAAGCGTTTTTAATAGAGCAGCCAGAGACATACAATGTAAATAGCAAGCCGCCATCTGATATGTATTTATAAGTTAACGATGAAAAAAAGTTTTGCGTTCTGATATCCGCTTTTTGATATAATTGCAGTGAACTGTTATAGCGTGTGAGTGGGAAAGCCGGTCAATCTATTTGCAGCGGGTCATGGAATCAGTCTTTCAGGGGTTCTAGGCAGCAATGTTGCTTCAGCTACATTTTCCAGGTTAAGCATCTGTTTTACTATTCTTTCAAGCCCTGTACCGGATCCACCGTGTGGAGGTACACCGTATCTGAAGAAATCTGTGTAGAACTTAAATTTTTCAGGGTCCAATCCTTTCTCAATTATCTGATTTACAAGTACATCGTATCGGTGTTCTCTCTGTGCCAATGTCGTGATTTCGAGCCCTTTGTATATAAGATCGGCTCTATTGGTTACTTGTGGGTCATCTGCCTTCTTCATATGGTAGAACTGAGCAATTGACCATGGAAACTCGGTCAAAAAGAAAAAGTCACTATTGTATTTTTCCTTTACATACTGCCCCATTATTCTTTCCCCTTCCGGATCAATATCTCCATCTTCTTTAAGCTTGTTGCCATATTTTTTTAGGATTTCACTGGCTTCTTTTATTGTTATTCTAGGGAATGGAACCTTGGGATCTTCAAGATTTATACTGTAAAGCTCGAGATCATTTTTGTTTCTTTCCCTTACCTCTTTGAATATCCTAAGCATCAATTTCTCCATTACTGACATTACATCCTCATATGAGTTTATGAAACTCATCTCTAAGTCTACACTTGTGTATTCAGTCAAATGCCTTGAAGTGTGGTGCGGCTCCGCCCTAAAAACAGGCCCTATCTCAAAAACTTTTTCAAATCCGGCAGCCATCATCATCTGCTTATAGAACTGAGGTGATTGCGCCAAGAATGCTGTCTTGTCAAAGTAAAGCACCTTAAAAACGTTTGCCCCGCCTTCTGTTGCCTGGGAGATTATCTTTGAAGAATGCATCTGATAAAATCCGTTGTCCTCAAAAAATTTTGTTATTGCGTTGCTTACTGTGCTTTGTATCTTAAAGATTGCCGCGCTCTTCGGTTTTCTTAGGCTCAAAAACCTGAAATCGATCTCCTTGTCCAATGAAGACTGAACCTTTTCACTTAAGTTCAATGGGACAGGCTGCTCTGCCACGGTTATTACTTCTAGTTTCTCCGGTATTATTTCATAACCGCTCACGGCCTTGGCATTCTCTTTCTTTTCACCGAAAGCCTTGATAACTGATTCCGCTTTAATTTCATTGATTTTTTCAAATATAGCGGGATTTGAATTCTTGGAAACGGTTATCTGATACTTTCCATTTATGTCCCTTACTGTTATGAACGCTAACCCGCCTAAGTTTCTTACGTTCTCAGCCCATCCGTTTATTTCTACTTTTCCATCTTTATTAATTATCATAAACGCTCCTTATATTCAGATATAGCATTCGGTATATATATTCTTCTACTGAATTTTTACAGCTTAAAGGCAGATGATTGCATTTTAACGTTTCTTTTCTAAGTTCTTTTTTAATGTTATTGTATATTTGTAGGAGTTTGATCAGGCCAATGGTTTTCTAACTCATAATTATAAAAGTTAAATCTTCCAGTAAAGTTATAATATTGATGGAAGAGAGCATTGAAGGTGCAAGACTACACACTGCAGAGCACATTTTTGCAAGAGCTCTTCAGGAACAAGAATTAAACATACACATAAGAAAAGCAGATACTTATAGGGAAGATAATGTCGGAAAGGCATATGTAAAGGAGATGATACCTTTTGAAAAAATAGTTGAAGCTGAAAAAATAGTCAATGAAAAAATTCTTGAAGATCTGGCCGTAAAAGAAGAGAGTTTCGAAAATTTAGAAAACGCGATGGAGAATGTTCCGAAACTCAGGTTTAACGAGGACAGAATTGACAGGGAGAAACAGATAAGGGTAGTAACCATAGGGAAGTATGATTTTTCGGCGTGCAAACACAGGCATGTGGAACGGACTAAGGAGATTATAATGTTCGCTGTAAAGCGAATATCCTATTTAGGTGGAGAAACTGAAATAGAATTTTTGGCTGGTAATTGTGCTTTGCTATTTTTACTGCAGATAAAAAATGCGGTTATAAAAGCTGCGATGGACAGGCACTTTGTACCTGAAAAGGTTTCAGACTACATAAAAAATGAAAATGAGAGGGCCGTTGAGCTGGAAAGAGAGGAAAAGGAAATATTTTACAGGCTTTTAGAAACAACGCAACAGCCGGTATTATTAAAGGGGGTAAAAATATCAAAATTTTACGGGGAGATAAACTATTTTATAAAAAACAACTCCGAAAAATGCGTGAACATAACCAATGGCCAGCAGATAATAATTATGAAAGGGAAAGACTGCACAAAGGATTTGAAAGCATTTGGAGAAAAAATAAAGGCCATTGGATTTAGCGGCAACATAACGGAGAGTTCCATAAATGGAAAGATAGACGGGACAAAAATAAAAGAAATTGAGGAGTTATGGAAGGCTTAAGCAATATATCTAGTGAAATAGTAAAGTGTACACTGTGTGATCTCTGTTTAAAAAGGACCGCGGCAGTTCCTGGAGAAGGAAATGAAAAAGCTGATATTGTAATAATAGGAGAGGCACCAGGTAAAAATGAAGACCTGCAAGGAAGGCCCTTTATAGGGATGTCTGGAAAGTTCCTATCAAAGAATTTAGAAAGCCTCGGCATAAAAAGAGAGTCTGTTTTTATAACAAATGCTGTAAAATGCCGCCCTCCTAACAATAGAAAACCAAAAAAAGAAGAGCTGGACAGATGCCGGCCTTACCTTATAAGACAGTTATCTGCTATACATCCAAGATTGATACTTGCACTGGGAACTTCTTCTGCTTCCTCCTTAGGTATTGAATTCAAGCACTTGAGTGAGATAAAAGGCAAGATACTTGAAATTACTTTAAACGACAAAAAATTCAATTGCCTTGTTACATTTCACCCCTCTTTCCCGATGCGCTTTCCCTCTGCAAGAAAAGCCTTTTTAGATGACCTTTCAACGGCTTTTAATTTATATAAAAATTTACCTACAAGATAATAGTAAAGTATTTATATGGGAATGCTTCATAGTATAGAACATGAAAGCTGCTAAAAATCCCAGTGAAAGCGTTAAAAGGGGAGGAACTAACGATAAAATGACAAATCAAACCGCTGCTGGCAAGAAAACATTAGAGAAAGTGTTGGGAGAAAACGGAGATTACTACAATGCATTAAACTCTTTTGTAAAAACTATAAAACAGTTTGAAACCAACCATTACAATAACTTCTCGGAGTTTGGAAAAAGTTTTATAGCGAGTTTTAACGCATACCTGCAGCAAAGCCCATTAAGAGATGACAAAAAGATGGTCAACGGCTACCTGCTGGGCTTAGATGCAGTATTGAATAATACCTCTGTTGAAACCAGCAAGAAAAAAGAGTACATACAAAGAGCAATAAACCAGATTATGCCCGCTTTATCGTCAGAGTATAGCAAGATAAAAGGCACATTGACTCCTGAAAATTACCATAACATGGCACAAGGAGCTTTGAATGACCCTATGATAATGCTAAATCCTTTTGCCAACAACCTAAAGCAGGAACTGGGCAAGGACAGTACCTATGGGGATAGTATAAAGATAAGTGAACTTTCAAAGAACATGGAAACAGACCTAAAAAACGATGACTTTTCAAAACTTGGGGAATACTTCCAGAAGATACCCTACAACAAAGACGCTTACAAAAAACTAAACCTTACTGATCAGGAGATAAACAACATGATGAGCAGTGCAGATAAGCTGTTCAATGACCTCTCGTCTAGTTTGAAAGAGGAGGACAAAAAGAGATTGATGTACTCTATGGTGAATATATTATCAGAGGAAGGCAACAAGCAGTTTTCGCAGCTTGATAAAAACCATGCTGCAACTTCATTCAATAATGCAAACCCGGATACTACAACAGGACTTTATCTTGCTTTGAACGCCGCATCAAAAAGCGCAGTTAACACAACTAACAGCGGAATGAGCGCAGAAAACTTTGCGAAAATGTTGAGAGCCAATCCGTATGCAGCTGGTGCTGATATGGGGTTGCAGTATTAGGAGGTGTTTTTATGAAAGTTGTAGGATTTGCTTCAGGAATTGCATATAAAGAGGTAGATGCAAAGGGTTCAAGTAATGACGGCATAAGTAGGAGTTTTAGCTATACTCAATGGAATGACAACAGAAAATATAACCTGCAGAATTTCACAGGTTCATTGCAAAGGGAGATGGGAACCGGCAATATAGCGGATTTAATGGCTTACAATGAAATAGCAAAAGTACAGGTAGCTGCAGAAATGCCTGGCGCAACGATTGTAGGATTGGAAGATAAGCTTTCGGAGACAAGAAGATTAAGTCAGCTAGAACAAGCAGGCTTAGAGCCAAGTAAAAGCCTCGGACCATTTAAACTTTTAAATTATGAAATTGTAAACGCCGGCGCATTAAAAGGCTACGATAGCAATGGTAATATTAAACTTCAAAAAATGTACAGACTAAAAATAGAATATGGTTACAGAATTATAGACCACAAGAAAGGGTATCACCACAATATGCATGATCTCGCCTTGGATTTAATACAAAACTCTGCAAATAAGAGAATTCATTTCGGAGATTTACATAGAAGGTGGTTTAATGATACAATCTACGCAAATGACCTGCAAGTAGAACTGCTCTCACCTTATAGATGGGGGCCGAGTTATGGTTACAGGAGCACTGACTTAAGAAACAATGATGTTTTGCACAAGCCTGGAATCGCCTACAAAATGGCACAGGCCGTATTTGGCGGAGTACTGAAAGGGCTGGTAGTCGGGCCTAGGGTCAGCTTAGTGTCTACGAAGCCTATGACTGAAGAAAGAGCAAAAGATTTAATGGCCATACTTAATCTTAAGGGGACATACGACATAGAAAAGGAGGAAGAGAACAACTGAGTATGGCGAACGCGCATAAACTGGATAGTTTGATATCTGAAGGCTCAAGCGCTGTTTACTTCAGCCTTAACCCTGCCGTAACAAGCAACGAAATTTGGACAAAGGAAAACGGCTTAGAAAAGAGCATAGGCGCAAAAAACCCGGGAGATGCTGTTACACTTATAGGGATAAAGTCTGAGGATAAAAGGAAACAAGCTTATTTTCTTCACGGTGTTTATGAACTTATCCCCTTTTCATCCAAAGTAGATAATGAAAATCACAAAGAAATATACGAGAAAATGATACCCGGCGTAGCATACCTAAATCCTATGTCAATCGGCATAAACCTGGATGACTTCAACAATTTAGATAAGGAAACCGGGCCGATAAAAGCGGGCAACAAGGAATTTTTAGGTGTGATAAACTTGGATTACTTTACTGGGTTAGAGAAAGGAAAAATAAATGAATACTTTAAAAATGGCGCTTACTTATCAAGAAATTCGGATAAGAACAGCAAAAATTACATTGAACCTACGGCCAGATACAAAGTTATACAAAATGTAGGTCAGGGCGCAGGCCTTATATCCTCAAGGATAACAGACAGGATAGCAGACAAATACAATTTCCCTAGACCAAAACCCGGGGACACGGTAATAGGTATAGGTTACTCTGGGGATTCTGTTCGTCAAACTAAAGATCACCCCTCTTACGCTTTTCCATTAATAGTATCCTCAATCGGAGACAGGATGCAGGTTCCGCCTGATGCTATAAACAGCCTCTACTTTGAGATTATAATGGGCGTAGAAAATAAACTTGGAGACAAGCTTGTCTAAACGCCTTAAATAATGTATATAGCAAACCTAATTAGCAGGAAGATGATTATAATAGTAGGGAGTGCAAAAGGCATTAACTGTTTCCTAGCGGTTCATTTAATATCCATAAATTATTTATGCTCAAAATACTTCAAATAATAGTCGTTAGGTGGGTAATAATGGAAGATAAAAAAGTAGAAACAAAGAAAGTTAATCTTAAAAACGGCAAGTACGATGATAACTACCTAACACGGATTGAAAAGCTGATGCAGGACCTGGAAGAAACTACTCAAAAAGTTAGTCTTCTAAGGCTGATAGACGACACAAAAAAATTTATGCAGTCTGAAGGAGCGTATTATTATTCCATGTTAAACCCGAATTTAGATTATATGATTAGGATATATTATAATGAATCTCGCAGAAATAAAGAAAAGTCACTTGAGGTTTATTTTAACGACACCAATAGCAAAGAATGTGAAAAGGTGCTTGAATATGACTTTAGAAA
>JAJZMG010000011.1 GCA_021798355.1 Nanobdellota archaeon | reverse complement strand
TCTCTATTATGTTTGATCTTGAATGTCAGTATCATATTTTATCTTTGTTCTCTATTATATTTAAAGGTCGTGCCATCGCATTCATCCCACGATTGAAATTGTGGGCTTTCTGCTGACTTTTCTGTAAATTAAAACTTTGTCAATTAAGGAAAGAAACAGGGCCGCGAAGGGGATTTGAACCCCTGTCTAAAGGGCCACAGCCTTTTGTTCTGCCTAGCTAAACTATCGCGGCCATTTTACCTTAAATATATTAATTCAGTACTATATTATTAATAATTGATATATGTTATAGTAGGTTAAAATATATTATAAATGGCAACCTTGGAAAAAAAAGAGATAGAAGAGATGATTAAGCAGAGAATACAGGAAAAACCTGAAGGGCTTATACCTGTGGATTCGCTTAAAGAACTGGGGTTAAAAAGATATAAATGTTCTGTCTGTGGGAAAAATTTCTGGAGTTTTAATGAAAAAAACAGATGCGGGGATGTAGATTGTATAGGAGAGTATACTTTTTTCAAAAAGAATGTCTCTTCCTTAAAATCAGATTATGCAAACATTTGGAAAGACTTTTCTAGTTTCTTCAAAAAGCTAGGACATAAAGAAATAAAACGCTACCCGGTTGTCGCGAGATGGAGGGATGATATTTACTTTGTAGAAGCGGCAATAGATGATTTTGCACCATACGTAATAAAGGGCATAGCTGAGCCTCCTGCAAACCCTTTGGTTGTACCGCAGATATGTTTAAGGTTCAA
The DNA here is from genome assembly GCA_021798355.1 of Nanobdellota archaeon. Taxonomy (GTDB): domain Archaea; phylum Nanobdellota; class Nanobdellia; order Parvarchaeales; family Parvarchaeaceae; genus Parvarchaeum. The sequence continues at coordinate 6,556 of JAJZMG010000011.1, read as the reverse complement.
TGACATAAACAATGTAGGATTGTCCGGCAGACACCTTACGAGTTTTATAATGGCGGAGGAAGCTGCATTCAATACAAAAAAGAAGAAGACATATTTTGATAAGGAAGCGATAAAATACATAACAAATTGGATATTGACAGGACTAAAAATAAAAAAAGAAGAGCTTACATTCATAGAGGATTCGTGGGTTGGGGCAGGTTACGCCGGAAGCTGTCTCGAATATTTCGCGGGCGGACTTGAACTTGGAAATCAGGTTTACATGCGCTATGTCATAAATGAAGATAAGTTAGAAGAGATTCCTATAAAAACTATAGATATGGGCGCGGGCCTTGAAAGATGGTCCTGGGTAGTGAACAACACCCCAACAATATACGAAGCAACATTTCCAAAAGTTGTGGAATATATAAAGAAAAAGGTCGGGGTATCATATGATGGAGATAAACTAAAATCAGTGTACGAATATATCGGTAAGATAGACTTCGAAAAAATTGGAATTGAAGAGGCTATAACGTATGTAGCGGGGGAAACTAAAACGGATGAGAAAGAGATTAGAAAAATGCTCGGCGATATGCAGGCCATCTATTCGATAGCGGATCATAGCAGAACGTTACTGGTAGCAATACATGATGGCGCACTTCCAAGTAATGTTGGAGGAGGGTATAACCTGCGAAACATATTGAGGAGGACACTGAATTTTATAAGAAGCAAAAACTGGAATCTGGATATAAATGATATTATAGAGGAGCATAAAAAGGAATTCGGGAACTGGTTTAAGGAATTAAAAGAAACGGAAACAAAAGATATCATAAACAAAGAAGTAGAAAGATACAACGAATTCAGAGAAAGGAATTATAAATTTATAGCTTCTCTATTAACTAAAAAAGAGATAACTCGGGAGGAGATGACAGAGTTGTATGAATCAAAGGGCATTACGATTGATGATATAAAGACCGTTGCTGAAACTGAAGATAAGCAGATAGCCCTGCCTGAAAAGTTCTATAGTGATATAAACAAGTTAAAAAAGAGGAAGGAAGAGAAAAAGGATTATTCATTTATAGAAGGGTTAGAACGCACTAAAAAAATGTTTTATGATGAAAAATTGAAAAAATCAAATGCTAGAGTAATGAAGATTGTAAAGCCTAACAAGCTTATACTAAATCAAACGATATTTTATCCTGAAATGGGCGGACAGAAATCTGACAGAGGTACAATAAACAACTCTCATGTGCTTAACGTAGAGATTAAGGACGACGTAATAATACATTATTTAGACAATGTAAACGAATTCAAAGAGCAACAAGAAATTGAGATGGAGATCGACTCTGAAAGAAGAGAACTTTTAAGGAGACATCATACCGCCACACACATAATAAACCAGGCCTGCCGCAGGATTTTGGGGGAGTTTGTTTATCAAAACGGGGCAGAGAAGGACGTAGACAAAGCGCATTTGGATATAACTTACTTTGACAAACTAACTGAAGAACAAGTAAATAAGATAGAAAGACTTGCAAACGAGGTTGTCTCTGAAAACATGAAGATAAAGGCGCAGATGATGCTTAGAGAAAAGGCAGAAAGCAAGTATGGTATGTCAATTTACCAAGGAGGAGTAATCCCGAATGCGAGTATCCGTATAGTTAAAATAGATGGCTATGATGTTGAAGCCTGTGGCGGGTTACACTGCAATAACACTGGTGAAGTAGGCCTAATAAAGATAATAAAAACTGAAAGAATACAAGATGGGGTTGTAAGGATTGTTTTCAAGGCATACAAGCCTGCATTGGAGTATGTTGAAAATTTAGATAAGCTTGCGAAGGAGCTAACTGCATTATGGGGAGTAAGCCAGGAAGAGATTTACAGTACTGCAAGCAGGTTCTTCTCTGAATCAAAATCCTATAAAGAGCAATACAAAAAAGCTGAGCAGGAAAAAATACAAGCAGAATTGGATCTTATTCAACCTGAAATTATAAATAATGTTACGAGGATATACACAGGATTAAATGACTTTGGACTAATTGCCGCACTTATAAACAGCTATAAAAAAGAGGTAATAGTATTTGGAGAAAAAATAGGTGTAGGGAAACCAAATAAGTCTAATGAAGTAAAAGACCAACTTAAAAACAGTTATAAATTTGTGGTTGAAAAAGGAAACTTCTTTTTAGGACACAATTAATCTAACCTGAAGAAATACAATAAAAATATATATAAACGTATGCATTATTTAAGGATTTATGGCCGAATTTTATAATGCTTCAGATAATGAAAAGAAGATAAATGCAGATTGGAAGACAAAAAAGCTATGGGATAAAGCTATAAAAAAGAACTCTGGAAAGGAAAAATTCTATTTTCTTGACGGTCCGCCGTTTGTAACTAATGAAGTGCACGAAGGAACAATGTACACTATTTTCATAAAAGACTCAATTATACGATATAAACTTCTTAAAGGTTTTGATGTAAGGGCCCAACCTGGATGGGATACTCAAGGATTGCCGATAGAAGTAGTTGTAGAAAAGAAATTAGGCATAAAAAATAAGAAGGAAGTTAAGGAGTTCGGGGAAGAAAAATTTGTAGATGCATGCAAAGACCTTGTTGAAAGTTACATAAAACTTAACACTGATATAATACTTGATTACGGTGTTCTTTGGTATTACAATGAGCCGTATAGGACCTACAAAGACCAATACATAGAGTCGGTTTGGTATGGAATAAAAAAGGCCTATGAGAAGGATTTACTGTATACTGGCTTAAAATCAACATGGTTCTGTGTCAGGTGCGGTACGCCAATGTCGAATTACGAAATAAGAGATAAGTACTATGATAAAGAAGACAAATCGATCTATGTATTGTTTGAATTGCAGGATGGAAGATTCCTTTTAGTTTGGACAACCACTCCTTGGACTATTCCCTCCAATGCTGCCGTTGCTGTAAACAGCACATTTAAGTACATAGAAGCTGAAGTTGATGGGAAAATAATAATACTGGCAAAAGACAGGGAGCCTGTACTTAAGGAGCTGAAAAAGGAGTACAAGATATTGAAAGAAATAGATGGAAAGGAGCTTGTAGGGCTTAGATACAAACATCCTTTTAGCGACATACCTCAGATAGAAAAAAACGCAGATAAAATAGCATTGGTGATAGATGGAAAGGAAGTATCCTCTGAGGAAGGAACTCCATTCGTTGAGGTAAATGAAGGCACAGGACTAGTACATTCTGCACCGGGCCACGGAGAATCTGATTATAAGATAGGAATGGCGAATAACCTGCCCATCCTTTCGCCGGTGGATGAAAACGGAAAGTTTACCTCAGAAAGCGGGTGGCTAAACGGAGAGGATGTACTTAACGTAAATGACAAAATAATAGATTACCTAGATAAAAAGGGGATATTATTTGCAGAAAGAAAAGTAATACACAAATACCCGCATTGCTGGAGATGCAAAACGCCGCTAATAACCAGAGCAAGTCAGCAGTGGTTTTTAAGCATAGCAAAAATAAAAAATGAACTTATAGATTTGTCAAAGGGAATAAACTGGATACCTCCAATATCGCACAACATGTTTGCATCGTGGCTATTAAACGCACAGGATTGGGTAATCTCAAGACAAAGATATTGGAACACCCCTTTGCCGATATGGAAATGCCAATCATGTAATAACCTCTTGGTTATAAGTAGCAAGAAGGAGCTCATTGAAAAGGCGGGGATAAAAGAGATACCTGATCTGCACAAAAGCAGTTTAGACAAGATAGAAATAAAATGCGAAAAGTGTGGAGAAAAGATGAAAAGAGTACCAGATGTAATGGATGTCTGGATAGACTCAGGATCTGCTTCTTTTGCATGTCTTAATTACCCTTCAAATAAGGAAGGTTTTGAAAGGTATTTTCCCGCAGATTTCATCTCTGAGGGCAATGACCAGGTTAGAGGGTGGTTTTATTCTCTTTTAGTTATAGGGTATATAGCAACTGGAAAATTACCATACAAAAATGTTTCAATGCACAAATTTATAGTTGGAGCGGACGGAAATAAATTATCGAAGAGTGAGGGTAATTATAAACCAATATCCGAACTTATCAGGGAAGGATACAGCAGGGATGCATTGAGAATTACATTACTAAAACACAGCCTAGAGGACGTAGCAGTTTTCACGCTAAATGACTTAAAGGATGATACAAAAACAATAAACTTGTTTTACAACCTTGGGAATCTTTACACGTCGGCAAAGGAAACGCTCAAAAATGAAAAGGGACAAGAGATTAACCTTAAAGTGGAAGATCGCTGGATAATTTCAAAATGGAACAGGATCAAAAGGGATATTCAGGCTGACCTTGACAATTTTAGAACAGACTTTGCGCTTAATAAACTAACGGATTTTCTTGTAAACGATTTAAGCCGAACTTATATAAAATTAGCCAAAAGCAGGATGTTTGATGATAATGATTACACGGCGTTTAAAACGTTTGAACATATACTTAAGGAGCTTTCAATAACAACTTCTATATTTCTGCCGTTCATCTCAGAAAAGGTATTCAAGATGATAAATAGAGTAGGGAGTACTATAACATCCGACTTCCCAAAAGTAAATGAAGCCCTTATAGAAGATGAAATCGAAAGCAGGATGGAAAGAACCATGGGAATATTACAGGGAATACTTTCCTCCAGGGAAAAATTAAAATTAAATCTTAGAAGGCCCTTAAAAAAGGTAACAATACCTACGGTAAATCCTAGTCAGATACTTGAAGACATAATAGCACGCCTTGGAAACATATTACATGTTTCATACGAGCTTAATTCTGAAGATTTTGAGCCTACTATCGACTTTTCTAAGCTGAAGCAAAGAATGCAGCAGAATGAGATAACCATTGCTACTTCGAAGTTCTTGGAGCTTACTAAAGAGACCGTAATAAGAAATTTAAGAGAGGGGCTTAAATTAAGCTCTGATGGAAAGGAGTATAATATCTTGCCGGTAGAAATAGATCTTAAGCCAAAATCAAAGGAAGAATCTCAATTTACAAGCGGCAAAGATGTTGTAGTAATAGATTCCGGTATAAATGATGAAGTTAAAACTTTATGGATAAAACGGGAGATAATGAGGGCGGTGCAAAATATTAGAAAAGAGCTAAAAATGGATAGGAAAGACCCAATAAAGCTTTACATTACAATAAATAATGAACAGAATAGCGTGTTAAAAAACGCAATAATGAAGGAAATTTTGTCTAAAACAGGGGGTGAAGAGGGAAAAACCGAAAATCTATTAAAGATACAAGACTTAAATATATCAAATAATAATATCGTTATAGAGGCATATAAATAATGGTAAACACAAAAATATATAGAGTAGAAAACGTAGTAGCAAGTATCTCCCTTAAAGTGCAGATACCTTTAAACAAACTTAAAAAACTGCCGAATACAAAGTACAATCCTGAGCAGTTTCCTGGACTTGTTTTCAGGTTTCCGGATATGCATGTAACTTTTCTTGTTTTTGGCAGCGGTAAACTTGTATGTACAGGCGGAAGATCGAAAGAGGATATAAAGACCGCCATGGCAAGACTCCTCAAAGAATTGAAAAAGGTCGGCGTTACTGTTAAAGCTGAATGGAAAATAGACATACAAAATATAGTAGCAAGCGGAAATCTCAACAGAACGCTGGATTTAAACAAAATAGCCTACAACATAGATGAAACTGAATATAACCCGGAGCAGTTTCCTGGGCTTGTCTACAAACTAGTAAATTCAAAAATAACTTTCCTTCTTTTTGGAACTGGAAAGATAGTATGTACTGGAGCAAAAAACGTAGAAGAGATAGATGAAGCGATAAAAATACTTATAAATGCAATAAAGAAAGCTGCAAATTAAAGACTGTGGAAAATAGAAAGCTATTGGATTACTTAACGATTCTGTTTGGTGCGCTCGGCCTTGGCGCAATGTTTTATCTTCTTTCCTCTTTCACGCTAAATTTAGTATCAAAAAACAGCTGCGATATAATAAGCTCCGTAATAAATTGCTCGAAAGTTGTTACAAGTAACTATTCTACCTTATTTGGGATAGACTGGTACTATTACGGTATAGGTTTCTTTTCAGTTATAATAATACTATCCGTTATTAGGCTGATAAACAAAAAGAAAAAAAGCAATAAATTATTGGCTGAAACAATATTTGGATTAGGAATATTCGGCAGCGGAATAGCTTGTTATCTTATATACGTAGAGATATTCTTAGTGCACCACATTTGCATATTGTGTACTACAGGCCATATAGCGATATTCAGCCTGCTTATAATTTCGATTCTTAGATTTACAAAATTTAAAAATGCCATTTAATGCATTATTCTTCAAAAAATAAAATAGCTTACGCTAAGGACTGGTAAAAAGAATTTACCGGTTTTAAATGTGACTGTGTGATTTACAAAGTTTTGGCTGATTAGTAATCGTGCGCTGAAAATCTCGGCTTTCGCCTTGGTCCTTACACGCCGATTCTATCAACGGGGTCTTCTTCCCCAGCCTCAACGATGCCTATTTTTACGGAGGGTTTCGAGCTTAGATGCCTTCAGCTCTTATCCCATAGCGT
>JAJZMG010000048.1 GCA_021798355.1 Nanobdellota archaeon | reverse complement strand
CTTTTAGTATCTCCGAACCGCCGCCATATTTGCTTGCCGCTATACTATAAAATTCCAAGATACTTGTTTCAATTGGTTTATAACTATAAAGCTTGAAATTCTCTTTTAAAACATTAGTTATCCTCTCCCTAACAAGTTGCTCTTCCGTCATATATACTTTTGTTCCTTTTAGTTCGCTGACGCCAGTATCCTCTACTTTAACATTTCGTTTTGTCTGCTCAATATTTTGGTAGTCCTTTTGGTAGTCCGGGTGTTTATTTTTTTCTATAGTAGGCATTTTAATCATCTTTTTAATATTGGACATAACTAATCACTGGCTGTGGGAGGCTGATTCTATATAAGTGCAAGTAGTTGTGCTTTATGCGACCAGATTTTCTCTGCCTAAGTAAAAACATAATAGGTATTAGGAACCAAACAAATTAAATAGTTTTCTATCTTAGTTAAGTACAATCCCCACAACAGAGGTTACTTTCCCTCTTTCGGTGGTAAACCCTGCAAACAGTGGGAGCGGCGAAGCCCTTATAATGTGTACTTATATGCTGGCGATAGAAGCCAAGAGGTGCATACTAAGCTGCTTGTTTGCTTGCTTGGAAAATTATCTAGTACTCGTCTTACGAGCTGATCAGGGTCATAAAATCTAAATAACCAACCAAGATCACTATCGGCATTGGCAATTGATAATTGCTCAAACACTGTATTTAGTTTATCATGAATCTTCCAGATATCCGGCAAATTTCTGCCATATCTGACCGCGCTTTCAAGTTTATGTATTTGTGTAATAAAATTTTTCATATTGCTAGGTATTTTCCTTCTTCCTGTCCTGCTAAACTTTTTAAGAAGGCTTTTGCTGCTATCAAGCACCAAAGAAGAGACATCATGTGCAGAATCATTTTCATGAAGTATGTATGGGTATTCGAAAGGTCCGTATCTACAAAAGCCAAGTGGTGAACTAGAAGCTAGTGACTGTGTACTTGAACTATCCCAAAAATTTTGTTTAAATATCGTAATATTTGGCAGCCCAACCCTATTTGATAGGTGTGCTATCGATGTATCCGCTGTTATGATCAAACCCACATGAAACTTTTTGAGTTTTCTTGCCAGATCAGTCAGGCCATTGTCATCCATAAATTTGATTTTTGTTCTGTAATTAATGTCAGACTTTTGTAGCATTTCATTAAAATCTGAAACGAATGACGAATCTTTCTCAGAAGATCTGACCCCCATAGAAACATAGCAGTTAGTACCCATTACATCTGCCAATTTTTTGCATATCTCTAACGATAGCTTTGGTCCTATATCTTTGCCTGCGAAAGAGCTAAGTCCATTAAAGAAGATACTAACTGTTTTGCTTATTTTTACTGGGTTCGGATAAGTTATTTTAATATCTCTTTTGGGAATGTATGCTTCCGAGCAGTCATTCATGTAATCTTCGATATTTTTATTCCTTAGAAGAGGGTCTTCGCCTTTGAGATGCAATGACACAGGATTCTTGCCAAACTTAAGGATCATATTTCTCCCTATTATGAATGCAGCCCCATGCCTCCTGGATATGGCTTCTATTAAATCAAGCCTTTTTCCCCACTGATTGTCAATTAAATCAGGAAGAAGGGCTATACTATCTTGCGTAATTGCTCTCTCCACTAATTCTATAGAATCCGGAAACGTTTTGTAGAAAAGACTCAAATGCTTATAAGCCTTTGAGAACACTTTTACATTTCGTGCGCCAAATCGTGAAATAAACTGATCTAGAAAATATAAGCCGATTATTGAGTCCCCTATAAAGGCGTAGGGGTCAACATACACGATATTTTTGCATTTTTTAAACAATTTTTTTGTTATAGAATTAAACACATGGGCATCCTGTATCTCTATGGGGCGGGGCATTCGAAGAACATTGTGAAGCATATTTCTCTGTTTCTTCCTTATCCGCTCACCCCTTATGTAGGATTCTATTGCGATGTTTTTTGGTAGGTTATTTCCGTATTTGTATGAGGCACTTGCAATTGGGAACGGAAATCCTACATTTAGTGAGCTCTCCGTTATTTTCCCTTTTCTGCATACAAAGAGGAATTCTGGAGAAATTTCAATCGTTCTAGACTCTTGTTTATTTTTAGTTGAACTTAGGGCTTCATCAACAATGACTGCACGTTTTTTATTCACTACTATGGCAAGCTGATCAAGCAAAGGCATTACATCTTTTTGTTCTATATTTTCGTGCATTATGTGAATTAGGAACCTAACAAATTAAATATTTTCTATTCTCGTTAAGTTAAGTACCAAGTTGTTAAATTTTATCTATGTAAATATGCGACCACCCTGTTTTGTGTTTATGTATATTTCAGCAATACGCAATAAGGCATGAAAATACCAAGATATGATATTTCCAATGCTTGCAGATCTATTTAGTGCAAGCAAGGCCACAGTAGAAATCATATTTAGCTAAAGTGGTAGTTGTAACTCTTATTTGTAACTTTTCTTCACCCAAAACTTCCTGTTGCGATGCAGCAATTTTCAGATTGATGCCTGTAGGACCCCAATGAACTTTTATGATGGCGATTTAAATACTTTTGTAGGTATTGTTATAATGATGGAATATTCCCCTTCAGATATTGCGGATAGGTATACAATAGTTAAACTTAAGATTAATAGGTTGAAAGACAAATCGTTTCGTGATGAGTACCTAGTGCTTAACAAGGAGATTGAGAAATTAATCTCTGCTGGCATGTTAAAGAAAGCGCAGATCGCAAGACTTTACCGCGTTAACTCAAAAATCTGGGATCTTGAAGCGCATATTGGTAACTATTCAAAAGGTAATAAAAATTTTAAGAAAATTGCTATCTTGGCTCTGCAAGTTAGAAAATGGAACACCGTAAGGACAAACATTAAATCTGAGATTGTAAGTGAAACTAAAATGGGATTTCGTGAGTCTAAGAAATTTTACTTTACAGGTTAGTCAAACCAAGAATTTAAAGACCGCATCCATAGACTACAGGGATAATAATTGGGGAAATGTAAAGTTAGAAAAGAGGATAAAGGCATTACAACAATTATGCAATAATAAAAAAATCCTACGATTCACAGAACTGAAAAAATCCAACATAAATAAAATTTTTAAGGTTGATTTAGCTGATTCCTCACTTATACTGAAAATATCACCAAAATGGTACAACAAGTCTCTGCTACGCGAGAAATGGTGTTATGGAAAACTCGGTTTTAAAATAAAAATACCGAAGGTATTCTTTTATCTTCCAGCTTCTAATCCTGTTTTTCCAACGCATGAAGTGCTTGCGCTAGAATATATAAGGGGTAAACAGCTTAAGCAAGCAGATTTCTCTTTAAGACAAATAAATGAAAAAGTATCTGAGATTTTTATGGCGGTTCATAGTATTAATTCAGAAGGCTATGGGTTTCTTAATAGAAACTTTGTGGGAATCCACAAATCGTGGATTGATTTCTTATTAGATATAGAAAATATCGAGGTTCCTCTTTCTAAAAAATATATTAAGAAAGAAGACGTCGAATGGCTGAAAGAGTCATTGGCAAGCATAAAAATTAATGATAGCCATTCACTTTTATATGGAGATTTTAGGCCTGAGAACTTCATCCTGTGCAAAAACGAGATAGTAGCACTGGATTTTCAAAACTGTATCAGTGGCATGAGTTTATATGACATAGGTATAGGTCTATTTAACATCCAAAGAATCTATGAATATGCTGACCTTTATTGGGATAGACGACTCAAAAGTATCGAAAAAACCGCCATGATGCTATATGCAACTAGACATGCAACTACTGTTATGTCACATTCTTTAATGACTGGCGATATCGCTATGGCCAATTTTGCAAGGACCAGGTTCTATAGGCTTAAGAGCTCTATTTTGGCATAATTCGTTTAGACGATCCTAGATTACTCGCTGGTCCGTAGTTTATCATTTCGTATACTGTACACTCAGTGCAACAAGGGCATGGCTCGAATTTACCAAGATCGGCTATATTAGTCACTGTTACGCCCTGCTTTTTATCCCCAATGACTCTTGTACTGAATATGCACGGATAAATATTCCCGTCTGCACGCGCAAATGCGAAATCGGTACCTGCAGTGCATGTCAAGCCTGTTTGGCCCGTTTCAATATACTTTTTATTAAACTGCTGAAATACATCACTTTTGCAATTTTCCGTTATGAACTTAGTTACCGAGTGCATCTGTTCCCGAGTCAATTGCATTGATTTAGAATCGTCATTAAGATAGTATGTCTTACTTGTACCTGCAATCCTAAAAGTATATGTACTGCCATATTTTTCTGCTGTATCTTTTATAAAAAGTAGCTGTGACTCATTTGCATTGAATGGAGTAATGGTTGTCGAGATCGTGAAGGAAAAGTTTGAATGCAATTTTGAAAAAGCGGATAGAAATTCAAGAGTTTTTATTACCGTGTCAAAGCTATTCACTCCTCTTATTTTCTCATGCACTTCTTTTTTACCTTCTAGAGATACTGAAATTGAGAGTTTTTTAACCTTGCTGACGTATGTTTCAACAAAATCTTTTAGTTTAGATAGGTAGGTACCGTTAGTATTAATAAACACCCATTCCAGATTAGGAAGAGACTCTATAATTGCATCCATAACCTTGTCGATATCCTTTCTAGAAAAAGGCTCTCCACCAGTTATTGAAACTTCTTTTAAAGATTTAAACTCGGGCCGGATAAACATTTGCTTATATTCTTCAGGGCTGGTTTTATCTTTCCATTCGTTCAGGTGTATATTACACATTATGCATGCATTATTGCAGTAATCGTTTACCTCTAAGGTAATCTGTTTAATCATAATTTATTTAGGAACCTGACAAATTAAATATTTTTCTATCCCCGTTATACTGCTCTTTGCTTTAGAGGTTCCTTCTTTCTTCCAACGATGAGCCTCTACAAATAGTAGGGATTAGTTGATACAATAAAATTGTCGATCATAAAATAAATAATTATAAGCATATACACTGCTATACACGTGATTGATACAACAGTATAGGTACACACTTTACATTCGTATTTTAGCAGGATACAAACAATTTATCGGTCAGCCCTGAGAGGCGTACCGCCGCCAAAATGCTGTCCAGGAAGCTGGTCTTCGATAGCAAGGACTGGAAATTAGTGTCAAAGAACATTAAACGTAATGAAATTATTGAACATAATAAACATATTAAACGTAATATATAAATATCTGTTTATCTATAATATCTTAGGCGAAAATATGGCAAGCCTAACATTAGCAATACCGAAGGAGCTGAAAGAAGAAATGGAAAAACACAAGGAGATAAACTGGTCCGAGATAGCGAGGCAGGCAATAATGCAGAAACTTGCGCTGCTTGCAAAAATGGACGAATTGCTTAAGAAAAGCAAGCTTACAGAAAGCGAAACGATAAGATTGGGAAGAAAGGTCAACAAGAAGATAGCAGAAAGGCTCAATGCAGAAGGGTGACTAAACGGATCTTGTGCTAGACGCCAATATACTCTTTGCAGCGTTTATGAGAGGCAGCACCACAAGGAAGATATTGCTTACAAAAACTCCAACGCCATTGAAACTCTATGCACCACCGTTCATCATAGATGAGGTATATAAGTATAAAGATCTGCTTGCAAAGAAAGCCATGTTGAATAAAAATGAGGTACTTGGTCTTATTTTGCAGCTGATATACGCATCTGGAATAGAAATCACCGACTATAGGTATTTGGACAAATTCAAAAAAGACGCCTATAGGATATCGCCTACGGTAAACGACGCAATTTACTTTGCAGTTGCGCTTTATAAGAGGTGCCCAATCTGGTCAAATGACAAGCTTATGGCAAAACAGGACCGTGTAAAGGTGATTTCAACAAAAGATCTTTTGGCTATCTTAGGTATGCAATAGTTTCTTTTTCCAATTCAAGATCAAAATGATCAATTCAGATCATCTATAGTAAAATATGTCTTTGTTTAAAATTTTACCCAAACGATATAAAGAAAATGCACAAATAAAGCATAATTATAGCTTAGGAAAGTACTCTTTTAAGAATTCTTCAAGTTCTAAATCAGAAAAGGGCTCTTTATAAAGTTCGTTTACAAGCCAAAGGCCGCTTTCCCGTATTTTTGGTATTGGGGAGGAATTGCCAAGCCAGTCCAAGCTGGGCTTGCTACACTCCTTGCACCCAGATATAGTAGAGATGAGCCTTGATTCAAGTAGGAGCCTATCCGCCTTGCCATTGACTTCTATTGTGGCAAAGCTGAAGTGGCTGCGCATATATTCAGAGACTCTTTCCTCGACTCTCTTTATCGCTGGGATATCAAAATTTGCCATATTCTCCCTTGCACTCTTAGGGGTCATATCCCTATTCCACATATCCAGCATTTTGGCATCGCCGTCCCTGTTCAGCAACGCCCTTCCAATGTTCTTTCTGAATATGCTCCTGTCCTTGTTCTCGTTTACAAGATGCTGCATCAGCCTTGATCTTAGCTGGTCCTTTCCGGTATGCGTGCCAATTCTTACTATTCTTTCATGCCCATGTGATAGTTCGCCCTTTTCAAAGAATATGTATATCCCGTTTAGTGGTATGGTGCTCTGATTGAAAGGATACCTGAGCCTTTCGAGGGATAGGAAAGCTTGGTGAATCATTTCCCATTTTTCTTCAATGCTGCTCATCCTCTAGCCTTTGTAAGCTCTTTTAGCCTAGAAATGCGCCTTCCGATCGATAAGCCCTTGAGCGGCTCCTCCTTATGCACAATCTCGTCCCCTATATACTCCAGATAGGGTCTTCCTGCTAGGAGCACACACTTGTCGTTTTTCATATCTGTATCGTCCCTAAGTTCTTTTAACACCTCGGCGGACCACTCTTTCCTCTCCTGCCTATTCATGCGTTTTAGCGTCTGGTCGTATGGCTCCACCACCTTCTCGGGGTCAAGAAGACGGTACTTTGCTGAAAGTATGAAGATTTTGTCCGGGTTGCGAGTTTGGGCATATTTCCAGCTCAGTCTGAAAAGCGGGCTAGCATATAAGTCTTTAGCCGGAGCTGCATGGTCCAGCTTTTTCTTGGCACATGAGATTAGCACAACCATAGCCATTTAATCAGCATAATAGTGCTTAAAAAGTATATACGTGTTGCGCGAGCCCTACGCTGGCTGCATAAGCGGATGTAGGATGAGCGAGGCAGGCGGATAGATTGACCAAACAAACAACTGAACAGGCTCAAGCAAGAGCTACATGGGGGGCAGCAGTGGCGACTACAGAAACAGCGGAACACGCATCGGAATTAGCAGCACTGCCCTCAGCCTAAGTTCTTCAAGCTTGGGCGAGCGGAGGAGAAGCGGGAA
>JAJZMG010000023.1 GCA_021798355.1 Nanobdellota archaeon | reverse complement strand
AGTCCAACGCATACTGCAGGGATGAAAGACGGTATAGGCTATGCACTTAGATTTCCGAGAGCAGTGTCTTTCATACGTACGGATAAGAAGGCAGAGGATGCGAATACTGTAAAAGACATAGTTGAAATGTACGGCCAGCAGAAAAACATAAGTGTTAAAAATCAATAGTGTTTTGAGGTTAATATGCTATTGAACGAGGGCAGGGATTCATTTTTAGAGGAAGTAGTCAATTTTAACGATGCAAAGTATACTGTAATTCCCGTGCCTTTAGATATAACAACTACTTACCTTAAAGGCACTAAATTTGGACCAAGATCTGTTATTGAAGCATCACGTTCACTGGAGAATTATGATTCAGAAGTAGGATATGAGCTTAAAGATAAGATATTTACATTGAACGAACTCGAATTGAGCGGAGACATAAGAACTGCAATAGAAGTAATAAACTTAAGCACTTCAGACATAATCTCAGCTGGTAAACTCCCGATATTAATTGGAGGGGAGCACACAGCAACCTATGGTGCTTCATTGGCATTCGGGGAAGAAGTCGAGTTCGTAATATTCGATGCGCATGCGGATTTCAAGCCGGATTTCTTAAAGCTTGAGTTAAACCATGCAAGCAATTCAAGGTTGGTAAACCTAAGAAATAATGTTTCTTTGATAGGGGTAAGGAGTTTTAATCTGGAAGAAAAGGAAGAGATGGAAAAAAGAAAACTGTTAGTAATAAAAAATGACAAAATACGTGATCCTAAAAGCATTGAATCTTTAGTCAATCTATTAAAGGGCAAAAAAGTTTACATTAGTATAGACATGGATGTTTTTGACCCATCAATAGCGCCGGGCGTTGGAACACCGCAGCCAAACGGCATACTTTACAGTGATTTTCTTAATTACGCTTCTCAAATAATTCGTAATTCTGCATTAGTTGGTATGGACATAATGGAAACAAGACCATTAAATGATAATAACATAACAGAGATACTTGCAGCAAAGTTGATAATAGACTTAGTTTCTTTAAATGAACTTAAAAATCAGCATTAAAAAAATTCACAGAGAATTTCACTCCAACACTTTAAGATTTAGTTTTAGATATGCGTTGCGCTTATTACCAGTCCGCCTACAGATGCAAATACCAATGTTACTATAAATGCTATTAGTATATACAATATCATTGATATAAGAAGCATCGATGCCATAGTGTCTCTCATTAATATTTTATCCCCGGGCTGAGAAATAGCCGATATTGCATACCCTATTATTAAGCTTAAGCTTACTAAGTATACCCCTATTATAACTTGAAAAGTATACAAAGGTATTGCGCCGCCGCTTAAATTAAACATGCTAAATGCAAATGGAACCACCGATGAAACACTGCTGCTTGAAGAAGTGCTCGCGGCGCTTTGTATTGAACTTATGCTTCCAGAAAGCGAAGTAAGTACCGTTCCTATAAGAGTAGTCAACCCTACAACTATACCTGCCATAGCCGGGCTTATAAGTCCAACTTCAACACGCATTCCCGATGTAACCTCCTCAAGCATTGAACGGACTTGTTCCTCTATCCTCCTCAAATTAGCAAGATGCTTTGAAACATACGATGTGGCTACAGAAGCGTTCCTTACGCTTTTCGCAGCAGATGATAAGAATATTTTAGTAGATGCAAGAATCATTGGAGATGGGAAAAACTTTGTAGATCCATTTATTGCATTGAAGAATGCGTCGTTTAATGACATGCCCAATTTTCTTATATTATTTATTGTTATCTCGAAAAAATTTGATACCGGCGTCCCTTTCATATTTTCTTCCACTTTTACCAAAGTAGCTTCGGGAGGGTATCCTTGCGAAAGGAATGAGCTCATCTGTGACATTGCAGCGCCAAAGGATGATTCGATTGCGTTTAACTCTTCTTCGATTTCTTTAAGCTGTACGACTGAAAGTTTAAGGTAAACTACTATTGAGAATCCTATTGCCGCGGTTATGAACATAGAAACATATATCTGTGTTGGTCCAAATGTCAATAATAAAGGATATAAAAAGTAAACAGGCAGCATGAAAAGTATGAAAACAATTATTGCAGGTATTAATGCGCTTATGCTTATATGTTTTTTCCCAAATTTCACAAAGAAATTGCCCACTTTTGGTATGTTTGGGATATTGCTTATATCCGGAGCACCAAACCCGCTTGGCCTGGTCATTAATTTGTTTCTGATAAGGAAATAAACCATTAAAGGAAGCCCTACATCATACATTAAAGCCAAAAGAAGGCCGAAGTCCGGCACTGCTACAAACGCCATTAACATCGGGGCTAGTACCAATCCTAAAACCGGAAGGACCATTCCTATCATGTATATTGTGTTTAAAGGCTCTTTCAAAGATGAAGCATATTTCGTCATGGACTCAAAGGTTCCACCAAGTATCCTGTCAGAGGCTTCATTCAACAGATCCAATCTTGATTCTTCTGTTTCTTGCGACGTGGAACTTTCTATGAGAAAAAGAGCGTCTGTGAATGCCGAGCTGGATTTAGCCCATCTTTTCGAATATTCATCCAAAGCTTCCTTTATGTTGTTGTATTTTCTTGCAGCTGTGTCCCAAATAAGCTTCTTTAGGTCCAAAGCCAGATAGCTTGTAAGATTATCAGATGCAAATTGCACTGCGCCTTCCAGGTTTGGGGTTTGTCTCATAAATATAACCATGTAAAGTATCATGGTTACAAGGTCGCTTGAAGATTTGCTTAATCTAACTGTCATTTGCTGCTGGGGGAAAATCTGCACTCCTATAAATGATAGAATACCCAAAAACATCAATACAATCCCTGCTATCACCTGCCCAAAGACAAGAGCTCCGATCCCTAAAAGCATTAAAACTACCAGGGAAAAGATACCAAAACCATAAAGCTGTTTTGCATCGAAGTCATATCCCAAAAGATAAAGCAGCGTGTTTATTTTTTTCTCTTGTTGCTTGTTTATACTAAATTTTATTACCTTACCTATAGTGTTTGCTCCGAAATTTATTATCTTCGAGAACGTTGTCGGGTTTTTTTCCTTAAATATCTTGTATTCAAGTGAACGCAGTTCTTCCCTTACGCTTTCGTCTTTTTTGTAAAGGTCGCCCGGGACAAGGTCTTCATTTGTGTAATAACTATTTATAAAGTTTTTATCTATTTTCACAGAAGGCGTAGCCTCCTTTACTTTTTGCTTCTTAGCCATAATTCAAACAAACTTATGATATTTTTTCTTTCTGCGGTTCCATATTCCTCTCTTAGTTTACTTATTATGTCATAATACTGGTCTATCGCGGCAGAAGTAAACTCGGCTTCCAGTAAAATAGGGTTCTTAACCTTATTTGCATAATCCGAGATTGCACCAAGTACGTCTCCCCTAACCCTTATATTATCAAGTACCGCATCCCAATTTCCTGCCCAATCCTTAACCTTTGAGGCTATCTCTTTTATTACATAGCTGTTTCCTTCTAGCAAGTCATTTGACGGGTTAAGGCTGTCTTCGTGTATGTCGTATTTTACTAAATCTACAAACCCATTCTCATACTGAGGGTCATCTGTCCAGTCCTTTCTAACCTCTGTTATATTAAGCAAACGCCTTCTTTCGCTTAATCTATCTTCTGTTCTAATTTTATTTACGGAAACTATTAAATCAGTCGCTTTGAAGCTTGTTCTTGGGACGTTAAGATCATTTACTACCCTGTCAAAAACACCATACGGGTTCTCACCGTGTATCGTGCCCATAACGGTATTTGAAAGTGCACCAACACGCATCGCTTCATACAATGCCCTTGCTTCCGTGCTTCTGACCTCTCCAACAATCAATGAGCTGTCTCCCAATCTTAAAGTGGTTCTTATCCCTTCATCCGCGCTCATTTCGGCCTTTTCACCAGTTATTGCGCTCTGTACTTTTAGTGAAAGCATGTCATAACCTAGTTTTGTAAAAGAGTCCGTTGGTATCTCCAAAGTATCTTCTACGGTTATTATCCTGTATCTTTTCATTAGTAGCAACATTAATGCAGTCAACATAGAAGTCTTACCTGCCCCACGCGTACCGCTTATAAGTATTGTCCTTGCACCTTCTACGCAGAACCAAAGTAATCCTGCGGCAAAAGGAGAGATCATACCATTATTTATAAATAAAGGGATAGTCCAAGGTTTTTCTCTATGTCTTCTAAATGCTATACTTATTCCGTCAGGGGAAAGAGGACGCTGTGCTACTGCAACCCTTGATCTGAACAAATCCGTTATTAATTCCGTATCAAGGACAGGGTGGCCTTCATCCAATGCTCTTCCAGACATTAATCTGAACCTAGAGGACCACGCATCAACTTCCTTTGCATTAGGTATGATGTTTGATGCGCATTCCCCGTATTTAGAATGTTTGACAAAAATAGGGGACTTGCTTATAGGAGAGTTTATAAATACATCCTCTACCATATCGTCTGATAAAACCAGTTCTGTCATTCCGAAGCCAACAGTGAGCCTCACAAGTATTCTTGCAAGTTTGTCCACATCTTTAAAGCTTAGATTATACTTGTTTTTTGTGCTTATTTCAGCCACCATGTCCTTGCTTATCTTAAAAAAAACATCTCTCATTCTAAGCGGATCGGTAAATTCGTTTTCTTGAGGCCTATAATCTATTAAATTATTTCTGACTTGGTCAAGTATGTCATATTCTTCTACGTTCAGCAACAATTCTGGAGGAGATAGGTGGTACAGGTACTGTGACATTCCCGGTATTCTATATATCGTAACCTCTGTTTGATCTTCATCCCCTATCTTGTAATTTTCTAGTTCTACCGCAGAAAGCGGCGGCTCAGACATTATTCTGGTATACGTAAAATTTGGCCTTATTAACGGCTTGAATATAGCACGGTAAGGTTGTCTGTCCCCTATTTTATAGCCTAAAATAAGGTTGAGGTTTTTGTTTATTATTTTAATTTCAGACAACTGTGAAATTAAATTTGAGAATTTTTCTATAAACATAGGGAATAGCTGCGGATTAGTATTCTCCTCTTTTACTTTAAACTCTCTTAAGAACCTTAAACCAAGCGTATATGCTCCAATAGGGTCTCTTTTTAGGCGATTAAAAAGTATATAATTGAATTTTGATATTTCTTCCGGGAAATTTTTCTGCAGGTCGCTGTCAAATGGCTTTGCGATATCGGATTCAAGAATTGCCTTATATTTGTTTGCAAGGTCATTTAGTAAGTCTGTTTGATCCTTAGTATATATATAGTTTCTGTCGCTTACGATCGTAAGCAAAGTTATGTTCCCAGATTCAATTATAGCATTTATTACCTTCTCAAAAATGTCTTCGCTGTCTTCAGGATTTGGATAAAGTACGTCCAAAGGCACTTTATAATTAAGCGATATCTCCCCCTCCTCTCTAGATACAGAGTATTCCTTGTTTTTTAGTTCCATATAATATTATTATATTACCTGCAGGCTTTTATTTATGTTTTTTTATCATTTTCTGTGTCTAAGGCGTTCAAATAGAAGTAGGCTCATTAAAATAATAAGTATAACCCCTATAACTATATACAAGTCGTATAATCCAACGGTAATAGAGATGGTTCTAGAGATCGAATCTAAGTTATAAAAAAAGAATTTCGAGCTATACGCGCTTATAGTTGCGTTATACGGTTCCTGCGGTACGTTTGTAAATGTAGCTCCTCCAAAAACATTTGTGGAGTTTTTAAAAGAAACATTGTTAACTTTTATAGTTACACTAGCTCCAACTACCGGTATACCGAGTATAGTAACTACCTTTATGTTTATATTAGACACCGGAACAGTAACGTAAAAGGTATTTTGCGAGCTAGTTTGTAGAGTTTTGTTTATATTCAGGCTTATACCGTCATAGCTTGCATTTTCAATCGTGATCTGAGCATTTCTAGGGGCCCATACATAATAATTTTCGTATTTTTCAGAGGTATTTTCAAAGGACACATATAACTGAGAAGGCAGGATTTTATTTCCTTGTTTTGACAAGAAGTCTATCGTATAGTTATATTCTTTTATGAATGTTATGCTTATATCGCTCTGGAATTTTTTGGTTGAATTTTGGGTTATATACCTGTTTCCGTTTATTATTTGAGGGGACAGCTGCACATAAAACTCAGAATTATTCGCGGAGTAGACATACCCGCCATCAGCTACCTCAGCGTAGACTTTTTTAATGGTCTTTGAAAGAGGCAAAGGAGAGTAATAAGATACATTAACCAATAACCCTGCAGTTCCGTTTAGGAATCTAAAACTCACTTTCGGGTCCTTATCCCATGAGAAACTTACATTGAATGGAGAAAATGCCTTTATCGCATAATTGTAAGTCTGTAGTAAGGTTCCATTGTCTATGCTGAATCCAAGCAACACTTCTTGATACTGCGAATAGTTTTCCAATTTTTGTGCAGATATGTCAAAAAGAGTCCCATTCTTTATGTACTCACTTCTGTTGTTTATTCCGTTATACTCATACTCGTTTATAAGGAAATAGACCGAGAAATTTACGTTGATTGTTCCGGATTCATTTGAAAAAAAGGAGAATGTTTCGTTTTTTGTGTTTATAATTCCAGAGAATGAATTAAAAATTATTTTGGTGTTTGAACTAGCATTTCTAGAATATGCCGCAAGAGTTACCTTTTGGCCAAAAGTGAATTTCAAATTAGCAGATGCCGTGTAGTTTTTATTATTCACGCTAAAAACCCCTCCCGCGGTGTCATTAAAATATATTTCATAAGTTGTATTCGAAAGGGTTTCAACAAGAGGGTACACCTTCGGAGAGCCTAATCCCGTCACTTCATTATAAGTCCCATCTGCGCAGTATAAATTATTACATCCGCTTGTTATATTATTAAAAACAAGGTTTGCAGCGCTTTTGAATATGCTATATAAATGGCTGTCCAAATATCCTTCGTCTCCGTTAATATTCTGGTTTATTAAAGAGTCAATCGCAGCCCATGAAGGTGCAGCCAGGCTAGTTCCGTAAAGCCCTATCCAATTAGAATTAGCGTATACGCAAACCGGAGTACCAGCATCGAATGCAACATCCGGCACCATTCTGTAGGAACTTATGTTTGGCTGGAATGTGGGCCTGGCAAAAAATTGGCTTTGGCCTCCTCCGCTTCCGTTCCAGCCTACCTCCGACTTGTAATCTCCATTAGAATACACTGATAATGTAGTACCTCCTACCGCTATAACATCAGGACTAGAAGCCGGAAAGTTAACATTAGGGGTGCTATAAGAATTGTATGCACCCGTATCGCCGCTCGCCACAAATACGTTTATGCCCTTTGATTGTGCATATTGGAAGATTGAATTTATATAGTCTGCGTCTTGCTGGTTATATCCAATCTCTGAAGATCCCCAGCTAAGTGATATTGTGTTCACTGGTACGTTATTTGCCGTG
>JAJZMG010000017.1 GCA_021798355.1 Nanobdellota archaeon | reverse complement strand
TTTTTGTTATCGCATCCATAGTTTGACCAGTAAACTCCTTATAGGAGTACATTTTGTAGTCTACACCATACCTGCCGCAGTAATCCTTCATTATTTCGATAGTTTTATCTCTGTACCCGTTTATTCCCTCGTCTATCGTTATGGAAATAAGCCTGTTAGACTTTTTAAAGTATTTTGATAGAATGTAAAGGAGAGACAGCGAATCTTTTCCCCCTGAGTTAGCTATTGCTATCTTTTCACCCTTCTTTATTAAATTATATTTTTTAATGGTTGAAAGTGTAATCTCTTCAAATTTTTGCTTGAAATGGTCAGCGCAAAATGTACCGTTATTTGTCGATATTACTGCGTCTGCCCGACATATCTCGCATTCCATTATCCTCCAGAAAAAACTTCTATAACTTTTATTTCATCACCTTCTTTTATCTTTTGGTCTCTAGTGTAAATTTTCCCTTCTTTGCCAACAAGTATAACCGAGTCATCATTAAGAGCGAGTTTTTCTAGCAGTTCTTTTATAGAATCACTTTCAACTCTTATGGTCTTTTCACCAAAATTTATATTATTAAGCTTTATTTCCATCTCAACTGATTATGTTATGCATACTTCTTAGATCCTTTTCAACCGAATTGAGTTTTTCCGGGATCTCTACCTTGATTTCTTCCTTTAAAGATGCTTTTTTGTCTTTTTTAGCATTCCAGATGTTGCTGTTAAATTCCATTATTTCGTTGCCAAGAATTAAGAGCCTATCATCGTATTTATTTGGTTCAGGCATCATCTGATAATGTACAGACTCACCTTTATAAAGTTCATTCCATAATGTCTGGGTTATGAACG
Source organism: Nanobdellota archaeon (assembly GCA_021798355.1). Lineage (GTDB taxonomy): Archaea > Nanobdellota > Nanobdellia > Parvarchaeales > Parvarchaeaceae > Parvarchaeum. Next base: position 7,067 of record JAJZMG010000017.1, on the reverse strand, counting down.
GAGTTATTGGGGCTAAAAGGAGAAGTACTCTTCTAAGAACATAGTTAAGTGTATATACTGCCGATTTTCGTTCGCTTTCAGAAAACTTTTCCCCGTATGCTCTTGCCTTTACTAATTCTATATAGTGTGGTGCAAATATGTTCCATACAAATTCTCTTATTTTATTTGCTGGAATAAAAGGGTTTAAGGTTTCATAGCCTTTTCTACAATCCTCAGTAAGTCTTTCCGTATAAGCTATTATCCACTTGTCACTTTCATTTATTTGCTTTTCATCTATATTCTCCGGTATTCCAAATTGGTTTACAAGTCTTGCTATGTTCCACAGTTTCGTTAAGAATTTAGCAGTTCCCTGTAATCTACTTTCAGAAAAAAGGAAATTGCTTCCCGGTAGTGCTTCAGAAGCAGCCCAGAACCTGAATGCGTCTGCACCATATTTTTCTATTATTAATGTAGGGTCTATGCCATTGCCTTTTGATTTCGACATCTTTTCCCCGTGCTCATCTAATCCCATCCCATCTATCCACGCTAGTTTCCAAGGTATTTTTTCTGTAAGTAAGTAACAGCGTAATATGCTGTAATTAAGCCAAGTTCTTATTATATCAATTCCCTGTGGCCTAAGACTCAATGGGTATGTTTTTTCGTAGAAATCTTTATCAGATAAATATTTGGTAACATATAGAGCAGATACGCTAGAATCCATCCAAGTATCAAATGTTCTGTCATCTCCAGAGAATTCGGTTCCGTTACACTTTGTGCATACTGCGCCTTTTGGTGGGTTTTCTTTCCAAGGTCTATAATAATGTCCTTCTTCAGGTATAAACGGTTCATTGCACTTGTTGCAGTACCATAAAGGAATCTCTGTACCATAATATCTTCTTCTTGAAATTGGCCAGTCTGTAGACACCTTAAGCCAGTTTATTAATATCTGTTTGTGCTGTTCTGGTATCATTTTAAGTTCATTTGCTAAATTTTCTAATTTATCTTTTATATCTGTGACCTTTAAGTAATACTCATCAAGGGGAATGATTTCTATTGGAGTTTTGCTCCTATCACATATAGGCGTTCTGTGCTGTATCTTTTCTATTTTTTCAACAGTTCCATTTTCTTTAAGCATTTCAATAATTTCTTTTCTAGCATCTTTCACTTTAAGTCCTTTAAGTTTCTCACCTGAGTTTTCATTCATTTTTCCATTTGTATCTATTATAATTTTCTCCGCAAGTTTAAGCTCTTTTATGATCATCACATCATTGTAATCTCCATAGCTACATATCATAACTGCTCCACTTCCAAAGTCAGCTTTCGCGTAGCTATGTGCAATTATCTTTACTTCTTTATTGTATATGGGAGTAATAGCTGTTTTGTTAATAAAATTTTTAAATCTTTCATCTTCAGGGTTTACAATTATCGCTGAACATGCTCCCAAAAGCTCAGGTCTTGTACTTGCTATAAGTATTTTTTCATCTGATTCCTTTATTTTAAAATAAAAGTAAACCAAATTTGTTTCCATCTCCTTGTATTCTATTTCGGCATCAGCTATAGTTGTACCGCAGTCTATGCAATAATTGCTTGGTCTAGTCCCTCTAATTATCTTACCTGCCTTCCACATCTCTATAAACGTGCTTTGTGTAAGCGTTCTATACTCATCAGAGTCAGTCCTATAAACATTATCAAAATCAGCAGAATAAGCAAAGGACCTGAGTATCTCAAACATCTCCTTCTCTAATTCATCAAGTGATTCTTTGCAAAGCTTTATGAACTGTTCTCTAGGGGTATCTCTCATCCTTATACCGTATTTTTTTTCTGCATATCTTTCTACAGGTATACCATTTCTGTCCATCCCCATTGGGAATAATACTTCTTTACCGAGCATTCTTTGCGACCTTGCAATAGCATCTATTTTAGAGTACTGTGCAGCTGCTCCCAGGTGCCATGGCCTTCCAGAGGTATACGGCGGAGGAGTGTCCATGGAAAAAATTTCTTTTTCAGAGTACGGGTTAAAATCCCATTTAAGCGAATTTAATTTTTTCTCCGTTTTTTTCTCTAAGGCTCTGTTCCAATTCTTATTTTCTTCAAATGTTTTGCTTTCTTCAATCATTCTAATACAATATTGTTTTCGTTTTTATCCTTTACTGAAAAGTTATTTCTTGACCATCCAGCAGTATATGTGAATTTTTGTTTAATTCGTATCCAAACTCTCTTGCTAACTCTATGTTTGCACTGAGTTTTTCTATGCCACCATGGGAAGGTATTAAATGTTTTGGCATAAGCATCTTTATAAGTAATTTATGGTCATTCTTGGAAGCATGACCCGATACATGTACATTATCTGCAACATTTACGTTCAAGCTTTCAAGCGCACTTTTTAACATGCCTTTATTTGCTTCGTTTATAGGAGTTGGTATGGTTCTTGATGAGAATATAACCGCATCTTCATTTGATAGATGATATTGATACTGGCCAGTCACAAGTTTGTCTAAGAATGCCCCTCTTTCTCCTTGATGTCCTGTACATATGATCACGTATTTTCCAGGCCTGTCTGCGACATATTTAAGCGCGTTATTTATCTGGTCTCTCCTTACAGTAACTTCTGGCAGTACCTGTCTATTTATTACCCCTGTGTTTATTGCAGCTTTTATGTACATATCCATACTTCTTCCGAATATCATAACATTTCTGTTCATTTTTCTGCTTATCTCAACTATATTTTTTATTCTGGCAATGTGAGAGGAAAAAGTAGATATGAAGATTGTTTTGTTATCAAGGCTTTTCTTGATTATATCTTCTAGCATTGTCTTTACAATACTTTCCGAGAAGGTATATCCATCTACCTCCGCATTTGTAGAATCCGATATCAAAATAAAAATACCCTCCTTTCTAAGTTCTTCAAGTCTTCCATAATCTGGCTTTTTACCGAGCGTAGGAGTGTTGTCGAATTTCCAGTCATTTGCGTATATTATCACACCATACTTTGTGTGTAGAGCAATCATTGAGCTGTTAGGGATAGAATGAGTTACATTAACTAACTCTAATTTTATGTTTTCCGATATATTGTACATCATACCTGTATTAAGCTGAACGAGTTTAAGGGACCTAACTTTAAAGTTTTTCATTAGGTTTTCTATAACTTTTATTGCAAAAGGCGTTGCTATAACAGGGCATTTATATTTCTGGCTAAGGAAAGGAACTGCCCATATATGGTCTAAGTGACCGTGTGTAAGTACAATAGCTTTGACCTTTTTGCCTTCTTCCATAAAGAAGTTTCTATCGTCGGGTATAACGCCGTTGTCTATTAGTGCCGTTAAATCATTTATTGTTATATCGTTTTTGTCCTCCTCGAAATTAACAAGCTTTTCTATGTCTGCGCCCATGTCGGTTATTATTATTTCACCGTCAACGTCTATCGCAGTCATACTTTTTCCTATTTTACTATATCCTCCAAATGCTTTTACTTTTATCATATTTCTTTTATAAACTCACCTACGTTTTTATATTTCTTTTTTCTTGAAAGCTCTCTAATAAGTTTTACAGTGCCGCTGCCGTACTGCATAGCTTTTTTTCTTCTTTCAGTTATCTTTCCGCTAAGTCCGAGCGATTTGCCGATCGAACGAATCGGAAATTTATCATAATTTTCTGTTAATTGTTCTATATCTGTTGAAAGCGCCGAATCTATGACTCTATCATCAAGGTATGGAAATGCAATGGATACATTGAATTTCAATGCGATTAAGTTTAACCTCCATAAATCCAAGGCCGACATATAAAAAAGCCTAGATTCTCTGAATTTTTCTAACTCCTCTTTTTTCATGCTTTTATGCTTTTGAAACCCGAAAAATAGTTCATCACTGCCTATCCCGCTAATTATCTTAGTTCTTTTCAGTTCTTTTGCCTTTTCTATTGCTAAAAATTCTGTTAAGCCCATTATTATACTGTATGTGTCAAGACCCAGCGATTTAAGTTCTTTGATAGCATTAATTAAATTGTCCTCTGTTATTATTACACTATAAAGAGGGGCATTTAATTCATTGCTAAGTATCTTTGAATAAAAACTGTCCTCGCAATCTTTTGTGCCCGCAGATATAAGTTTCACGTCGTTGAATTCTTTTACAGCCATAGCTGCAAGCACAGAAGAGTCTATTCCTCCAGAAACAAGAACGGAATCCGGTTTAAATTTAGATATGCTTTCTTTTAATGCCAGTTCTATGTCAAAATTTCCTATATTTTCATTTTTTCCTAATTTTATATTTATAAAATTATTTGAAAAATTGATTGTAGAGCTGCCTGGGAAAACTAGTTGAAAATCAAATACCTTTTCATGTTTAGAAGTCAAATTTATCTTATCAATAATTAATGTTCTTTCTTTATTTTTCATATATCTTTATTTTGAGTTTATCTCCCACTTTTATGTCATATTTTTTGTTTACAGGAAGCTCTAAAACATGCTGCGCATCTTCTGGCCCGTTGTAAAGTCTCCATTTTCTTGCAATAGTTTGGTGCACTACCTTAAAATTTTTGTCAAGCCAGATTACCCTCAGTTCGAATCTTACAAAATTCATGTGTATGTCTTTTACATCAGGTAAAAATGCACCTTCTCCAGGGCTTGATACAAACATAAGGCCCAATACCTTACTTGAAAACGTCCTGCAGTATTTTACTCCTTTTACTATTAACTTCTCATTTTTATAAAAGCTACATTTTTCTTTCATTGTTTTTTCTCCAGTTATTTGGTAATATGTTAACATTTTTGCTTAATTTTTGGAAGTACATATGTTATTAAAATTCAAGCTCTTTTGATACGAAATCCTCTAAGCTTATCTTTTCAAATTTTTCTTTATCCTCTTTTTTAGTCATATTCATAGCTAGTAAGAATAGTATTAATCCTATGCTATTCCCGCTCTTGTTGTTTCCCGGTATTATCAAATCAATAAATGCAGTGCTGTTATCGGTATTTGTCACCCCAACTATAGGTATGTTTATTTTCTTTGCGTCGTTTATTGCCCTTCTATTTGACTTAGGGTCAGTTATTAGTAGAACTTTGGGCTCAAAGAAGTTTTTATAGCTTATGTTTGTAAGCGAACCAGCAAGGTACCTTCCAAAGTTTACGCTTATCCCCATAAGCTTAGAGAAATTATAAACGGAGTAATACGCGCTGTCTAAAGTTGATACTAACAATATGTTTTTCCTTTTATAGCCGTTTAGGAACTTGGCAGCTAATTTTATCCTCTCATCTATCAGTTTTATATTAAGTATCGTAAATTTATTAGGTATCTTCTTGAAAACAAACCTTTCAAATGCCTTATTATTAGCGTTTGCTCCTATCCTTGTACCATACGTTTTATACGCTTCCAATTTATCTATTTTCTTAAATACCATATCAATTTATTTCGATTAGTCTATTTATTTTCTCTATCCTTTCTCCTCTATTGATTCCAACTTTTAAATACTTTGCGTTTAGCCCTGTTGCTAGGTCAGATATTATTGGAATAGAGGTTTCCTCGGATCTATGTGATACTACTTTGTCTATTCCGAATTTATCTGCAAGCTCTGAGTATTCTTTTACTTTAGATATAAGACCAATTTGATTTGGTTTTATAAGCGTCGCATTTATATTTGCGTGAACATTTTGAAGCCTTTCAGGAGTAGTCGCTGTGAGGTCATCTCCAACTATAAGCGAACCTTTTAGCAATTTCATTACTTCCCCATAATCCTCTGCTAGAGTTTCATCAACCGGGTCTTCTATGTAGAAAATATCAAATTCATCTGAAAGTTTTTTTGTTAAGTCTACCTGTTCTCCTCTGTCAACTTCCTTTTTTCCGTATATTGGCCGTTTATACACATATTTGCCGCTTTTATAAAAAGTAGATGCTGCAAAATCCAGTCCAAGTCTTATATCCATACCACTTTCCTTTATTACAAGCTCTATTGCTTCTCTAACTACTTTTATGGACTCATAGTTGTCTAATCCGCTTATAAATCCGCCTTCCGGGTCTACTCCCCCTATGAAACTGTCAGTTTTGTCTTCAAGTAAGTCTTTTACTTTTTTATACACTTTTAAAGTGGTGTTTATGCTATCAATATTATTATCGGTGATTGTTGTTACAAGTATTTCTTGTATATCCATGCCTAAACCAGATGCATGCATTCCTCCTCCTATCATCTTGCATACTGGCATAACTTTGTTTTTATTTCCAAACAGCTCATATGGCTCTTTTTTTGTATCCGCACTTAATCCATAAATAAGCGCATATGAAAGTGAAAGTGAAGGGCCACCTATAAATTCACTTGGTAGTTCATTTTCTATGGAGAAAATATCTTCCAGTCCAAGGATGGTTTTTCCTATTAACTTTTTTAAATAATCATTAAAATTTTTTATTTCATAGTCTATACTATTTTTAAACTGACTAATTTCATATTTACTATTGCTCTCACCAGCAGGTGACGATCCACGGAATTTACCTTTATCCGTAGTGACCATTACTTCAATAGTAAAATTAGAATTTGCATTGAGTATTTTAAGCGCCTTTATCTCTTTTATTTCCATTTTTATTATATAAACTGCTTTTATTTAAGCATTTTTTCCATTTTTATTATTTTACCAGAGAAATCAACATTATCTCCTCTGCCCTTTCCATTTATTATTAGCCTTGCTTTCTTTACTGCTCTATCTATATTTTGAGTGTTGTCTATCTGGAAAACATTTCTTTTCATTTTTAATGCTTCTTCATAGGTACCGTTCATTGCCTCAAATATGACATTGTCACGTATTTTTTCTTTTGAATACCTTCTTCCTCTAAGCCTTTTTGCCAGTACCATAGGTTCAGTTCTGAGCACTATCAATAAATTTATCTGCTTAGATTCTATAAAATGGGCTAGATGCGAAACAACTAGCAAATTATCTTTTTTGTGCCTTTGAAATACCCTGTTTAATTTTTTTAGCGTAACCTCCTCCTCCTTTTTTCCTTTTGTTAGAAACGGGTTTAAATCTAATACTTCATATTTAATTTTTCTTGAAAGTCTATCTGCCAAAGTGTGTTTTCCAGTGCCGGGAGTTCCCGATATCGCTATTATCA
>JAJZMG010000045.1 GCA_021798355.1 Nanobdellota archaeon | reverse complement strand
CATTAACAGAAAACGAATTTTTCGGAAGCTTGTTTAGAAATTTGGTTACTAATCATTTGAAAGCTAGCAGGGTAAACTTTGAAGAATATGAAGAAGGGTTTTTGATAAAAGGCTTGCTTAAAAAATACATCCTAGTAAATTACAGTATTGAAAGCCTGAAAAGAATACTTGAAACAAAATTTGATTCTGTCATATTTTTAGTAAAGGACAGTTTATCGGAGCAGGATGTTCTTGCTGAACTTATAAGAGAAAGTGATGAAAAGAGTTTACTTAACATTAAAGCATTGAAAATTGTCCATTACAAGGACTTTAAAATTTATTAAATTATCTGAATAAACACACTTATTATGTTTATCGCCATTAGTTAATTATAAACTCTCATTCTAAAGCTTTCAGAATATACTTATTATCCTCCTTTTTTATCACTAATTATCTTTGAGTACGTTATAAATTCCACGGTAAAAGCTATAGCCGCCGAGCAATGCAACGAACGGAAGCGCATAAAGATATCCTGGCATTCTAAGATATACGTATGGCACGCCTTCTTCGATAGCTAGAGCGCCGACGGTTATTTGTGCAACGCCTAGAATGCTTCGACTATTATTAATTATACTGCCCCCCAAATTCGATATGCCACCCTTTGTCCAATAAGTCATAACCTTTGCTGCATGTTTTATATTAGGTAAAATGTATGGTAATCCATTTTTATAGACTTTGTTATTTGCTTTAACATCAACATCCCAAGAGCCGAGTTTACCGTCTAATTTCTTAAAGTGGAGCTCCGAGTATTGCATGCCTAAGCCGGGATTATTGCCAAGTTCATCAACATACATATTACTTTTGAATGCGTTTTCTCCAAAATCTTTTCCAGCTTTTCTGCCGTAAACATTGCATCCACTCATGTATTTTGCCGCTCCATCACCAACTTCACCAAAATGAATCTCGCTTCTCTTTGCAGAATATGCAAACATGTTTCCAGCTTTATCAATATAGAGCATTGAGTGGTATGCGCCGTTTCCTGCGTTATCTCCAGCTTTTTTAGCGTATATCATACTGTTTATTGCATTATTTCCAAAGTAGTCTCCCGCAACATTTACATGCCCTTCTGCGTCTTTTAAATTATAGAATAAGTTGTCAATAGGTTTCGGAGAGTCTATGTAAATCTTTTCTCCTGGTTTTATAACGTTGTTTATTGCTGCAGAGATAGATACCCCCAACGCTCCAGGTTTGTTAATACAGTTATACAAGCTTTTATCCTTTGCAACATCTTCAACGTCTTTTAATTTATAATTCAGATTTTTCATTTCTTCACGTATATATTCTTCGCCGGCATAAATTGATAAAATCGATTTAGAAAGATCTGAAATAACTGTTAGCAACGCATCTAAGCCGTTTAGCCCTTTTTTATTAGCATCATTAATACTGCCTTTAACATAATTTTTAGCATTTTTAAATTCTATATCCTCTTCCGATCTTTCTACAATCCCCCGCCAACCACCTGGGCTATTTGCTCCTCCCATTTTTATCACCTTCATTCGTTTTTATTTAAACAAAGAAGGTATAGAATAGAATTACTATATAAGGGTTTAGCTATTTAATAGTAGGTTTTTTATCTAAAATCTGTAGTGAAAATTAGAAAAAGAAATAACTATATTTAATTTCCATAAAACACACAGTATACCTTGCGGATTATAAAAATAAATCCCCCTCATAAAATGACTAATCTAGTCTAATACAATTATTCGGTAAAATCTAAGGGGCTTTACTGCATCTAATTTTATAATGGAGCTCATTTAATTTATATAATATATTTGGTAAAACGTAAGGAACCCCTCTTATGTACACTTTACTTGGCAGATCCCATGACTCTGCGGATATGTTGTTGTAACATCCGCTCAGATATATTGCTTCATATTTTGTTCTCCAATGTCCGATTTTCCCTTTTAACCTTTTTACATAAAGTTTTGAAGCGTTCATATGTCTCCCGGTTTCACCTTCAATTTTATCAACATGCATTTTGCTTTTGGATGCATCCTCACCAAAGTGCTCCCCTGCTTTTCTGCCGTGAACATCGCATTCTTTTATTTTATTTGCTGCGTTGTTTTTAACCTCATCAAAATGAATCTCACTCCCTCTTGCGGAATATGCAAACATGTTTCCAGCTTTACCAATATGTAGCATTGAGTGGTATGCGCCGTTTCCTGCGTTATCTCCAGCTTTTTTAGCGTATATCATGCTCATGAATGATGCGTTTCCAAGATAATCCCCTGCTTCATAAACATATATTCTCGAAGCGAAGTTTTTATTTCCTAAATAATTTCCCGATGCATATATATGCATCTCTGAATTTACCGTCTCTTCACCCGCGTTATTTCCAGCTTTTTTAGCGTATATCGTACTGTTTATTGCATTTTTTCCAAGGTAGTCTCCAGCAATATTTACATGTCCTTCAGCGCTTTTCAGCCTATAAAACAAGTTGTTAATTGGTTTTGAAGAGTTTATATGGACTTTTTCTCCGCGTTTTATAACGTTGTTTATGGCTGCGGATATGAATATCCCCAATGTATCAGTTTGATTACTGTTATCATAAATCCTTTCATCACTAGCAAAATCTTCGACGTCTTTTAATTTATAATCGAGATTTTTCATTTCTTCACGTATATACCTCTCATCCATTTTATCTAGATAAGCATATTTGGAAAGGTCAGAAAGAACATATAACAATGCCTCTAATCCTTTCAGCCCTTTTTTATTAACACCATTAACACTGTTTTTAACATAATTTTTAGCATGGTCTAGGGCTCTTTTATGTTCCAAGAATTCTTCTGCAGCAAGGCTGCGTTCATCTTTACTTCCTTCCATATTTTATCGCTTTGTTTATTTTAGATGATATGTAAATAGCGGTACTGTAATATAAGACTTTAGGAACTAAAAGCAGTCTTTCTTCACGGTATAAATTAAACCTTAAAAGAAAATAAGCAATGACTATTCCAAAATCAGATTTATATCTTATCAATGGCATATAGAGTTATGGGCTATAAGGATAAGTTAAGCCAGATACTTATAGAACTAGAAGAGTCTTTTCAAGGGTCCAAACTTTTAGATTACATGGATTTTAACTCCAATCACTTTATTTTTAGAGCAGAAGCCGAGTTCGGTAAAATCTCTTACAATTATTTAGCGTCTTATAACCCGGAAGAGGACCGGTTCTACCTACTTAAGGAGCTGTTTACTCCAGGAGTTTTAGACAAACAGCAGAGAATTCAAAACAGAGAAAGTCAAAAAAGGATAGTGATGCACGAAGAGGTGCACAGGGCCGTAATAAAGTCAGGTTTACTTGATAAATATCTCAATGACCCGGTTATAAGTTCTACCTCTTCTTTAGATAAATATCACAGCTTGCCGTTCGTGCTGGCTTCGCTAAAATTCGACGGGTATTTATCTAACTATATATATGATGAAGATTTGAAGGACTTTAGGAATACTTTTAGTTCAGTAGAAAGGTTTGCTGAGTATATCTCAAATAACGGCTCCGATCTTAATCTAGACAATCTGTATCTCTTGGATTTCAGGAATTCAAAGGACTCTGCAGGGGAAATCGCAAGAAAACTAAGTTCAAAAAACCTAAAATTTAGGGATGGAACAATGTTCGCAGTTAACGGTAAACAAGCGCTTGTTTATTTCAAAAAGGCATTTTATACCATTAAATTGAATGACAATAAAAAATATATCTCCATAACTTACAGAAAAGTAGATTACTGAATAAATTCAGATTTAAGGGAACCTCTTTTATACGGCAGTATATAAACAAAATTCAAGTCAATCAATATAACACCCGGAGAAATTTTGGAGCAATCAAAATGAATATATCCATAATGTGCTTTTAAACACGTTTAAAAGGAAGAAAAGTTTAATATACGCACGGAGTATAATAGTCATGGTAGAAGATAAAAAATTTCATTCTGTTTTGTCATCAACTGCTGTTAAATTATCCGTTTACTCATCATTCTTAGATTTTGGTCTGGCGATATCTGTATTTTTCCTACAGAGGAAGCTCCTGCCCTTTGCAATGACAACATTCCTTTTGAATCTGTTTGACACGGCTATAGCTTACCTAACCTTTGCTATAATAGGCCTTTTTTTAGCGGCGATGATTTTACGCCTTAGAGAAAGAATCGTTACCATAACCCCTCATGCAAATAAAAAGCCGGTTATCATAAGAAAAATAAAGATCTCATTGCCAAAGGAAAACTTTAATGACAGCAAACCTAAAACTGTACTTTTGAAGGTTAGGCCAGAAGACATAAATCAAGAGATACAAAGAGTAGTTGCCAAGAACAAGCAGAATTTTATAAAATTTAATGGGGTTTGGTACAAAGTCGCAAAGGATAAGTTTGATCAGGTAGCAAGGCCCGATTACTAACCTATAAAAAGATAATGATTTAACTTTTCGAAAACTCATAATTATATGAAAGGACAGGGGCTACCGGTTTCAACTTTGATTATAATACTCCTAGCAATATTAATTCTGGTTTTAGTGGTCGTATTTGTTATACTCCCTATATCAAAAACCTCCGGCTCAATAACCCCTCCTTCTTCAAATGTAAGCTCATTCCAATTTACATGCAGTACTGATTGCAGTCTGGCCAGCAGCCCCAACCCCGCGAGCACCTCTTTTTGCACGGCAACAATGCCAGGATACTCGTCTTTGCATTGCTACAGCCTTATACCAGGCACAAGCAGCTACTTCTATAACGGCGGCATTTGCGTTTATACAGACACATTCGGTAAAAGCATAACGGCGGACAGCAGCGACTGTTGAGTTTTATTACAACAATATTTTCTGTAAGCTATTCTGTCAGGCACAACGAAGAAAACTATAAATTATAAGGGGTCAAAATAATTATATGCTTACAAGCTATAAATCCAGATTGCCTTTGGATAAACCCACTAACAATGCCTTACTTTTCATGGCATCATGTTCTGTCTAATATGGTCTCCGCTACGTGGTTAGAAGGCTTTGATCCGTCCTATATTTTCAAATCAAAACAGGACTTCAAAAATTGGCTTTTGTCCCATATAGACCTTACTTATTTGCCTGCTTACCTTCCTGAAAGTAAGCTAAAAGAATTCATACAAAAATCAATCGATTACGGATTCAGCAGAGTATGTATACCCGTTACAGCTGTTTCAAAAGCCCAGGAGTTTATAGGAAAGGAAGGCAAACTTGAATTAATAACTTTCATCTCTTCTTTTCATGGAAACAGGAACACAATTGATGAAAAAAAGCAAGTATGCTCCTCCGCGATATCATTTAACGCAAGTGAGATAGAGTTCAGCCCAAACTTGTCATCGTTGACAGATAACCCGGACCTGTTTAAAGAGGACATTAATTCCGTTTTACAACTAACAAAGCAGGCAAATAAGCGGTCAAAAGTATACTTGGAAATAGACAAGCTACCCGACGATTTAGTGGAAAAAGCAATTAAATTGTCACAAGATTGTCTGCCCGATTATATAAGCATCTTTATAAGACTTCTTGAAGAGGAGACTTACGACGGCGAGAATCTAAACTTTTCGAAGAGATGGTTTGAAAAAATAGATAAAGCGCTTGGAAAAGACAAAAAAACGAACCTAAAAGTATACGGAAGGATAGACAACTTTAACAACCTGCTGCCAATTCTTTATCTGGCAACAAAATACGGCTGGAACCTTGATAATTTTAGAGTGGGCACCGAATACGGGTTTGACATAATAGATGGTTTAGATATCTCGTAGTAATCCAGATTTATAGCCGCTAAAAAGTTAAATTTTCATTTTTGATTCTCTGATTTCATTTTTAACTTTTTGGCTGTTTTCTATCTCCAAACAGGCATCAACGGTCGCTATTATTGATTTTTTTAAAGGGTCAAACGAGTTTCTGCTTCCGGCGAAATACCTAAATTTATCCGAATGGCCGGCTATGTTCTCGGGTGCTATTTTAAAATCAATATGGCCCGTTGGAACTACCCTGCTGACATTTGCCTCGTCCGTAGCCCCTATCTGCTGGTCTTTTTGCTCATAAAGCTTTGTTGCTTTTACACCCTGCTTTTTTAATTTTTCGTATAAAATTTTATCTATGGCAGGAGCATTTTTATACTCTTCATATATAGGGGATATCTGCTTTACAAGGGTTTTTGTTTTATAGATTTTTCCAACTCCTTCTGCTATCTCTTTTATCCTTTTGTAGGCATGCATTAAGTAGCTGCTCTTAGTGCTTCTTATGTCTATTTCTAGGATAGCCTTATCAGGTATAATATTGGAAGCCACTCCGCCTTGTTTTACATACATCCCGACCAATACATGCATGTATTTATTGAAAGACGCGGTAGCATTCCTTATACTCAAGTAAGTTACGATAAGAGCATCAAGAGCATTTGTGCCTTTTTCTGCCTCTTCCAAATGGCTTGATTTTCCCTCAAAAATAATTTCAGCCGTTAAATCTGCGGGAGACTGGCAACCGACGTTCCACTGCGAATCAGGATGAACCCCTATAACAAAGTCTATGTCTTTGAATGCCCCCTTCTTGACAAGCAGATCCTTGCTTCCCGAATATTCTCCTATCCCTTCTTCAGATGGCGTCCCAATAACGACTATTTTCCCTTTGTATCCCTGTTCTTTTAGTTTTAACGCGCTTCCAACGGCCCAAGCGGCTATTAGGTTGTGACCGCATGAATGCCCATTTGGCAGCGCATCCTCTTCGCATAAAAAACAGACAACCGGCTTTCCTTTACCGTATTCCGCCCTAAAAGAAGTTTTCATTCCCTTATATGGTTGCTGTACTTTGAAGCCATTATTTTTTAAAAAATTTGATAGCAAAGCAGAGGTCTTAAATTCCTTGCTGCCTATCTCTGCAATTTTAAACACTTTTTTTGAAATTTCAAAAATTTCGGTAAAATTGCCGTAGTTACTATTTTTGTTCATATACTCCTATAACTTAATAGTTTCTTTAAGTTTTTATACTGTTAAATATTCTATAGATTATGGGCTTGTTCAAGATAATATTTTATGTTATAATTGCAGTAATCATTTTCTCTCTCGTATCAACATATATAATAAATATAAATGCACCAGAAGTTGCAGGCCTTATAGGACAGTCAATTACTTCTTTCTTCAAGGGCGCAAGCTCTAACAACACGATAATTTCAAACGGGGCAAATTTCTCTTATCCAGGTAACTGGCTTATATTCTCCCCTTCCGTTGTAAACGGCGTTCCGATTCTATCTCAAAACAACAGCATTTCAAAAGGTATATCCAATGAGCTTACAAATTCATCAATATCCATAATACTTCCTAATTCGTATGTTTCAAACATTATAGGGGATATACCAAGCGTTATTTCAGGTGCACTTTCAAAGAACCTGAGTCTTGCAAGCATAACAAAGCTTGTAAAAAATGTTGATTTGGTTGTGGTTGCAGATTTTAATGCGCCTGTAAACTTTTCAAACGTCACCAATCTGAATCAGATAGGAGGGTTCTTAAAAGGTTTTAAGATAAACACCTTAAATTCATCAAAAATAAATTTATCCGGTCAGAGGGGAGTTCTTATAATTGATAGAAATATTAAGATACCACAAATAGAAAATCTTTCATTTGCATACGTTAAAGTTGCCATTGCAGTAACCGGCAAAACGGTTTGCATGGTCTTTGGTTTAGCTTCAGAGAACAGTTCTATAGATATAGTAAATGCAGGTTTTCAAAGAGTAACTGAAAGTTTGAAGTGTAAAGAAAACTAATCTTAGCACCATTACAAGCGATAATTCAATGGAGCTAGAGGGATTTGCACCCTCACCGTCACGAGCTTCAGTCGTGTGCCCTCCTATTGGGCGATAGCTCCAAGATTATGATTACTTGATTAATATTAATATTTATCAACTTGAGCATGA
>JAJZMG010000018.1 GCA_021798355.1 Nanobdellota archaeon | reverse complement strand
GCGTAGTGTTCTTCGGGTCTACTTTTATCAATATCCTGCCAGCACTTTCAGCCTTGTAGGATAAAAAGAATATGAACTGCAGCCAGCAGGCATTGTATATGCTTTTTGCTAATCTGTGATTCTTTGCAATTCCCTGAATGTTTAACTTTTCAACTACGATTATTCCGTAGTTCTTCACGTGTTCCGTAGATAATTTATGGGTAAAATCCTTTCTCTGGTTTTGCAGATGCTCATAAGATTTACTTAATCGTAATTTTACCTTGGTTCTTCTGTTAGAACCTTTCTTTTTCTTTGCCAATTGCCTTTGAATAGCTGCTATTTTATCCGCAGTCTTCTGCAGGAATCTAGGTTTTTCCACAACTTTGGAGTTGCTGTCTGCAAGAAAATGCTTTATTCCTCTGTCTATGCCTACTGCTTTATGTAAGGTATCTGGATTGACTTTTGATTGAGCCCTTTCTTGTTTAGGATTCTCTACTTGAATGCAGGCATACCATTTATCTGCTCTTTTGCTGATTATTATACCTTTGATGTTGCCTTTTATTTCCCTGTGAAACTCTGCTTTTACTTTTCCAACTTTTGAAAGGATTATTTTCCTGTTTCCTATAATGAATCCGCTTTGATTGTAGAATATTGATTTGAACAAGTCATAGCCTTTGAACCTTAATTTTCCTATCTTATAGCCTTTTTTCTTCCTTCCTGCTAACGTGTGGATATTGT
The DNA here is from genome assembly GCA_021798355.1 of Nanobdellota archaeon. GTDB lineage: Archaea > Nanobdellota > Nanobdellia > Parvarchaeales > Parvarchaeaceae > Parvarchaeum. The sequence continues at coordinate 39,529 of JAJZMG010000018.1, read as the reverse complement.
TCCATAACTGCTGATTTACCATTTGCAATGTCTTTGAGTAGACGTTTTTTAACTCTGATTTATCTTCTTCCTTAAGCTTTACAAGGAATTGTTGCGTGTCATATCTTTTGAGCTTTCTTCCTTCTTCTTTTGCCTTGTTTAATTCTTCTAAAAGCCTGTTATAAGTCCATCTGCATAGATCTAATTGCCTGTTAAGCTCCGTTTCTACGACTTTATTCGGATATAATCTGAACTTGTAATTACGCATATTTTATTTACTCTTACTTAGGTTTTATACCTTTACCACCTTTCACCACTCATCTTATGAAAGGGGAATTCTCGGTGGAACCGTTAAATTTTCCCATGGTGCCTTGTATACTTAATAATAGGTATAAATAGCTAAAAAGCAGATGAATTGTATGGTTGTGTATTCTCATCTATTATATTTAACGTATGTTTATCTATCCATAATAATCTCTGTTTCGTCCTCTTTATACATTTTATTCATATTTTATTTCTATAAAAAGAAGGAAAAGACCGGAAATGATAATGAAACAAAGAATTCGCTTACAATACTTATACCTGTATACAATGAAGACAAAAACCTGTTTGAAAAGTGCATTGCATCTGTAAAAAACCAGGGGAAAAAGTTTATAGTCATAGGAGATGGGTGTTGTTCCCCTTACAAAGAAATAACTGAAAAAAATAACGGCAGATTTATTTACTTAAGAAAAAACATAGGTAAAAAGAACGTTCTCGCCGTAGGCATAAAACTGATAAAAAGCAAATACGTAATGTTCTTAGATAGTGATACTATACTGCCTAAAAACGCTGTTAAAAAGATTTTAAGCAAATTTGATGATAAAACAGCAGGCGTCGGGGCAGAAGTAAGAATTATAAAAGAAAAAAACAAGTTCATTTATTACCCTTCTGAAATGCTTCAAAGACTACGGCAGCTTTCGTTTAAAGCATTGTCTTATTTTGATAAGGTAATGGTAATTAATGGACAATGCGCCGTATACAAAACGAATATAATAGAGGATTTTGTGTGTTCTGATCAATTTCTAAATTCGAAATTTCTTGGAAAGAAACTTATTTTGGGGGATGATATAACTATTACAAAATATGTTAATAGTTTAGGATATAAAACAAAACTGGCACAAGATGTAGTTGTATTAACAAAAGGGCAAAATTCATTTAAAAATTTGGTAAAGCAATCAATAAGATGGTCTAGATCTGGATACATAAATTTCATTAAAAGTCTTAAAGACGGGAGTATTTTCAAAAACGGGTCATTATATGCATTTTTTATGTTTTATTTATACACATTACCTTTCCTTGTGTTAACGGAATTTGTTTTAAGAGGAGGTTTAATTGCGAAGACAATCTTAGATAGAGGTATAATAGAGGGAGGAAGACTCTTTGTAAAGTCAATTTTTTATGTCCCAAGCATTTTAAGGTCTGTTACTTTGTTGTATAATGGCTTAAAAATAGTATCTATTTTATCGGCTATAATAATGATATACTTAATCATAAAAACTGTAAAGAAAGACAAACTAAGACTCTTATCCTACGGATCCATAATGCTTTTAGTAATGTTTTTAGCGGCTATATACGCCGTACTAAGCATAAACAAACATGATATGTGGATGACTAGGTAGATATAATTAGCACATATTATACCATAAAGGATTAATTTTATATATGCCATAGAAATATATGGGAATTATAATAATCATACGGCATGGCTATAGTGAATCCAATAAAAAAGGATATCTTACCCATGATATTGAAGGATATCCTCTTACAATTGAAGGAGAAAAATACCTAGTTAAATCCGCTGAAGAACTCAAAAAATTAAGCGGAATAACAGAAATACTTTCAAGCCCAATTCTAAGAGCCGTTCAAACCGCGGAGATAATATCTAAAGTAACTGGCTTAAAAGTAAGAAAAGATACAAGGCTATCTGAAAGAAACATGGGCAATTACAACAACAAGAAAATACCATCTGATAACAAGGGAGATCAAATTGATTACAATTGGCATGTAAAGGAGATAATACAGGGTTATCCTAACGGATTTGAAGGATGGGATAGTTTAATGGGCAGGGTAAGAGGGTTACTGGAGGATATACCTAAAGATAAAAATGTAATAATCGTTTCGCATGGAGATGTTATAAAGGCTATAATCGCTTATTTTCTCGATTTGGATGAGTTTGGAGTATGGGGTATAAGAGCTAATCATGGCCATTTTACCATAATTGACAGCAACAGTAAGAAAATTTTGGCAATAGGAGCTCCTATAATATCTGAAGAGATAGTAAGAAAAATAAAGCAAGACATAAAAGATAGTAAATAGAATTAAAAATAAGAAGACTAGGTGCCTTCCAAATAACCGAAAGCAGAAAAATCAAAAAAATGCGGCTTAGTAACCTCTCTTAAGAAACTTTAGGTATTTGTAAACAGAATAGCCTGCAACTATTGACACTATTGCAGCCAGGCTCCAAAAAGAGATATTCGTTTGGTAGTTTATCTGGTTAACTTTAGACTGTATGCTATCAGAAGCAAGCATGTAATAACTTTTGGTAGTAACTACTTTGTTTAGGATGCTTTCCAGCTTTTCCATTTTAAACTAAATATTTCATCTACCAATAAATTTTGTATACATTGTATTTATAACAGATTTTACTGCATTGTTATCAAGTTCAATGAAAGCTTTTTTGTATTCAAAATTTTTAGGTATGTATAGAGAGTCTATAAGTTTGATTTTTCCGTCTTTCGTAAGCATAATGTTATTTGCGCCCATTAAATCGCCGTGGACATAACCATTGCTATGTAATTTTTCTACTGTAGATTCAAGCTGTTGCTTTATGCTGTATAAAAGCTGTTTGTTTTCTCTTACTTTATAAAGAGAGTCCATAAACATATTACCAGTTATCTTTTCTAGTATATACACTTTTTCGCCGTCCAACTCCTTTAATGCAATAGGTTTAACGATGTTTTCCGGAGCCGTATTATACTCTCTTTTCATCATCTTAAACCGTTCATTTGGGCTGTATTTCGCTTTCAAGTAGTTGCCCGCTTTTTTACCAAGGCCTAGCTCTTCGATCAAAAAAAGTTCAGTATACAAACCTGTTTCAGGTTTCACAAATACATCTGAAAGAGAATCATCAAGTTTTTTATTCATAAGTTATTATGAAATCAACCTATATAAATATTTTACTATTTAATTATAATAAAATTATAATGATACGACTATGTAGGCCATAAATCCTATTATTATAGACTGTAATATCAACTGGACAAAGGCGACTTTGAAGTTTCTCATAGAAAGTTCTATGACTTTTTTAATGTTTGTCTTATGATTTAAAATCATTATTATCCCCAGAGAATCTCCTATATAATAAATGAAAGAGAGCAAGAGAAGGACCGTGGAGATTACAATTATTGGCATGTAGATGAAAGCAGAGTATGAAAAAAGGCCTATGTAAAAGGCAAGTATGTAGCCTGCGATTACTGTGGTTAAAGTTATAGAGGGTATAAAAAACAACGTAAGAGGAAGCAGCCTTATAGTTATGTCAACCTTTTCCTTATCATCCAAATCTTTTATTACAATGTAGAATATGAAACCCATAAAAAGATTACAACCCAGCCATAACGCTGCGGCAAGAACATGTATATAGTCTATTAAAAGGTAGTCCTTGACCGCATAGACTATAACCAAAAAAAGCAACGGCAAGGCTGCAGATACTGCCCCGAACCTGTAAATAGACCTAAAATTAATCATCATAGCGCTAACCCCGTAGCAAGATGTGCCATAAGCAGTATTATTGCTATTTGAAAGATAACTTGGCTGAATGCTAGTTTTAAGTTAAACATTGTAAGCCTTACTATTTTATCTTTGTCTTTACTGCCGTGCTTTATCTCCAGATAAACCCTTAACTCATTTGGCAGGAATATGCCTATGCCTTGTAAAGTAAGTATACTAGCTATTACAAGAACGGCTATAATTATGGGGGAGGATAGAATAAAAATTCCTTCTTTCATTGCTAGTATTATCCCCGCCGTTATCGTTACTGCTGATATGGAGGGCATGAAAAAAAGCATCATCGGCGTAAGCCTTTTAGATACCTCAACTCTCTCATCGTTGTCAAGTCCTTTCATAACAAAGGAGAAAAAAAGGCCCATAAAAAGATCCATGCCTGTCCAAGAAGCACCGCTGAACACATGAACGTAATCCAAAAAAAGAATGCTGCCAGAAAACAACGCTATGACTAATATTATAGGCAGAAAAAGAAGCGTTGGTATCCCTATTTTCAACATATTTCTTATTGAAAATTTATCATTATACATTACTGTTTAAAACAAGATACAGTTAAAATAATTCACTCCTCTCTCCACCTGGAGCGCTTTATTGCAAATATAATTAAAGCGGCGGAAACTAGAATAAGAACTATCCAAGATGTCAAAATAAATGAACTTGAGAATTTAATAAAGCCTATGCTGCCCTGTGCTATTATTGCAGAAAAGGTTGTAGGTGAAATATAAGCAAGGTATCTGAAAGGGATAGGTATGTATGTAACAGGATAGTAAACCGGTGGTAAGGTGGATAAAACCATTGAGATAAGACCCATAAATGCCCAGCTTTCTATAACGTCCCTGCTTATCGTTGAAATAAAAAAACCCAAGGAGATGGAAAACATGAAGGTAAGAAGCATGACTGCTACCAATGTTAAGGCAGCAATTACTGGAATATGGATAAATATAATAGCAAGGATGGAAAGAACTACTAGATCAGGAATAGAAAAAACTAGTTCGGATAACGCTATGCCCGCCACATAAATTGCGGGAGAAACGGGTGAACTGACAAGCATGTCCTGCAGCTTCATGTCATTCCTTAAGTGCGTAAGATCTCCCTGAATAGATATTCCGTTATTTACCATTACCAAAATGAACGCCCCTAATATGCCAACGTCAAGCAAGGTTCCGTGACTTACAAAAAATATTATTATAAGCAAACCGAAAGGAGCCAGTATGGTATTTACAAGCATGACCGGGAAGTTCTTCATGGCATAGATTGCATTAGCCATTACTGAGGCAGAAAGCTGACTAAACTTACTCGTTTTCATGTTCTTCCCCTTTGTCTATATCGCCTACCAGCATGTAAAATATATCTTCCAATGAAGTCGGATTGATTGAGAACTTTACCTTCGTCTTTATCAACTTTTGGGCAAGGTTGTTTGCTGCCTTTTCATCCGAAAAAACCTGAAAAGTACCATCGTTTTTCTTTACAATTCTTCCTTTTAATCTGATTTTTCTATTGAAGCCCTTGAATATTTTTATTGCATATGGATAGCCTACAGCAGTTCTTATATCGTTTATAGTGCCCCCTCTTACAAGCTTTCCTTTGTTTAATATGATTATATAGTCGGAAAGCTCCTCGGCCTCTTCAAGATAGTGTGTTGTTAGTATTATAAGGTGCTCTTTTTTCAACTCATTAAGAACCTCCCATAGTTCCCTTCTCGATATGGGATCTAAACCTGTTGTAGGCTCGTCTAAAAAGATTATTTTTGCATCTGAGGAAATTACCAATGCAACCAAAACCTTCCTCTTTGTACCTCCTGATAATTTCCTTGGTATTTTATCCGCATATTTTTCCAATTTAAACCTTGATAAAACTGAATCTGTCCTTTTTCTGGCCTCCTTAAAACTGAACCCCCTCCATAACAGATATGCGTATATATTTTCTCTTGCTGTCATCCAGGGTATAAGCTCCGCTTCCTGAGGTATTACTGCTATTCTATCCCTTATGCCTTTGGGATCTTCCACGACATCAACTCCATCTAAGTATACCTTTCCCGTAGTTGGAAGCAGTTCAGTAGAAACTATCCTTATAAAAGTGGTTTTTCCAGCCCCGTTTCTGCCTATCAATGTAAATATTCCATTTATATCCAAATCAAGAGAAATGTTCTTTAAAGCCGCTAATCCTTTACCTTTCTTATCCTTATATCTCTTGCTTAAGTTTCTTACGGTTAACTTTACCATGAAAGTAAATGAATTTTCAAGTATTAAATTATATTCTAAGTATATTTAATTTTACAAAGATAACAACTTCTATTTCTTTCAGTTGATCAAAGCTGCAGATATGCACCGTTAAGGAAGTATCTGCCATCTATTTACTTTAAATCTCTCTTTAATGCCCCTCCTCATTGAAAGCATTAGCCTATGTTCCGTAAACTGTTTCTGGGGAAAAACCACAATCTTTCTATGTTTAAGCGGATTTGCACGTATCTTATCACTTTTTCAATCCCGCTTTTAGATATTTTAATCATCCGTGTCATACATTAAGTTTCCATCTCCTGAAATTAATATTATTTAATACCAGCAAAACAACTATTAAAAGAGTTATGAAAATAAAGGTAAGCTTAAAACCTATGTTGTCTATCGAAAAGCCTGACAAGGTTGGCAAAAGCACGCCGACTGCCATCATTATTGCAAAAAAGTAACTATTTGCAACGTTTCTTAATCTGGCCTGGAATGACCTGCCAAGCGTAATTATTGAAACAGGGTATGCAAAACCGTGTGGTATCCCCAAAATCAGAAATGAAACTATGAATATCTCTAAATTCCTCGAAAAAACCATTACTGTTATGCCTATTAGCGTTAAAACGATTGTTCCATTCATCATAAATTTTATGTTGTTAGGAGGTTTAATCGATAGATATATCCTCGATAAAAAGGACGTAAGGAAAAATAACGAAAACACCAAGGTAACAAAGGAAAGAGAGATTTTGAAAGTGTCCCTTTCGTATATTCCTGCAAATGCTATCAATACTGCAAAGGGTATATTATATGCCATTATATTGAAAACAGCTGAGCGGAAACCGTAGTTTGAAAACACTTTGACCTTGATCTTTTTCTGCTTTTCAACCGGAAACTTCATTAAAGGAGAAAGAACAAATGAAATTAAACCAAATAACGCAAATATAAGAAATGCTTCCCGTATGTTTACAAATTTGAGAAGCTCCGACTCTATCAACGGACCGATTATAAGGCTAAAACTCAATATGACCGTGTAAATGGACAGTATTCTGTCCCTTGTCTTTGGATCTTTGAAAAGGCCGGCAGCCGTTATTATGTTAGGCATTATGAACCCTAGAAGAACGCCCATTATTGCTGCTAATGCCCAAATGCTGTAAAAATTGGAAACCCATATGCTGATAAATACAAGCATGTAAATGAAATTAGAAACTATAAACGCTACGCGCCTTTTGTTTGCCGATAACTTAGCATTTAAAAAAGCCGTCGTGAGAAAAGTGGTAAAAGACAATAAGGCCGCTATTAATCCGACTTCTGTTTCAGAGAAACCAAAATAATACTTGACCAGTAGTGGAACGGAGGTAGTAAGCATGTTGTTGCTTGCTCGTATAGAAAAGGTTATTATCATTATAGTAAATACTATATGAACAAATGAGATACCAGAATCCTTGACATTGTTTTTTATCATGAAGCTCTACTTGTATTTTATTTTCATTATCTTGAACAACCCTTTCCAGCGATAAAGGAACAGCCAGCCCAATGCTAGATAAAGTATTCCTATAAGACTAGCTCCGTTTGGACCAAAATACCTTGTCAGGAATATAAGTATAAGCAAAAACCCGACTAAAAAGTAAACTATAACTACAGAAAAAAAGATTTTTTTCTTTTTACTGCTCAATTCCTCCGTTATCATAGTAAGTTATATATGCGTATGTTATATAATTTTGGTTCTAAGTAAAGTATTTATATTACAACTTATCACTATTATAGAATGAATAATTATATAAAAAACTTGAGAAAGTACGCTAATGGGGAGAACTTATTCGAAGGAGAATGGTCTAAGTTTAAAAAACCCTTTGATAAAGCATTGTTAAATAGTAACGTTGAAGACGGAATGCTGAATTGGTTAAAGGAAGTGGCAAACTATCAAATAAACGGTAGTACCGGCTCAAGGTATTGGGTTTCGAAAGCATACATCAAGGATATAACTCCCGCCAAAATATACAACGCCAAAAGCTTAGATGAGTTAGTTTCGCTTTTAGGTAATTCTGATTCCAACCTTTTAAAGGAGGAGAGAGGTTACGAACGTTATTACATGCCTACAGGTTTTAAAACAGATACTATGTTTAAAAGTTCTTCCTCTGGAACTACCGGACCAGCAAAAACAGTTTACCATACACCGCAATCTTTGTATATATCGGCAGTCAATGAATACACCGGAATAAAGGCGCAGTATCCAGTAAAGGAGCTAAAAAACAAGAAATTACTGGCCGCAGGCCCTGTAGGCGCTTACCAGGAAGAACACAAAAAACTAGCAGAACTCCTTCGAATGGAATATGTAGGAAATGAATTTGAGACAAAGGGATTGAAACTTTTAAGTCCACAAGAGATGATGCAGGCAATGAAACCTGTCATGGAAAAGGAGACTTACTTATTAAAAGAAGGTAACGTTGGAATAGCTACGGCTGCGATGGAGATGCTTTCAATGTTACCTAAAGACCTGTTTTACGACACTAATTTAATAAAGGTGTCTGGTACACAGATAACTGGAAAAGGATTAAAAAAGACAGAAAAAGAAATTGGTAAAAAGCTTATACCTATGTACGGTCATTACGCAGGAAAATCCTCAATAGGTTTTTCAGGCGATAATAATATAACCTATTTCCCCTCTTTCCCCCTTACATTTATATATATGAACTACGGTGGAAAAACCACTAAATACGGAGAAAAGGCACAAACAAAGATGATAGTTGCTGAACCAGAACTTCTGCTAATAAATGACGAGGACTACGCCGTAAGGAGAAAGACAACGAAAGCAACAAAGTCATTTAAGGAGATAGACGGCGTTTCAAACCTTTCAAGGTCCTAAATCAGTAGTGTTCTATCCCTCTTTTATCCATTAAACGTATGGATTTGCCCTTTTGAACGTAAAATGGTATGTCTTCTTTCTTGTCCGTGATATCAATATCTATTAATCCTAATTTGTTTTTAATAACATAAGAAAGCTCCATTTCATGATTAGATAAAGCGTTTTCTAAAAAACTTTTAATTGAGTTCTTATCTCCATTAAAACCTTTTTTATAGAAATGGAACAACAACTTATCTAAACCATTTTCTCTCGTAATCTCTGCATATCCCTCGCCGACATCATAATTTAAAATTGCCCCCGCAATTACATCATCTATAATATTATCATTTAATTTTGATACACTAAAATTAGTTAGCTTATTACTCCTGCCGATAAACTCAAACTTTGGTTTCCCTTTATAAAATCCACGAAAAATCACTAATTCTTTCATATTATAATTAATTAATGGGCAAATAGTTTTGTTTTTACGCGATTTTTGTGTTATGGTTAATTCTCCTTTTTCCCCAACGTTTTTATTATTTAATTCTAATAACTTATTACCGTCAAAAATGCTATAATGCACGTTATAATCATTCATTATAAATTCATACCCCGGATCATTGTTATTTATTATATTGTTATAGCTATAAAATCTATAACCAGAAGCCCCCTCTGTTGTGCCTATTAAATCTATTACCCCTTTAGTATTAAACATCTTTTGTAATAACTTTACCCTATTGAAATCAACTGGCTCTCCAGCTAACAAAACATACACATCAAGGCTATTTGTTAAACTCTTTAATTCATTCAATTCATCTTTATTCAAACTATAAACTTCCCTAAATAGTAAAGAGGATATCGCCATTATATTTACTTTTTTGCCCATGTTTTTATGATTTGAGTATACTGCATAAGCATTTCGCAACACATCTAAAATTCTCTGCCCTGGGCCAGGAACAAATTCAATCCCATTTACTAGCTCAACTAATCTACTCATAAGAACCCCACTTATTGCTGGTTTTGGAGGTGCTATATTTATATAAAATTTTGGAGCGCCATCGAGTATATCATTAAAAATATTTATAACTCCATTAACATAATCACTCATAAAATTAACATCTACGGGTATATTCTTTGGAGTACCCGATGAACCAGATGTTTCAAAGTCAAATATGTATGAATTTGGATTTGACGGAATAAACTTATAAAAATCATTCAAAAAATAATTTCCGTCAATTATTGGTAATCGCGAAAGTAGAAGATGGTCAAGTTTGCCTCTATTCTCAGATAATATTTTTTTATAGTTATCCTGCTTATAAAAATCAACATTTTTAAATGCATATTCCAAAGTGTTCTTTAAACTAGGTTTCATAATTAAATTTCTTTAGCTAAAAAAGTACATACATTGTCTCCTTTAGCGATGCACGTCACCTCCTCAACTTTGTAATCCTTGTTAAATACTATCTTTAAAGACTGATAAAACATGCCTGTCAAAAAGAAACAAATGGGTTTATCTGATCTTCCAAAAAGCGTCAAATATCTTATTGGAATAATTGAATTATTAGCTCTAAGAATAGAATTTAACTTTTCGAAAACAAAATCAAACTCGCCAAGGCCAGAAGTTTCTACGATCTCAGATAATAATGAAAAAATTTTGTTTATATCACTAAATCTATTTTTATAATCTATTATTATGTCATTAATTGACTTAACACCCGCATTAAAAAGTGCATCCTTATCGTACTTTAAAAGGTATCCATACAAACTAACTAGTATATCGGCATTTAGCAATAAACCTGGCCTACCCATTAACAAAAGATGCTTACCGTCAAAGGTTATATTTCCAGTTAAAAGCATTTTGTTTAAGAAGTCTTTGGGACTAGAATCATTTGACATATATGCCGCCTTTATCTATTCTCATCGGAAGCATTGATCTATCATTGTTGGTTCTTCTCATCTTCACTATCTGCATGCTTCTGTCGAAATCGCCACCCAAACCTGTATAGAACAACTTTATGACTGCATCAGAAAGGTACTCACCACTGAAGTAAAGTGTATCACCATCAGAAACCTGCGGCTGCTCATCAGTAACTATTGCAGTTACCTTAAACTTTTTGAGCTCGGTAACTAAATCCAGCATGAATTTCCTGAATTTGCCTCTGTCTTCCATATACATAGAGATGGCAGACAAAGAATCAATTACAACCCTAAAAACATTGTTCTCTTGGATTACATCAAGCACACCCAAATATTCAAAGTTTATAGGCGAATTAAATGAAACTATTAATTTTTTATCAGCAATAAACTTTCTTACATCCACAAAACCGATAGATTCCATATCAAGTATTAAATCATCAACGTTTTCTTCAAATGATACTAAAAGGCATGTTTCTCCGTTCTTTAAGCCTTCATGTAAAAATGACATGCCTAGCAGGGATTTTCCAGATCCGGGCCCACCCAATACACTTACTACAGAACCTGCTTCAAACCCACCTTCTATCTTTTTATCTAGGCCCTGTATACCCGTAGGTATTCTTTTTATTTCTACCATAGTAACTAAGATGTAATACTATAGAAAGTTGTATTTAATAAACTTTTAGGTTTTACCTTTCAAGAGAAATCAGTTATCCCTCTTTGCTTCGTTTTCTTTATCGGCTTTACCGGGTAAATTCTTTACGTTACTCTTTTCAAACAGGTCTTTTATCCCTTCAACCCCCACAGGTGTAGGTATACTAAATCCTTTACTATCTGTTGGAATAAATATCATAAGATTCTTTCCATTTAAACTTATTTCATACATCATATTGAGCGATCTAAGTTGCATCGCAAACAAATCTTTTTTATACTTTGAGCTTGCCTCTATGATTTTATCCGCGGCAAGGGATTCGCTTTCTGCTAATTTAACTCTTGCCTGCTTTTCCCGGTCTGCTACAGCAACCCTGGCCATTGCATCCTGTAAATCTGGAGGTATACTTACATCCCTTATTTCAACAGATATTGCTTCTATCCCCCAGTCTGCTACTCTGTCTTGTATCAAGTTCTTTACATCCTTACCTATTACGTCTCTGCCTGCCAACATCTCAGATAATTCGGTTTTACCTATTACATCTCGTAAAGCCGTCTGTGCTGCCAATTGAACGGAATCTCTGTAAATCTGAACATTCAAAACAGCGTTCTCCGAGTTTAGAACCTTCCAGAAAAGAAGTGCATCTACGTCTACTGGCACATTGTCCTTTGTAAGCGTCTTCTCAGCCTTAAAAATCGTGTTTATTACCCTCAAATCCAATGTAACGGGGGTAGTCTGTACAAATGGTATCAGTATATGTATGCCTGGTCCCATTATACCAACATACTTTCCAAATGAAAGTACTGCTTTCCTGTTCCATTGGTTAACCACCCGTATGGCGGCAACTAAAAACGCAATAAAAAGTAATATTGCAATTCCTACCCCTGCATATAAATTAACAATTGAAACTAGGTAACCTACAACTAAAGGTATAAGGATAACAAAGAGTATGCCCCACGCATCTCCATTGAAGTTTTTCATCTCTATAGCCATAATCACTAAATAAAATATTTAGTTAAATAGCTTTATAGTAAATTACACCCGGCTTATACTAGTATTACAAAGGAGATTCTCGTCAAATTGTTAAATTTCTTTTATTTTGATAAGCGACTTTTTCTTAATATAAGAGGACCATTATCTATCCAGTATTTTAAACCATTTGCTGAAACCACATGATTCTGCCCTTCTTTCATCGGCTGCACAACGTTTGAAATAAGATCCATTAAAATTCTGTCTCCTTTTCTACCACGTAGCTCTATCCAAGAATGCTCTACCTTCTCTCCTTCCTTTTCAACTATACCCATAACATAAAATGGCTTTAAGCCAGTTCTCCCTATTTCTTTATCAAGCAGAATACTCAAAGTTATTGCGAATTCATGGCACAGGAACGGGCCTTCAATCAATGAATAATCTATGTTAATCGCCTTCCCATCGCGTTTATTATTCCCACTTAGATACAGCAGATCTGTATTTGTCAGTATCCCTTTAGCTTTGCTATAACTATCCGTGTATTCCCTCATACGATAGTGCAGATGGAGATAAACTGAAGCTGAAATTGCCAAAACCCTATCTAACCCAGTTTTACCATTGGCTGAAGAGACGGCAGATTTATAAAGTTCATATAAATTAGATGATTTATGCAGTTCTTTATTTATGTGTATTCCGTATACCTCTGATAAAAAACGCTGTGTAAACCTGTTGTTATAAATACCAAGATATATCTCATCTGTCAACCCTGCATTTAACACTATGTCTCCCTTTTTAATTTTGGTTGGATATTTTAACACAATATTATAATCTTTTAATTCGTTTAGGTTTATTACCGATTCTTGTTCTTCACATTTTTTAAGAACGGCGGACAAATTCATTGCCATCAATTCTTACAGAAGATAAATAATATATAAATTTTACGGTATTCATATTTCATTTCCAAAATCTCTTATCTTATGGCCATCAATATAAGCCCTGTTAAATACTAGGATTGAAGACAAAGTAAAGGCTATGCTTAAGATGAAGGTGAATATATAACCTAGATAAAAAGATAAGAATCCTGAGGAAATGGCTCCCAAAACGCCTGATAAACCTATTATTGCAGACCATAACCCAATATAATGGGCCTCCATTTTTCCGGCTATATTTACATAAATTATAACTGAAGCAGAGATATTCCAAAGCGCGTATCCTAAACCTGCTATAAAATATGAAAATAGGTTAAGATAGAGGACAGCTGTCAATGAAAGAATAGATATTATTGCAATAAGATAACCTGCTGACCTCACAACTGTCGAAAGCCTATAATATTTTCTTAAAGTATTCTTGGCTTTTCCCAACATAAAAACCAGATAAACGGCGACCTGACCAAAGCCGTTCAGCATGTTTATAAGGAAGATGTCTGAATATGAAATTCTATAGGAATAAAGAAACGGAATGTAAGACGTGTTGAAAAGATAAATACCGAAATTCACCAAAGCAATAGCGGAAAATATAGTTATTATCCTTACTGTCTTTTTCCTCTTCCTTATTTCTGCAATTTCAATTATAAGATGATGACTGGCAAGTATCTGCGGAAACTTGCTTAATGCATTTAACATTGGAAACATTCTATGCAGATGCTTTTCTTTTTCTCCCTTAATTCTTTGTTTTTTCTCTTTTACAAAAAGAATCACAAATAACAAAGACGCTATATTAAACGCGAACAGTATTAGCAGATATCTGGCGATTACGTCGCTGAAAAGCAGTACTCCCGGCAAGTATCCGATAATGTTACCAATTATGCTCATCAAACCATATATTCCGTAATAAGACCTTAATATGGTCTTTTTCCTTCTGTTTATTATGAGCATGTTTATGGCCGGAGAGGAAGCGGTTAAAATGAACGCATATGCAGCATATATTATTACTGCCAGCAATATACTATGCAATAAATACAAAAGCACTATTAGGGGGATAACTCCAATAACGGAAAGCATTATGAACAGCTTTATTTTTTTAAGACGCTGTGTAAGCTCTCCCCAGAATAATGAAGCCGGAATAACCGCAAGCGAATAAGCAGTTGTAGCAAGACTTACATCGACTACATTTCCGTGTAATTCTAATATATATAGTGGGATTATAACACTGAAACCCGATGAAATGGCCGCAATCGGAAATATAACCGAAAGCCAATACTTGTCTTTGTCCATATTATATTCAAAATGATACAGGTTTAGATATTAAATTTTAACTTTTTACATACTTAGAAAAGATGCTACCTTTTTACTATTTTTAGGCTTAGTGAAAGGCAAGTGAAGTAATTAAATCACAACCGTTCTAATATAATTATGCCTGACTTTCAAAATGAAGAAAAAACGGGAACACTAGAAATTACTGCTAAAAAAGAAAGACTTGATAAAATAAAGAAAGTTATTACAGAAGTAAAAAGACATTTTATACCTTTTAATGATCTGGTAAAAGCGCCTGCATCTTTAAAATATGCAGATTACAATCTTATGTGGAATAGAGATGCTGCGTATTCTTCTTATTACATTACAGAATTTATAGTAAATGCCAAAAAAACCAATTTATATGGATTGTTAAGCGAAGAGATTGATGAATTGGATAATTTAAATGGAAAACTCGTGGCAACATTGTGGGAAAATTTGGATGCTGAGATAAAAAAAATAAAGATGAATGGGTATGAAACGGATATATCAAAGCTTGAATCAAAACTTGGTGATAACCATATACTGTCAAGATTTGATGTTGATGAAAATGGCGTAAAAAGAACCGAGAACGATAAAAAAGAAGGAAAAACAACAAGGAGCTGGACAATGCAGTATGACTCTGCGCCTTTAATAATTATGGCTACTGAAAGATACTTTCAAGAGCATGGAAAAAACGGGCTAAAAACTATAGATAAAAAAATTGCAAAGAACCTTGATTTCTTGATAAACTACATGTATAATTTCCATAAAACGCCTTGCGCAGATGCATGGGAGCAATATTACTTTTATGATATAGATAATACGCTTAATGGGCAAAATTACGTGGGCAAAACCATCGATTCATATATGGTCTCTTCTCTTTACAAAGGAATAAAAAGCGCAAAGGAATTAGCAAAAACATTTAATATTAAATTAAAGGATGCTGATGAATCTGAGATATCCAATTTCCTGCTAGATAATTTCATCGTAACAGATGAAAAAAGAGGGGCTTTTCTTGCAAAATCAAAGATAGAATATGGCGAAATCATGCCTAGTATAGGGGCAGAAGAAATTGAGATATTTAATACTTTTAAGCTTAATGTGGTAGAACAAATAGAAGAAAACACTGTAAAGATAATAGAAAATGAACTTTTCCAGGGGGATTACCTGCCAATAAGATACAGATTTTTTGGAAAATACGCGGGTGTAACAGACACATATTTTGGAAGAGGCTCTTGGTTTCACCTAGGCCTGCAGTATTCTATGTACCTTATCAAGAAAGACAAGAAAGGGCAGGCAGAAAATATAATCAATTACATAGAAAGCAAGATAGGGGAAGATGGATCACTGCCAGAACAAGAAATTTATGATAGAAACAGAGTAAACGACATAAATGGCTTCTTTGAAAGAAATGGAAATTCAACGATAAACTGTCTTCTCTGGGCAGAAACTGCTTATTTAGCAGCCGTTTCCAACTTCATAAATTAATTTAAACAACGAAATATAGTTTGTATATATGATAAAAAACCAAAAAATAGTGATAGGTTTTGACGGATCTAGATACTCAAAGAAAGCCGTTGAATATGTTATGAATAACTTTGACAAAAATAGCACAATTTATATTGTTTATGTGGAGGAAATGCCTGCGCCTTTGTACCTCTCAAATCCAAGTCTTTTCATAGATGATAGCGTAATTAAAAAAATCAGGGAAAAAACCAAAAAAGAGCTTACCCGCCAAGTAGAAATAATAAAAAAGAAGGGATTTAAGGCGCAATATGAGTACGTCGAAGGTTACCCTCCTACCAGGATAATGGACGAAGCAAATCAGAAAAATGCAGACATAGTAATAGTTGGAAGCCGCGGAATGGGAAAATGGAAAGGCTCCGTTCTTGGTTCAGTAAGCCAGGCATTAACTGTAATTAGCAAAATACCGCTTCTTATAATAAAGTAAGTTAGGGCAAATACTCCCAAAGGTAATAATCCTGTTTTCCAACGTATTTTTTTAGCTTTCCAACTTTTCTAAAGCCTGCTTTTTTCAGAAATTTCTTTGATTCTTTGTTTGAGACAAGTGAACTGCATTGTATGTTGTGTATTTTGTTTTTATGGGCGAAATCTAAGACTTTTTTCAGTATAGAAAGGCCCGCTCCTTGTCTCCGGTATCTGTTGTCAACTGCTAACAATTCTATACTAAGTAAGCCTTTGCCATATAACTCAGAAGCGCATGCTCCTATAATTTTGCCATTCTCTGAATTAGCTGAGAAAAATGGATAGTACTTTATTAATTTAATTGGCATTTCTTTGTTCTTGTACTGCTCTAAGCCAAATTCATTACCTTCACTATTTGTGAGGAATTTTATAACCTTCTCACGCCCTTCCTTCCTTTTTTCCAACCTTACTTCAAAGGTCATCCGTTCTTTTATCTTGAATTCCATGCTATCTATTTTATAATAACACAAATTTTTAATGATAGTTATACTCCTAAGATATTTATAGTTTCTTTGTACTTTCCTTTCTTCTACTTTAATGGTCGAATTAATCAAGTACTATTAGAAATAGATATTTTATTATTTATTGTGACAATAAAAAGCTAGTTATATAACTAATTTTATGTAAAAATATATATCTGTATAGATCAAAATATAAAGAAGATAGGGATCAGTTGTGGTTTTATAATAAGTAGATAAAATCTTAAAAAATAGGGCAGTAAGAGGTAACTCTTGGAAAAAAGTAAATTGGAGGAGTTGGTTAGACAGAACAGCAAGGGTATTAGTTTTGTAAACTCCGCTTCTGTACCCAGAAAAACTGAACTCGAAAAACAAGGCTATCATTTTGTGGATGAAAATGAATACATAAACAAAACAGAAGCGTATCTTTCACTTTTTTATCCAAACAATCCGGATTTAACCTATCATCTAATACTCAAAAGGGATTTCGAAAATGAATTCGAAAACCTTAGTGAAATAAACAAAATAATACCTGAAAACTCAGTAAAACCTATTGCATTAGTTTATGATACTTCAATTTCAAAGGATTACATACGAGGATATATTACAAAAACTGACGGCGAACTCGGCAGTCTTGGAGATTATTTGGCTTCAGAAAGAAAGAGACATAAGATAGTAGACAACATCAAATTTAGGTTGCTTCGCGCCGGATATGTGTATGTGCCATCCAATATGAGCTTAAACTCTTTTATTCACCGTTATTTATGTAACACAGGTAGTATAAGCAACATAGAAAACCAGCTTATTAGTATAGTAAACAAACTTAAAGCACATAATTGGTTCAACAAGTTGCCAACAGGTACTTTTTCATTGGATAATATGTATCTGACGAAAAAAAACAAAGTCATTTTAATGAATATTAATTACTTAATGGACTTTTCAAATAACAATACAAAATACCAAGACAAAGAGCTTAAAAGGACAATGAAATACTTGGAAAAACAGAGACGCAAGTTAGGTCAAGAATAATGAGCAGAATTATTCCATCCTATGTCGATATTGGAAAAGGTACGATTAACCTCCCAATGCAAATA
This sequence comes from Nanobdellota archaeon, assembly GCA_021798355.1. Lineage (GTDB taxonomy): Archaea > Nanobdellota > Nanobdellia > Parvarchaeales > Parvarchaeaceae > Parvarchaeum. The sequence continues at coordinate 21,378 of JAJZMG010000018.1, read as the reverse complement.
TAGTATCATTGAAGAGGGTCCGTTAACATTGCTGTTTAACGCTTTTTTGGCTTCTCTAGAGAGTTATGGATTTTTATTAAACTCTTTATTATCTCGCTTCTTGGTAAATCTTCCGATTGAGATTTACAGACGGCATTGATTGAAAATACATTACTTTTGTTTGCAAAGCTAGTCTCGGATATGAAGACGGAAGGCAGCCCTTTTACAAATGAAAGGTTCTTTAATTCTGATTTTACCAGTTCTATAAATCTGTTGGGATCTATCGAGGATGGAATTTCGTACCTTACCTTAACTTTTCTGTATGTTTCATTATTCAAAAAGATGGAAGCCTGCAGTACTATACTGTTAGGTATTTTTATCGGAATGTTATTATCCAAGCGTATGGTAGTAAACGTCAATGTCATCTTTTCAACTATCCCAGTATAACCTGGGACAATAAAATCGCTAGAGAAGAATTTTGGAGGATAACTTGGCGCTATTAAACCATACTGCCATGTGCTTAAGGTTATATTGTCTCCAATATTAAAAGGCTTCGAAAAGAGTAGTACTATGCCGCTGAAAAAATTGGAGAGAGAGGCTTGCGCAGCTAAACCAACGACTACTCCTACAAATCCTCCTCCTAAAATAACTGAAGTTAAGCCGATCTTAAAAGAAGCCAGAGCAATGGCTATCACGGTTATATAACCTGCTAACCTTGTAATAAAAACTATTGTGTTGCTAACCTGTTTATTTTTATTATTTGCCTTGGCCTCAATTATGTCGCTTAAAAAATTTACGATTAGCACCCCAGAAATAAGAATAAGAAAAATGTAAACTACCCTGCCAATGTTTGAAGGTATACCAGGAATCAAAGTAAATAGGTAAGCTATTACAGAGAAAATTATCAATACAAAAAATATGAAATAAATTCTATTCTTTATTTTTATGTTCATTACCTATAAAAAAGCTGATTATATAAAATAGTTTTTATTTTCATATTATTCAAACAAGCTGTTTATTTATTCCCAAAACCCTTATTATCGAGATTATAACTGTCTCTGCGATTATTATGCTTACAAGCAAGCCGTAAAGATAAAAATATATCTCAAATGAGGTTGGAGTAAAAAGCCCTACAATTAAAAAGACAGTTACGATAGTGGGGGAAAGAAACAGAATAGACAGTTTCCACCAATTACTTTTAAATAATGCTACTCTTTGGGTACTAGCAACTCTCATAGAATAAAATCTTTTGAAGAAAAGTATTAAAGACACTACTAACAACAAAGCAGCTATTGAAACCAGTACTACTGGCAAAATAAATCCTGCGAGGGGATTTACAGTAGATGTGCTTATTAAAATTGCACTACTCATAATTAAAAACAAACCTCGCTAAGTATTTCAATGAGATATTTATAATTGATAGGGCTACGAGCAAAAATGCCATTGTTCCGAGCATTACACCTATCAAAAATGAAAGGAGGGAATAGCTTGTCAGTATACTTACGAAGAAAGCAGCTATTGCAATTAAAACCATCACCGAAGCTAGTATAAGCAGGGAGAAAGGATTGCTGCTCTTATTAAGATTAAGTATCATTGCAACTATAGGGGCATTATCTCTTCTGTGTTTAAACAATGCAATAAATGCGATTATCCCAAAAAATAATAAGGCAATACCGATAACAATGTCAAATCCCACAAAGGCATAATTTAAAGCAAATAAGTAATTATAATTTGAAGGGCCCGTTATACTTACAGAACTCGAAACTGTGGTTACAGAAGAAACTGAGATTATTTTTGGGTAAACCGTAAAAAAAACCAGTATGGCGGTAATTATTACAACGGCTGCAAATCCAAATTCTAGATATGCCAATTTTTTAGAACCGCCGTAAACTACTGCTTGGCCTTTTGTCATACTCATGTTAACTATAACTAATTAAAATATAAATAGCTATTTTTTATAATAAAAGGCCGAAAGTTTTAAGTTTGAATTGTAAAAAATAAACATCACAAATATAAGGATATACAATGGTCCTGAAGCCAAATCGGTTACGCCCGCAAAAAAAGGGCCACCAAACCCTTGTATAACTGACCACGAAAACAGGCTATATATTATTCCTGCCAAGTAAACCCATTTCCTAAACAGCCCAAAAATAAGTAATACGGCTATAGAAAACTCTGAAAATGCATAAATATACAAAAACAAGTGTATATTTGGCAAGATTATTTTATCCCAAAATAAAAAAAATGGAATTAAAAGTTTTGGTTCTCCTAATATTTGCATTAACTGGTTACTTGCAATATTGGATGCTGTACCGCTGACTAATTTTAACGAGGCATTTACAGCCAGTATAGCTCCAAAAGCTATTGAGGATACTGCAAAAACTGTTGTTTTTTCATTTTTTGATTTAGTTTGCTTGAAGTATGCAAACTTCTGCCATATCTTATACTTATTTTTTATTACTTTGTCTATTGATTTATCATAAGTATTGAAATTCCTCTCTGTAAATATTAAAAGCAGGAATAAAAGAAAATATACGGGAGTGGCGCCAATGTCAAGCGTTCCAGCTATGTAAGGCCCCCCGAACTGGCTTATTGTTAGCCATATTACTATCGAGTATATTGCGCCAATAATGTAAAGAAATTTTCTTAAAAAACCAAGTATAAGAAACAAGCCGATTAAGAATTCTATTATAATCGCAAAAACCACAAAGAAATTTATGTTGTTTGCAGTGAAGTTTGCCCAAAATGCAACCCAAGGGTACACAAAAGACCCTGCTCCATAAGCACCGGTAAGAACATTTTCTTTTATTAAATAGGCGGAGTCTGGTATTAACTTAAGTAAGGAATCTGCAATAAATATTATGCCTAAAGATAATCTTGTTATTATGGGTATTTTGTCAAACCTGCGTTTAACTTTTTCCATTAAATAAAACTAATTAAGAATAACCATTGCTGCTAGTGCTTGCAGTGGAAGAAGGAGAAGCACTTACGACTATTTTACCATACATGCCCAATGCTGCATGTCCAAACACTGGGCAGATGTACCAGTATACACCATTGGTATTTGCAGTAAATATTTCACTTTCTTCGTATATTCTGCCAGTCTTGGGGGGAGGTATAAGTATGCCCTTTACGACTATGTCCTTTGAACCAGTATAACCGTTAAATGCGGCTTCCGGCCCTGGAATAGAATAAGGTGGAGCAAAACTATCATTTGTTATCATATACCCGTGATAAGCGTAGTCAGATAAATCAAATGCATTAAATGTAACTGTAGAACCTTGTTCTATAACTATTGTAGGATTTATGAGTCCATATACCATGAAGGCAGGGAGTGCCTGAAGGTCCAACTCTCCTAACAATACTTTATAAGGAGTACTAGTTCCTGGAATAGTAGAATTTAAAGTTATGTTATTCGCAGGGTCAGAAGACAAATTATCTATCATTCCCATAGATATTGTCGCAGATTTATTAACATATATGGTGTTAGTAGCCGCATTAACTGTAACGCCTGCTGGTACAGTACTTAAAGCAGTAGAGACAGAAACGGAAACAGGACCTGCAAAGCTTATCGTGTGATTAATGGCAAGAAATGCCACTATTATTACTATGACTGCTATTACGAGTATTATTGCTAGAATCATTGCATTGCTGTTCTTAGTGTTTTCCATCATACTACCTCAATCTTACCATACATACCCAATTCTGCATGTCCTGGTATAGGGCAAAGGTAATAATAAGTGCCAGTTGCATTAAACGTATAAGAACCACTTGTCGAATAAATGCTCCCGCTGAAAGGATTATTAAAATTAGCAGGAGGTGGTAGTGCTGGTAAATATAAAAGATCCGCTTTTAATGTTTCTGGAGAGAGCGTTATAAATGGATTAAATGGTGGAGCTTGAGGGGTTATAGCAAATATATGTATTTCTGCTCCTAGATTTATGAAAATAAAGTTTACAGTAGATCCTTTCTTTATAACGAATGTTGGGTCTATTAGACCATAATCCATAAAGTATGGAAGTTCATGGTTTGGAGTTTCAAGAAAGGAATCTGCTGCCGTTACATTAACAGGGTAGGTTATATTGTATACAGGATTGTAGGAAAGATTCTCATACGCAACTATTGGCAGAGTAACATTCGAACCTGTTATTATTATCGAATTATTTGTAGAGTAAACAGCTACCCCGCTTGGTACAGTTTTTATAAATTTAAGGAGCGCCGCTGACGGAGAAGAGGGAACAAGGGTATATATTACGGCTATTGCGATTACTACAATTAAAGCCACTGCAATTACTTCATAAACAAGAAAATTATTTTTCTTTGGTTTACCTTGCATTTTATCTATAAGAATTTGGCTTATTTAAACTTTTTGTACAAATTAATAAAGCTTTTATAGAATTTTGAAATAGTAACTTTAAACAGCTCTAAATCGATATAAGTGCCCATAACTGCAAATGCGTATAGTATTGGGAAAGTAACCGCAGCATAATGTAGATATGCAAGCTGGTATTCATAAGGGGGTATAAGATTAGATTCCTTTTCTATCAGCAAGCCACAATACATCTCCGGGAATGCGAAAATACTTGAAATTGCTAGTTTGTAAGTCTTTGCATGCTTTTTCAAGGATCCTAAAGCATTATGTTTAATTTGTTTACCTTCACCCGACAATAACGTATCTAGACTAGTAAATCCCATTCACATAAAAATTAAGTAGGGCTTATTAAATAAACTTTTATTTTAAGTTTTTATGTCGTTTTTCCAGTTTTTCTCGTCTTTATCCAGAGGAAGGTAATGAATATCTTTTTCTAGGTCGTTTTCAACAATATTTGCAAGTCTCAACTCGTTTGGATTGTTATGTTCCAATATATTGAGTATCATTTTACCATTTTCAAAATAAGGGTAGATATGCCAGCAGACTGTTTGATTGTCCTTATTTTTTCTTATATTTTCTAGCACGTATTCCCTTCTCTCATCTATATCACCAACGTCTTTGCTATCGTTCAAAGAAATTTTGTAATAATTAAAAAAACCGTCTTCTGACTTAGGCTTTTTTGTCTCGCCTAATCCAATGGTATAAATAAGGTTCCTCTTCAAGCGCTCGCTGAATAGATCACTGTCATCGCCTTGGGAGACGTACTTTACTCGTTCGGGAGTACTGTTTTTAAAAATGTAGAGTAAATCTTCTCCATCCTTATCTACAATATAAGCATGTACTCGTTTATAACGTGAAATATCAGAATTTTTGTAAATCTCGTACTCCGGGTCAACTTCCTCTGTAAATGTGTTTATTTTTAAAACTGCAAAGGAATACACGAAGTTATGGTTAAAGGTACAACCTTCATAAGAATCTATTTTTTCAGCGTTAGTTAACAATGAATTTAAAGTTTCTTCCTTTTTCATATATTTTATAGAAAAATTCTAATATATAAATATTATTATTTGTAAATTTTACAAGAATAACTATTAAAATTGATATTTAGAGGGTGTTTAGTGTCTATGAGCACTCTTAATATCTTATTTATTAGTTGCTATTTGTTAAAATATCGATAACTGAGTTTACAAATGTAGCATGTACAAAACCTTGAGGAAAATTACCTGCAAACATCTTATTATGCACGTCTATATCCTCTCCAATTAAATTATTCGGTCCGACTATACTTTTTACATTTTTAAGCAGCTGTATAGCTTCATTCTTTCTTTTCAGCTGCGAGTAGACGGAAGCAAGCCACATAGAGCAAAGAACAAAGGCATGATTAGCCTTGCCAATCGAATCAAAGTTATACCTATAAACAAAGCCTTTAACAAATAAAGTTTTTTCAACGATCTTGAGTGTCTTAACAAAGACAGGATTGTTAGGGTCAATAAAACCATAAATCGGAAATGACAATATAGTAGAATCTACTTCATTGCTCCTAGGAAAAGTAACAAAGTAACCATCTTTTACACAATTGGACATGACCCAATTCTTTATTTCATTTCTTGTTTCTTCCCAGCGATCTATCCCGCCTACAGATGAAATCAGTTTTCCTACGCTTTCCAGGGCCACCCATATCATAACTTTTGAATGCGCATATTCATGATCATCTGGCTTTTCCCATATCCCTGAATCAGCAAGCTGCCAATTATCTACGAGCCAATCCGCTATGTATTCTATAGCCTTTGAATGATTTTGTATAAACTCCGTATCCTGCGTAGAATCAAAATAACCTTTTACGGCGTATAAAAACTCCCCTTCTATATCCAATTGTATCTGGTTAGTAGCGCGATTGCCTATCCTTACAGGCTTTGAATTCATAAAGCCATTCAACGAGTCAATATACTTTTCGCCGTATATTTTTGTACCATCTACTTTGTAAAGATTATAAAGGGGTTTACCCGAATAATCAATCATGCTGAATAAAAATTCAAGCGCCCTCCTACCCTCTGTATAAAATCCCAGTCTACATAAGGTAGACGCCATTATTGCCGAATCCCTAACCCAAACATATCTGTAATCCCAATTTCTATTTCCACCCGGATCTTCAGGCAGAGACGTAGTTGGTGCAGCTATTATGCTGCCTGTCGGTGAATATGTAAGTCCAAGTATTGTAAAAACTGATGACCTTAAAAGCTGTTCGAATTCCTCTAAATCTGTGCCTGAAAGACTTAATTTTATTCTTTCCGTATATGCTCCCCAGTAATCTATAGTTGAATCCAGCGCTTTTGAGAAATTAGCTGAAGAAACATTTTTTCCTTCCAATTCGTATATCTCTGCTGACGGGTAATAAGACAGTATGACTTGTGTTAATCCTTTTTCTATCTCCCACATAAAATCCCCTGTTTTCTTGTATTCTCCAATTATCTCTAAAACCAGCCTTCCTTTCCCATTTTTGCTATCAAACATTATTTTACCATCATTCTCGGAATAATTGAAATTCATGGTATGAAAAGCGAATAATGGATTAAAATTAAGCTGCAGTTTTATCTCTGAATTTATGTTCCTTACAAGTATGGTTTTACCTGGTATCAAAAAATCATTTATATCCGCATTTCCCCCAACAGTTTTAAAATTAGTATGCAAAACATTTGGTGCAGTATACTTATGAAAAGATGAGAACTGTTCCAGCGGGCTTATTCTGAAAACTCCTCCGTTATTTTCATCAAGCAGGTAAGCTATAAACGGATCAGAATCGAATCTTGGGAAGCAGAGCCACAGTACGTTGCCGTTCTTGTCTATCAATGAGCTTGTTAACTGATTACTTATGAATCCAATATCCTTAAAGTCTGCAAAAGTTAATGTCATTTGTATTAATAAAAATTCATAAGATATTAAACTTTTTAGAAGTAGCTGTTTATATTTTAAAAGATTATACTATGTTTTATGAAAACAAAAGCAGCGTTTCTTGAAAAACCGGGAAAGATTGAAGAAAAACCTTTGAAGATAAAGGAATTGAAATTACCGGAATTAAAGGAAAATGAGGTATTGATAAAAGTAAGTGCATGCGGAGTATGCAGAACCGATTTACATGTGGTGGAAGGTGAACTTGGCAACGTAAACAATATAGTTCCAGGGCATGAAGTAGTAGGTACTATTGAAAGAGTGGGCAGCGAAGTCAAAGCCCAAAAAACCGGTGATAGAGTAGGAGTTGCCTGGCTGTACAGCTCATGCGGAAGCTGCGAGTACTGCCTCAGTGGCAGGGAGAACCTCTGTCAAAATAAGAAATTTACTGGCTTTTCTAAAAATGGGGGGTACTCTGAATACATTATAGCGGATAGCGGGTTTATATTTAATCTTCCAGTTGGCTTGAAGGACGAAGAAATCGCACCTTTACTTTGTTCCGGGGCAATAGGCTACCGTTCATTCAAGCTGGCGCATGCTTCTCCAGGTAGTACAATAACAATGTTCGGATTTGGCGGCTCCGCACATTTAACATTGCAGCTTGCAAAGAAACTTGGTCATAAGGTCATAATAGTAAGCAGAAACGAAGAACATCTAAAGCTTGCCAGCGAACTTGGAGCAGATTTCACTTTTTCGCCTAAAAACGGAAACATATACGAAAATTTAAAGGATAAAGATATAGAAAATGCAATAATTTTTGCACCTTCCTCTGTACCTATAATGAACGCCTTAAAAGTTATTAAGCCGGGTGGAAGAGTAATTGTTGCAGGAATACACATAGACGGGGAAATAAAAATAGATTACGACTCGCAGTTATTCCATGAAAAGCTGTTGCTTTCTGTCGAATCCTATACTAGACAGGACATGCTAGAGTATCTAAGACTTGCCACAAATCTAGAAATAAAACCGGTATACAGTGATATAAAATTGGAGGATGTAAATTCAGCGTTAACTGAGCTTAAGAACAGTGAATTAATGGGTGTAAAAGTAATCAAATTTTAGATATTTAAACTTCAAAGCCTTTAATAATAAATGATGGAATCAAATCGAAAAACGTATAAATTAGAGGAGATACTTGGAAAGCCGCTTATAACGTCATCTGACAAGAAAACCAGAATTTATGGATTAGATGTTAAGGGAAGAGAAATTACAATTTCGGCATACTCGGAAAGCGAATCAAATGTAGGCTATTTCCACAAAATAGAAATAGAATACCTGCCTGGCTCGATGTACTTAATAAACGGGAGTTGTACGTGTGAATCTTTTCAGTATTATGGGATGCCGTGTAAGCACATGCTTAAAGTAAGAAATGTATACCTTAAAAATAGAGATAAGGTTAATAAAGATTAGAGAAAATTTCCTTGGGTATAAGCTGCTTTATCCTTTTTTCTTCTATATCCTCTTTCATCAAATGCTTTACGCTGCTTTCATTTAATTTATCTAAGGCAAACAAGTTATCTATAAAATCTATCCCTTTAGAATGCTTGTAGCTTAGGTCTATGAAGTTTACATAAAGTGAGAAATACTCCTTTCTTAGCACATCCAAAGTGTTCATAACTTTTCCTTTATCCAATGAAAACAACTTATTTGAAAGGTATGACACGGTATTTGGATAATAATATTGACTAAGGATATCTATAGAGCTCTCATAAAAGGATTTTCTATACCGCTTTTCCAGGTTTTTACCACAAAGGGTCAGTTCCTCTGCTAACTTGTCGCTATTAATACTGAGCTTTGAAAGTTTGATTTCCAATGCAGAAATATTTGAATCAGATATTCCAGATTCAGAAAGCTCGTTTCTAAAAAGAGATTTTATCTTATTTTCCATTTCTTTATATGAATAGAAGACATATAAATACTTGTTAACACGTAAAACAAACTACAAAAAAATATGATTTAGGTTGTAAAATTAATCCGAACAACCGCAGCCGCAATTGCATCCGCACCCACACTTTTCTTCCTTTTCTTCTTCTGCCATATAATTTAGAGGGAACTCCTATTTTATATATTTAACTGTTATTCTTTGCAGCACTTAGAAAGGATAAAAATAGGGGAGCTGGATCTTCTATCCTTGATTTTAGTTCGGGATGCGCCTGTGTAGCGATACCAAAACCGTTTGGCCACTCTATTATTTCCGCTAATTTGTTATCTTTAGTTGTAGCTGTTATCTTTAACCCGTTCTCTTCAAGAATTTTCCTAAATTTATTGTTAAGCTCGTATCTATGCCTGTGTCTTTCCGATACAGTCTTTTTGTGATAGGAGGAAAATGCTATTGAGCTCTTGTCTTTTATAACCATTTCCCATGAACCTAATCTCATTGTTCCCCCTTTCTGCTTTACTGAAAGCTGAGAAGGCAGGATATCTACTATATTGTATTTTGTATCCGGATTGAATTCGGTTGAATTTGCACCCTTTAAATTGCATACATCTCTTGCAAACTCAACCGCCATAAGCTGCATACCTAAGCATAAACCTAAATATGGCAAATCGTTCTCTCTAGCATACTTTATCCCAGTTATCATACCTTCTATGCCTCTTTTTCCAAAACCGCCTGGAACTATTATACCGCTAACCTCTCTTAATATATTTTCAGGATTAGATTTCTCTAACAATTCAGATTCTATCCACTTTATATTTATGTTAACTGATAGTTTGCCGGCAGCATGCATTAATGCTTCTCTAACACTTACATACGAATCTTTTAGCTCTACGTATTTCCCAATTACTGCTATTGTAACCATCTTTCCATCTTTGCTTATTATTCTATTAACGTTGTCCCTCCATTTTTCAAGTTTTTCGGTGTTTATCTTTTTATTATACATGTTAAATGTCTCTAAAAGGATCTTATCAAAATTCTGATTTATTAGATACTGTGGTAGCTGGTAAGGTGAATCCATATCAGGGTCATTTATAATTCTACTTTCATCTAGACTTGTAAACATGGAAAGCTTCTTTTTTATACTGTCGCTCATTTCGCCATCCGTCCTGCATACAAGAAACTGTGGAATTATGCCCATTCCCATTAAAGTTCTAAATGCAAACTGTGTTGGCTTGCTCTTTTGTTCCCCAACCGTCTTTAATCTTGGTATGTAAGTAACATCAACAAATACCACCTGTTCCTTAAGTGAAAGTTGTCTCATGGCTTCTATAAAATAACCGTTTTCGATGTCTCCGACTGTTCCGCCAACTTCAATTATAACAAAATCTAGCTTATTTCTATCTGCAAATTCCTTTACTTTTTCTTGTATCTCATTTGTAAGGTGTGGAATAACCTGCACATCTTCCCCTAGGTACTCTCCCCTCCTCTCTTTTTCTATTATCCCTCCAAAAAGTTTCCCCCCGGTTATAGAAGAGCTGCTAGTAAGGCTAGTGTTAAGGAATCGTTCATATGTACCAAAATCCATATCCACTTCTCCTTTATCATCCAAAACAAAGACTTCCCCATGCCTGTACGGATTCATCGTGCCACAGTCGTAATTCAAATACCCATCAAATTTTATTGGGAGGACCTTAAAATTATACAAGTCTAATATTTTCATTATAGAAGAAGATACTACTCCTTTACCTAAGCCACTCATTATCGATCCTAATACCACTATGAACTTTGCTGGCATTTAATTTAACTTATTTTGTGCTTTTATATGTTTCTATGTTTAGCCTTAGTATTTAAAATAAAAATCAGATAAAACCAAACCACAATAGGAGTATGCCTATAAATTCAGAATAATATAAAAACGCTGGAAAATGAGCAATATAAAGGGAACCTGCTATGCTTACTATCAAAACACCTGCTATTATCGAAAGCATTTTCTTACTAGAAGTCTTTCTATATGAGATAACAGCTACAGCTATAAGCATTGCGGCAGCGGGAAACGTCATCACCGAGGAAGAAATTACGATAAGTAGAGGCAGAACGCCAAATACTACATAGTTTGTGAGAACATTACCTATACTTGATACTATCAAAGAATATATGACAAACGCTCCTGAAAAAATGAAAAATATGCCATAGTAATTGAATATTCTCTTGTTTTTAAGCAATACGGTAGAACCGAGAGCTAAAAAGCTAACTAGAAATGCAACTGCAGCTAGATAAGCCTTTATCAAAAAGGAGTTGTATATATTGAATGAAAAGAGCACCTCAAGTAAAACACCCGCTCCAAATAGCCAAAGCCCTATTGACCAGTAAAGCTGACTTTTTCCCCTCTTCTTTAGAAACTTGTAAGTCATTAACGAAGCCAAAGGCACTGTTAAAAGAAGAATAAGAATAGTTGAAAACTCAATGAAAATTTCACTCAAAAATACACCTAACATTCTTTTTTTATCGTTTTTGGTATATTTAAATTATACGAAAAAAGCAAGCGATAAAATTACCGCTATAAATGCTATAAAAATATTATCATCTACCGGGCTGAATCTCTCAGCTAAAGAAAGAATAAATGCAAATAGTATACCGGCTAGGCCGAAAAATATTACTCCTGGAATTGAAGAAGAGACAAAAAAGGCAAAACTACCTATAATTGATTTGTTACCTGGACTTTTCATTACCTTCAAGCCTACTACGGTAGCTATAGGGTCAGAAATAAGCAAAGAAAAAAGGCCGAAAAAGAGGAAGTCAAAATGGTTTAAAAAACCCAACAATAAAACAGTACCGGCTGCCATCGATATTGCACCAGAGCCGAATATTACACCCTCTCTTTCGAGTGTGCTTACTAACCTCTTTAGTTTACCGCCATATACATAGATAATGTGTGCCACTATAATACCAAGGAATATCAATGCTAGTAAAACCTGTTTATAGGAGAATACAAACATTAAAAGGAATATGCTTCCTATAATAATCTGAACAACATCTCTTCTTACCTCCAGTTTACTACTTAACTTCACGGTCTTTAATGTCAATTTTATTATAAGCAGTGATTGAATAATCAGGCTTACAGAAATAATTTCAAAGGAGAATCTAATCGGAAACACATTAGAAAACACAACTATAGCAATAGCTGCAAACACTAAGTAAAAATAATGCTTGTGGGAAGTGTAAGTCAGCAGAAGAAGAGAAGAAAGGAATGCAATCGGCAGGGCATAATAATACAGATAAAAATTATTGAACAAAAAATAAACCAGATATGAAAACAGAAAAGCAAGGATAAATGTAAGGTAATTATTTATTTTCATGTAATTAAAGAAGTGAAAACTCCTTGTCTTTCTTATAAGCAAACACTTTAATGTAATCGGTTATTAGTAAGAAAATTACGGAAAAAATACCTACAAACAGCAGATAATATACACTTATACTTGGCATTAAAACTCCAAATACCGCTATAAAAGAAGTTATTACAACTGCAAGTACTATCTGTATAATTACCGGAATGCTGGGCCTTGAATGAAAGAACCTCTTCCTAGATCGTATAGATAAAAGAAGGGCTTCTATTGAAAAAATGAACGCAACGAACATAAATGTTTCAAAAGAAGCATGATTCAAATGAAAATAGACTAAACCAAAATAAGCAAGCAGTGAAACTTCAATTATTGCCATTATTCCAAAAATGACGGAAGCATAAAATATTGCCTTTATACTCCAGGCATCTGGCTTTTTAGAGTAACTTTCCTTATCGGTAGACAAGGATATGCTACCTATATCGTTTATGAATATCATAAGAATAAGCTGTATAGCCCTAATCGGAAGAAACCTTAATATTATAAATGCGATTGAAAGGAAGAAAGCTATTTGGAATATTCTAGCTACCTTGTTTAGTGTATAACTTATCATTCTTTCAAATATTGATCTACTCTCTTTTACTGCGTTTACTATCGGCTCTATCCCTGGAGAGGTTAAAACGATCGTTGCTGCGCTTTTTGCAACGTCAGTTGCATTTGAAACGGCTATACCTACCTCAGCTTGTTTTAAGGCAGGTGCATCATTAACCCCATCACCTGTCATCCCAACATGATAACCAGAATCCTGCAATGCTTTTACAATCATGTATTTGTCCTTTGGGAATACACCTGCAAACCCGTCATGCTCGATAACTAGCTTTGACAAGGTCTTTTCATCAAGACCTTCCAAAGTCCTAACATCAAGTATCCTTTCCCCTATCCCAACTTCTTTAGCTATCTCCTTTGCAGTATCTATATTATCTCCTGTAAGCATCTTTGTCTTTATACCGAGTGCTTTAAGCTCCTCTATTAAATTCTTACTGTCTTGTCTTGGCTTGTCATTTAATGGTATAACACCGACAAAAGACCAGTCTTTTTTACTTTCCAATTTGGCTGCCACGGCAATAGTACGATATCCTTTTAGAGACATCTCCTTTATCTTCTCATTTACTTTTTTTGTCTCTGAAACATCTAAAGAACATTTTCTCATAACAATCGATGGAAACCCTTTAATTGCAGACATCTTTTTGCCGTTTAAAACGACATCGGCTTGCGATATTTTTGTTGATGGGCTGAATGGAGTGAATTTTACCAATTTATAGTTTAATTCTAGTTTTTTTGTGTCATATTTTTTAAACCCGTCTATAATTGCAGTATCTATCTCATCATTGTCTTCTCTTTTTGATGCGATGGAACCGTAGAATAAAACTTCCTGTGCAGAGAATTTGCCATAACCAAAAGGATCGGAGACAGAAAGCTGATTGCTTGTTATTGTTCCAGTTTTGTCAAGACAAACTACATTCATAGTAGACGCTTCTTCTATAGCTTCGAGTTTAGTTACAAGTATATTCTTTGAGGAAAGCCTCTCAGTACCATACGCCATTGCGACTGTAAATGCAGCAGGCAAAGCAACGGGAACTGATGCAAGCAATATAAGCAGAGAAAAGGGGATTATAGTAAGTATAGTTATATTAAAGAAATAGGAGGATATAAAAACTGCAGCGATAAGTATGAGGTCTACATAAATAAGATATTTGAGAAGTTTTATAATATCATTTTCTAAGTGCATTTTGCCCCCTGCGATTCTTACAAGATCTGCTGTTTTGCCGAAAGATGTGCTCTTTCCAGTCTTTAAAACAAGGGCAGTTGCTTCCCCTTCCCTTATAGTTGAGGAGGAGAATACTGTATCACCCTCCTTTCTATCGACTGGCAAAGACTCTCCTGTTAACATTGACTGATCAACCGAAAGATAATCGCCTTCTATTATAAGACAGTCTGCTGGTACTATATCGCCCATCCTTACTCTAATTATATCCCCTGGAACAAGAAATTTGGAAGCTAATTTCTTCCATTGATTATCTCTTTGCACGTTTACATTTACTGAAAGTTTATTCTTTAAAAGTTCTAGGGTATTATCTGCCTTGAACTCCTCAAAAAACCCCGCTACTCCATTAAACAGAAGCAGACCTATCACTATGTAAGCATCTATATATTTGCCTAGGAAAACTGATATTAGTATTACGATAAAAAGCATAAATGGGATCGGCCCCCAAAATTTTAAAAGGAATTTTTTTATATGACTGGCTTTTTTACTTGCTATCTCATTATATCCGTAGGTTTTTATCCTCTCTTCCGCTTCTTTATCGGAAAGCCCGTTTTTACTAGAAGACAATTTTCTAAATTCGGTTTCTTTGTTTATTTCGACGCTCTTGGCCATATCAATCCCCTATGAGCCCTATAAAAAGTTTGTCATCGCCTTTAAATTTTCTCTCTCCTGGAAGTCTCAAAAATAGGTAGATGGTCTTTCCATTGAAAATAAAACGCAGCGGTGGAGAATAGCTATAAAACTCTTTTTTAAAGAATTTGTCATATCCTACACTTGTTTCTGATATCGATTTTTTGTCTACACTCATGATTAATTTATCAAGTTTTTTATTATAGAATTCTATACTTTCTTGGGTTATCTCAACAAATCCGGAGTGTTTATGTAATGGCCGTATGGCGCTTTTAGTTACCCTTGCAATGACTTTTTTGTGCATACTCAATTCGAGTAGCTCCCTCTTGAATATCCAGACTGCTTCAAATAAGCCTAATCCCCGTTTAAGTGAGTCGTTTATGAATTTGGCTCTAGGGGTCTCCCCTCTAAATAAATCGACTATGTTCAATACGCTTTTGTCAACCGAAACGCTTGCATTTTCTTTATTCGAAGAAAGTTTGTAAACATTACAATTTTGTCCATTACTTTGAATCAACTTAAGTTTGACGGCCTGCGACATATTATTCTAACAAATTGGATTAATTTATAGGTTCTGATTCACATTTATAATAAAGTAGCATACCTGATGTTTATATAAAATTTTATAAATTTGAAATAGTGCTTTAATATTAAATAACTTGGATTATCATTTGTATTATAAATCCCAGTATACCTATTATAAATGTTCCTATTATAACCATTATAGAAAGTTCCTTAAATTCCTGTTTTGTAGGTTTTCTAGCTAGATGCAGAATTCTACTGTATTCAAACCTATAATGCTCCAATTTTGCCTTTATATTCAAAGGATGGGCCTTTTTAAGCAGATTTTTAACATGGTAGAGATGAAATCTTTTTTTCTTTACTTTTGGCTTTTCATCTTTATGGTTTTCATTTAAGCTACTTTGAATGATGGGCTGTGAAGCTGTCTTCTGATCATTTTGATTATTTTTAATATCTGCAGACTTCTCCTTTGGGTTTTCCCCTTGTATTCCAGTACTCGCTGTATTTACTTGGTTTGTTGCTTCTTCTTTCCTATCAGCTTTACCTAAATTAGCATCTGCGAGACTTTTATTTTCATCCATAATCAACTTAGGAAGGTTATTCCTAACTCATCTTCAACTTCTCTTTTTTCCTTAAGTTGTTGATCTTCCGCTATGGACTTACCGCTTATTTGTTTAGAAGTAACGCCTGTTATTATTGCCAGAACCTTTACAGTATTCTTCAAATCTGGAAATATATGTGCACCCCAGATGATATTTATATCCTCAGGCAGTTTTTGGCCAATCAAATCAACAAGCTTATTTGCTTCTTCTAATGTGAGCGAAGGACCCCCACTTACGTCTATAAGCATTCCCTTTGCAGTTGAAACATCTACATCTATAAGAGGATTATTAAGAACTTTCTCTACTACTGTTTCAAGCTTTTTATCCTTAGCATCGCTTTCTCCGGTCCCTATAAGAGCAACCCCTCCGTTAGACATAATTCTTTTCACATCTGCGAAGTCTACGTTTATAAGTCCTGCTTTAGTTATCAACTCTGTTATCCCTTTTACTGCGTTAGTAAGAACATCGTCCGCTATCTTTAATGCGATAGGGAGTGGTAAACCCGGGGCTATTGCCATCAATTTTTCATTCGGAACCGTTATTAAAGTATCTACTGTATTTTTTAGTTTTTCGACTCCGTTGATAGCAGAATTCATTCTTCTTCTGCCTTCCGCTTTAAACGGTAGAGTAACTACTGCAATTGTAAGTGCATTTATCTTTTTAGCTACTAATGCAACGACTGGCGCTGCGCCCGTGCCTGTTCCGCCGCCCATACCGCAGCATATAAAAACCAGATCTGCGCCTTGAAGAGCCTCTTTAATTTCTTGTTCTTGCTCTTTAGCTGCTGCTTCACCGACGGATGGATCTGCACCTGCTCCCAACCCATTTGTCAATTCCTTACCTATAAGTATTTTTTTGTCTGCAGGAGTACATAGAAGGTCCGCTGCATCGGTATTTACTGCAATAAACTCAGCTCCTTTTATACCTACCTCAAACATCCTATTAAGAGTATTGTTTCCCGAGCCACCTACCCCGACTACTTTTATATTTGCTCTTCTTGACGCTATTAGCTCTTCTAGAGACTTATCAAACTCCTTTGTCTTACTGGCGTCGTATTTTATTCCTTTTATTCCCTGACTAAGCGAATTATTCATTTGTATATCATCCATAATATTACCTCAATAAATTAATCAGTCCTGATTATATATAAATATCTACTAATCTTTTATGATCTCAGTTTTGAGGTCCTTGTTTATGTATTTTTCTATGTCCACGTATATACTGTCTTTTATATAAGGTTTAACATCCTCTTTAGTTGATATTTTTATGTTTTCCCCATTAACATTGACTTTTTCCGGCGCCTTTCCAACATAATGCTGAAATATCGCAGAGTATTTGTCTAAATCATTTTCAATTATTGAAAGTATCTCTATATCATATTTTAATTCTTTACCCGCAAGAGGGTGATTGTAGCTTACCAGTACTCTCCCACTGTTTATTGCTAAAACAGTGGCCATTTTGTCATCTAACAATACCATGTCTCCTACGGAGGGATTGATGTTATTACTTCTAAAAACTGAAATACCATAAGTTCGTATAAGTTTCTTGTCAAACTCACCAAAACCTTCTTTTGGCGAAACGATAATTGAGTATTTATCTCCGACATTTTTACCTATTACAGAATCAGATAAGGCTTTTAAAACGTAATTACCTCCTGGAATAACAAGTATTGGAGAAAAATTATAATCTCCTTTTATATTCTCTTGTTCAGCAACTTTTTTATCGGTTAGATCAAATATCTGACCAGTAGCCGTTATTCTGCCGACAAAATTTATCATTACAAAATCATTTTCTTTTATCATGCTACCTCTTCATCTCAATTGATATGAATGAAACATTTCTTTTCTTTCCCTCTTTATCAGCAAGTTCTTCTGTCCCGATGTCAATGTGAGAAATCTTAAGATCTTTCATAAATTTATTCATCGTAACCTGTGATATGTCAACTGCCGTTGAAATTGAGGAACCCCTTGCTTTTAGTACAACTTGATTATTACCGGAATTTAAATGAGTAAGTATGGCCATAACATATGACATTATTGGCTTCTTTCCCACAAATATTATATCATTTTCCATAATCCTATTTTTTAAAGTTGTATCTATATAAACATTTATATTTTTATAACTTATTTATCGCTGATTCTTACTGACCTACCGTCAAGACTCAATGTCTTTATGCCAATCTCATTCGCTTTATTTTTTAATTTTTTATCTTCCGTAAAAAGCAGACACTTTTTACTAGTACAGTACTCCAATAAAGTATCGTCTGTGTTTTTGCCTGCATTAAAATCAACTATTTTAATGCCATAAAAAAGAAAAAAGTTATGTACATCTTGCCTTTTAATTACAAGAAGCTCATCCATACATTTTTTGATAGTAACTAAAGAAAAGTTTTCCTGAAGAGAATTATCAAGCAAACCCCTCAGATCTAATTTGCCGTCGAAACAATAAACTAGTACATTTGTGTCTACAACGACTTCATTCATAGATATTTCCAGAGCCCGCTACAGTCCAAACGTTATTAAGCTTTCTTGAAAGAATGGCACGTTCACCTACAAAGTAAGGCAATGACGACGTGCCAAGATTTAAAACAACGCTGCTATTTACATAAGATACAACGGTCCCCAAAACTTTGGAAGCTAATACATTCAAAAGAACTGTTTCATTTTTTTGTAATGGTTTGTCAAATTTGCCCTGAATCGCTTCGTATTTTATTGCTATTCTATTTTTGAACAATGGAAGGCTGTCACTTTTAACAATTAGTGCTCCAGCCAGATTATCTCTTCTTGCTAAAGAAGGGTCTAAGTCAGTTTCTACGCCTACCATCAAACCTCTTGAAGCCGATTTTTCAGTCCCGAATTCGCTTTGCATGCTTACTACTTTAGTCTTCAATGGCTTCCATGAATTTTTAATGTAAGCGCCGGGGTAAACTAATATACTGTCATTTATCTTTAGCAGACCAGATTTTATCCCCCCACCCAGTACTCCTCCCTTAAGTTCTCCTATATCTGCACCAGGTCTATTTATATCGAAACTTCTTACAACTACCATCTCCGTCCTTTCTTGATTCGAATTATCCTCCACTTCGAACTTGCCTATCTCCTGGATTAATTGTGTAATGTTTACATCTTGTGCAGCAAAAACGGGTATAATCTTGGCGTCTGGATAACCATTTTTTGACATAAACTCTTTTATTTCATTGTAACTTTCCTTTGCCCTTTCTTTACCAACCACATCTATTTTAGTCTGAGCTACAACTATATTTTTAACGCCGATTATCCTAAGGGCTTCAATGTGCTCCTGCGTTTGCGGCTGGGGGCATTTTTGATTGGAGGCTATAACTAAAACT
Organism: Nanobdellota archaeon; assembly: GCA_021798355.1. Lineage (GTDB taxonomy): Archaea > Nanobdellota > Nanobdellia > Parvarchaeales > Parvarchaeaceae > Parvarchaeum. The sequence goes on along the minus strand of JAJZMG010000018.1, from coordinate 1,939 downwards.
GCACCGTCTACTAAAGTTGCGCCGCTCAGCATTATAGTCATCAATGTCTTATGGCCTGGAGAATCTATTATGGAAACCCTATAATATAAACTTGCATCCGATTTGCACACTTCACATTTTTTGTACCTACTGAAAGAGCCACAAGATTCGCATTTATATATGAGAAAATGTGCATAACCGAGCCTTATAGTTATACCTCTCTTTTTTTCTTCACTGTGCCTTAAAGTAGACTCGCTGGTAATTGCCTTTACCAAAGTCGTTTTTCCATCGGCAAAATTACCAACTATATCTATTGTTATATTCTTAACCATTAGAAGGGGTAAATAACTGCTCCAAAGATTTTTCTCCGTACTTTGATATTTTTATGTTAATTTGAGATGTAAACTGCCCGATAGTATTACCGGCAATGCTTTTCCTCCTACGTATGTCTTGTCTATTTCCTAATCCTTTTCCTATAAGCACTTTTCTAAGTCCAGCTCCATCTAAGTTCTTAGACATTGGCATTCCAGTCATATAACTTCCACCAGTTATTATGCCAACATATCCATCTAAACCTACAAACGAAAGGTCAAACTCCTCATTTATCTTTTTACCAAATAACTGGTCTGCCTTTTCGCTATCTAGACTCTTATTAAAGGATTTCCCCGTTTTTGGATCATTTATTACAATCTTTATTTCCATAGACTTTATTAGATATAACTGTTATTTATAAATAGCTTTGCATATGTATAAATAGCTTATTAGAAGGGCATATAATGAAGATAAAATGGAAATGATTTTTGTTGAATCCAGGTTTAAAGGCAAATTAAGCGATGAATTTGTAAAAAGGATTTATGAGGAGATAAAGCCATACAAAAAAATAAACCTTGTTGCGGCTATACAGTTCATAGACCAGATGAATGATTTTAAAGAAAGAGTAAAAGACAAAGAATTTGTAGTAAAACAATCGCTTTATAGGGCAATGTATCCTGGACAGATTTTAGGCTGCGACGTTTATGCTGCAGACTGTAATGACTGTGATGCAACTTTGGCTTTTGAGCAGGGGATGTTTCATGTCTTGGGCATACCTCTTAAATACGGTAAAACCGTGATAACTGCGGACCCAGAAACTGAAAATATTGAAATAATAGATGCAGGTGTGGCCGAAAAATACAGAAAAAGGATAATGCAAGGAATTGGGGCTGTATTGACTGCAAAAAAGATAATGTTCGTTGAGTCCACAAAATCCGGACAGACTTATGGGTCAAAAATGTTAAAGGAGAAACTTAGAAAAGAAGGAAAACAAGTGTACTCGGTAATAGCAGATGAAATAAACTTTGAAAGGCTAAATGAATTTAGGGAAATAGACGCTTTTGTAAGCACGGCATGCCAAAGAATAGCAATAGATGACATGAACAAGGTAAAAAAGCCAATGATAAATGCTGAAGATTTAGAGAGTTACCTTAAAGAAAACAAATGAAATACATTTAAATGGCCATATTCATATCATTGATATGAAGGCAATAGTTACTGGAGGAGCCGGTTTTGTCGGTTCCCATATCGCCGAAGAACTTTTGAAAGAGAATTACTCCGTTTCTGTCATTGACAACTTAAGCACTGGAGACAAAAAGAATATTAAACATATAGAAAATAAGATAGATTTCTTGAAAGAAAACTCGTCAAAGATATCAAAACTTGGGAAGGCAGATGTAGTATTTCATGAAGGCATATATTCTTCTTCACCTGTTTACAGAAAGGATAATACTTTAGTAGGAAAAGCCATTTCCGAGTTTATAGACATACTAAATTACTGTGTAAAGAATAAGTGTAAGCTTGTTTTTGCTTCCAGCTCATCAATATACAACGGGTATCCTCCCCCACATAATGAAGTGGCAATCCCAAAAGTAAAAGATTTTTATACAGAAGCAAGGTACTCTATGGAAAGACTCGCAGACCTTTT
>JAJZMG010000004.1 GCA_021798355.1 Nanobdellota archaeon | reverse complement strand
AATCTCACATGCAGTCAATCATTCTGAAATTATAACTGAAAAGACATCACAAAGAGAAAACAGTAAATGTGCGGTCAGTGGAGCTCACCCCTTCTTATTGGATTAATACTTAGCTAAGACCACAGGACTTAAAAGTTATGGTATACATTTATACCTTAATTCTTAGTTTCCCGTTCAAAAAACAGAAGGTAATGGTATTTTAATTCCCTCTCTTTTACTAGTTTGAAGTCTATGCTCTCCAAGTCGGCTATTACTTTCTCCTTGCTTAATCTTATGCTTACGGGTGGACCGAACATAGTGTCTTCTGGCTTGAAATCAAGTATAGCTATATATTTCTTTGCTATTTTGTTTATGTTTTTCAGGGCTTTATTGCCGCATTCCTGCACAAGATCATGATAAACGTTTGACATGAAGACCAAATCGAATGAACCGGAAGAATAATCACAGATATCTGTCTTTATAGTTTTTATGCCAACTTGTTTAAGCTCGTCAAAATAGATGCCATTCAAATCCAAAACAGTGACATCATCGGTTTTCTCCAGCATTCTTTTGCTGAAAAACCCATCTCTTCCTCCCACATCGATGATGCTGTATCCCTTTTTAATTTCAAGAAAATCTATTATAGTCTTGTCAGTTAATCCGCTCATCTCCCTAATTCTATCCACCATAAGATATTTTCTAAGTAATGGGAATATTTAAATTATTTGGTATTAAAATGCGCTGCCGCGTATTGATAACGTTTAAATACCACCAAAATTTTGATATAAAATGGATGAAGTACCTAACAATCCGGCCGATAAAACTTACAAGGGGAGCATACCTGCAGAGAACGACATTAAAACTGCTCATTTAAATGATCAAAAGGAGAAAGAGGAAAACAATTCCAACCGCAATGTCCTTCCTTCTGATGATAAAGTGTCTACTGACTCTAATAATAAAATAAAAATAAACAGATATTTAGTAATTGCTATTACAGCCATAATAATACTTCTCATAGTTGCATACGTTCTTTATCATTACAATATACTGGGAGCGCGTATACTTATACGAAATACGCTAGGGTTAAGCACGGCTACTTCTACTTTAAGCTCTGGCCTCAACACTATAATTTCGAGCAATTTTGCAGGGCTTACTCCCATAACCCTCTCACCATACGCCGCGTCAAAATCTGGTATTAATTCTACTTACTTCGAGAAATATGCTATTTTCGGCGAAGGGAATGCTAAAACGGCAATTGAAAATGGCTCTGTTCCAATTGGATCAACGGGGCTGCTTATCTTATTTGGGATCCAAAAAACGAATGAAACTTTAGGGAATTATTACAAGGGATTATCGCACTATACACATAGTTATAATCTAACTATAGGTGGTATGCCTGCAATAGAAGCAATATATAATACTACTCCTCCTGAGAACTCTTCGATTATGGATTCATACGGTGCGTTTAATCTCACAAGTTACAAATGCAATAGTTCCGGATTTAATACTCTGCTTAGAAATTCATTAAATCAAACCGTCAAAATAGTCAACGCTTCCATATACTCGATTGCAAATATGACCCAACCAAACAGCACTATTTTTAACTCTTCTATAAAAAACGTAAAACCAAATGAAACATTTAATCTTCTTTTCCCAGAAGAGAAATGCAAGTCTGTACCTTATGAAAATGAAATTATGGTAAGCACGAACTACAGTATAGGAAAACTGGCAAATTTTGTTAGCATAATTAAATTTTCGCCAAACATTACTAAAGTTAATCAGTCTGAAATCATAACAGTTATTACACTTAAAAATTCTCTTCTTTACGGGATATCCGCATTTTCAAGCGGTAATAACTACGTAAATGAACTTAATTCAGGATTCCCGAATCTAATTAAAAACCTTACCCTTGAAGATTTTATGCAGTGATTTAAAATTAAATCTTAAGTATTTTTAACTTCTCGCATACCTGTTCTATTACTTGTTGCCCCCAGTGAATATACTAAGCTTTTATATGTAATTTATTAAAGAGTGATCTCCAGTAATAATAATGTATTTTTATATATGGATATTTATTATTTAATATGAAAAGACATCCATCAAACACTGCGAGGATACTTCTATCTATACTTGGTGTTATCTTTTTACTCTTTGGAGGAATAGTATTTTTTATTGGTTTATCACTTTTTTTAGGGGTAAATGTTCTGAGTGCTGTCCTGCCAAAATCAATTAGCACAGTATTACTGCCATCAAATATCGGATTTATTTCCGCAGCAAGTATATTTTTGGGAATTTCTGCTATCATTGCAGGCAGACTTTTTCACACTAGCAGTAAATGGCTAAAGAAAGGAGAGAAAAAAGGGGGGATATTGGCAATTTTATTGTCCGTTACAGCATTGGCAATGCTATTTGTAATAGCATTTTCGCTTAACTTTACAATAACTGGGTATATACTTTATTTAATAATATTTGTTTATGCCGCGATAATAATTTCCGTTTTACTTGGCTGGAAAGACATGGATGGCGGGCTTGAAGAAGTTTTGCCCGGACTTGGCTCATTTATTGCTGCAGGGTTTGTTATATTTCTATTTATCACGGTATTGTTTTCAATGTTTCCAGCCCAATCAACTTCGCTGTCAAATATAGGAAGCCAATCCTTATTTTCAATATTTACAGGTTCGTTAGGTCAAAGCAGCTTTCAGTCCGCAGCTATAAATTACACGTACCTTAATTCGTTAGTAAATATAAACCTCAATGGTCTTTTTTCATCAGTTGGCGTTTTAATATCAGAAACTAACCACTCAAAGATAAATCTTAACAATACAACAAAATTATTAGATAATACAAGCCTTAACCTTTTGTTGCCAACTTCATTTATAGTTTCTACCGTTGGAAACTCTCCTGAATTTTTATCAAGTATAGGGAATTTTAATATAAGTCAATATCTAAAACAAAACGGCTCTAAAACCGCCAGAAACTACTTGGAAAAATACCTCCCTGAGCTAAACCAGTTTTATTTTATAATTACTGGGAAACAGACTACAAATTCTTCAAATAATCTGAGTATACTAGGACTTTCGCCTTCTAAATTTGAGTCATATTTAAAAAGTCAGAATATAAGCACGTTAAATTCAAGCTTTCCAATAAACGCTACAAAATATCTATATTCTAGCTATAGCAACAAAGAACTTGGCAGATATTTACCCTCTCAAATGTTCTTTATAAACATGTCTAATAGAGTCGGATTGCAGTTTATCTACAACGGGAGCAGGATATTCAACATTACGAGGATACCGTTCTATGCTGCTTCGATTGAAGTTTATGTACAAAATTCCACTACTTGCTTTGAATTGGGTGCAGATTTTTCTCAAAATACTGAAAAAATTTTCAATTTATCTTCATACCTTGTAGAAAAGACACTGAAATGCAGTTAGTAATAGCAATAGAAATTAATATACTTAGCAGACCATAATGATTAATGGCAGACATATCTTTTCCGTCAGTTCCAAATCTTGTAACCGTAGATAATTACAGTAACAGACTGAATATGCTTATACAGACTAAAGTTATTTACCCATATAACTTCTCCAGCATCAAAAAAGAATTTAAAAGCCTATACTCGGAATCTGTGCATTCCTTCCTTTATGGCTGTCCGGATGCTGCCTTGTCACTGGCAGTAAGGTGTTTAGAGCAGGGCCTTAAACATTACTTAAATAAAAATAACATTAAAGAGATACACTACAAGGACAAAAACAACAACAGAAAGGCAATAAAATTAAGTTACGCAAGACTGTTTGACTTAATACAATGCGATGAAAATCCTGTAAAGGATAAGGAGATATTGCAATATCTTAAATCCCTTAGAAACTACACGCATGAGGACAAGCTAGTTGAAGACTTCCATGCGTTAGAAGCAATAAGACATGTAACTGACGTTTTAAACGAACTTTTCTCATTTAAAACACTGACCATAACTGTAGAAACATGCAGGTTATGCGGCCAAAAACACAACATAACCATAAGCTCGGAAGAATATTTTATAGGAAATAGGGTAATGCTTACCTGCCCTAACCGATCAGATTACTTCAACAATCTTGGAGAGTTTATTGTGAATTTATAAGAAAAAAATGAAAATAAAGGCGGGTTGAAAAATTACAACCCAAAAAAAGAACGTTAATTTTATTCAGAATCTATAAAGAGCTTACTGCTGATTATCTTGACTCTGCTGCGGCGCTTCGGAAGAAGTCTCGGGCGTTACTTCCGCATCGGTGTTTGAATCCTCTGCAGCTTCCTGTTTTTCTTCCTCTGGTTTTTCAGAAACACTTGGCTGTACATCCTGCTGCTCACTAGCTTCTTGCTGTGGCTCCTGAGACTGCTCAGGCTGCATGTGCACTTTCATGTGTTCTTCGAGTTCCTGTTCTGTCTTGAACTCTTCTCCGCATTTTTCACACTTTAATTTTTTGTGGAACAATTCCATGTTACTTAAAGTACTCAATCATATAAAAGTGTTTGCCAAATGTTAATCAAAATTAGTGAATTTTCAATAATTCTTACCAAATCTAACGTTTTTAAGGAATTTAAACGGCCAGTGATATACTAAAAAATGGTGTACTATTCGCAGATCAATAAAAAGGAGATTTTAATCGAAGAGTTTGGTATTGGGGAGTTAACAAAGAGAGTTATAGTCTGCCCTATAGAGTGGAACAGAGTATTACCAGATGATTGGATTAAAAGGATAGAGAAGGGATACAAAGTTGAAACATTAAAGACTGGCGACAGACACCTGAATAAACTGGAGAACAATTACAGAATAAAGGACACCTTATTCCTTTTTATAAATAGGGGTATAGCAGAGGCAACCGACAGGTTTTATATATTGGCTAAAAATCCAAAGGTTAAAGAAATCATATTTTTAGGAACATCTGCGTCATTAGTTAATAACTTAGACGCGGGAGACATAAATATACCAAAATTTGTCCTTCCATGGGAAGAACTAAGTTCAGAATATGTTAATGCCTTTGAATTTTTACCGGTGGGAAACAATGACATTATCGATGAGATTACAAAAAGGGCAAAAAGATATGCACAGAGCTACAGTCTAAAAGTTAAGAATGACAATAATGCAACTGTAGAATTATTCTATGGAGAGACTATTGAATTATTGGAGTTTTTCAAGCAGATGAACATTTCAACGATAGACATGGAACTGTCAGCACTGTACAGGTTGGCTAATGCGTTTAAAAAGAAGTCTGCAGGTATACTGAGCGTTTCAGACCGACCGTTACACAAAGAAGAATTCTTCTCTCAAAAGCATAAAAACAAGAAAGATAGGAGAAACGAAAGCAAAGAAGTTATTTTTAAAATTATTGAGTCGCTATTACAAGGATAGTTAAAGAATAAGAAAACTTTAAATACGTGCAGCATTCACATAGTTAAATGAAAACGCTTAAAAGTATAGAGGCTTGCGGTCCGATGACAACCGCTTTGGTTCATAGATAGAATTACATATATAGACATACTTGATTTCATAGCGTTTTCTTATTTTCGTATATTTCTAAGATCTCTAGCTACTACTAATTCTCGTTTTCTTCGGGTTTTTGCCGGAATTAAAAAACAGGAGGTATAAAATGGAAAACAAGGAAAAGAAAAAACAGAAATCAACAAAAATTGGCGGCTTGAACGACATGCTGTCACAAAACAGTGATTTTGTTCATATCAGAAGCTAAAAATGGCTTTTACGTAAGAGATTACGAAGAAAAGGACTTTGCTGGGATTTACAATGTATATAAACCTGCATTCTCCGAGGAGCCTTGGAACGAATACAAAAAATGCAGCTCATGCAAGGTTAATTACGGAATAAAAGAAAGCAATAACTCTGCAGAGAATTGCAAAAAATGCGGCAAACCACTGAGACTGGAGGATTACTGGACTGAAAAAGATGTAAATGAAGACATAAACTACGCAAAATCTAAGGAATGGAATTCCATACTTGTTGCGGATTCAGGCGGGGAAATACTTGGGTTTACTTGGGCCTACAACATAAGCATAGAAAAAGACATGAATTTTCTTAAAGGAGCACAGAACATCGACAGTTCCAAAAAGATAATTTATGTCGATGAAGTTGCTACTGCTGCCAACTCACGTGGAAAGGGAGTAGCAACCGAACTGGAAAAGAAACTGTTTTCCAAGGCCGAAAACGCTGGCTTTGGATATGTAATCCTAAGGACTGACGAAAAAAATACTGCCGCAATTAATCTGTACAAAAAGCTTGGCTTTGAAAGATTACTTTACGGTGTATCTGAAAACAACGGAAGTAAATACGCATATGACCCTGAATTTAATTCTAGGGTCTATCTAGTAAAGAAGCTCCTACCGAACGAAAATATTGGAGGAAACAGTGAAGGCAAGTTGTAGTGGATTCTGGACCACTTCCGCAAGTAGCGGGGGTGACCAGGTCCTTTTTTGACATGGAAGAAAAAAATATTGCTAAATTGACGATGGATCTCGTAAAAATACCGTCTATTTCCGGGCAGGAAATGGAAGTGGGTAACTTTTTGAAAGATCTGCTAACTAAGGATTTCACCGTAAAAACGCAGAAGGTTGGAGACCGGATAAACGTATTTGCTTTCGCCGGCCGACCAAAATTGCTGTTTACGACGCACATGGATACCGTTCCGGGAATACTGAAAGCTACGGAAGACTCAAACTTCATATACGGCAGGGGTTCATGCGACGCCAAGGGCGCTATAGCGGCAATGGTTTCTGCAGGATTGACTGCTCTGCAGTCCGGATTCAGCGACTTTTGCCTGCTTTTTGACGTAGACGAAGAAAACGAATTTGAAGGCATAAAAAAGGCAATTAAAATGGTAAATCCAGGATTTGTCGTGGTTGGTGAACCCTCTTCCCTTAAGCTAGTAAACGGACAAAAAGGCCTTCTGCAATTTGACATAAGCCAAAAAGGAAGGGCTGCCCCTGCTTCCTTGCCACAAAGAGGTTCTTCAGCAATAAACGGGCTCCTGTCTGACTTAACTAGGGTAGTTAGACTTAAACTACCAAAAAATGAATTTCTGGGAGAAACAACAATGAATATCGGCAAAATAGGCGGGGGGCAGTCAGCAAACGTTATACCTGATTATGCGTCTGCAAAAATCGACGTAAGAACTACTGGCAAAAACAGCGAAACAAAGGCCCTTTTTAAGAAGGCTGTCATTAATGGAAAGCTGGAAACGGAGATGGATTTTGAGCCGGTATTCAATGATTTATATAACCTTCCAAAGCTGCTAGGGCTTAAAACAATGATAGCTTCCTATTTTACAGAGATGTATTTCTGGAGAAAGAGGGCAAAAACGGTTGTTTTCGGGCCGGGAGATTACAGATATGCACACTCCTCCGTTGAAAGGATATCTAAGAAAGATTTGCTAAAAGCAGCGGAAACATATCTTAAAATTATAAAACTCAATTCAAAAGACATGATTCTTAAATGACATTGCAGTTTAATTTTTGCCGTTCTGCTTAAAAAAGGCTAACGACCAGAATAGTTAAATCTGTCGACTGTCATTAACAATCATGAAAGAGAATGAACTTTTAGCAATTCTTAAGTACCTTGACAGAAACTGGAACGAACCCGAAGAAGTTGAAGATGAAATGATAAAAACTTTGAATGAACACAAAATTCCAAGGCTTGTCGAATTTGGAAGGACTCCTTTACCTACAGAATACGGGGCTATGACTTACATTGTTTTTGGGGATTATGCCACTGGAAAAGAACATGATATTGCAGTTTTTGGTAAATTCAATGGCAAAGAACTTAAATCTTATAGTTATCCTCTTGTGAGAGTTCATTCATCCTGCAGAAGCAGTGAGCTTTTCCATGCGATAAACTGCGAATGTAGGGAGGAACTTGATTTAGCGTTGAAACAGATGTCAAAAGAGAAAAAAGGAGTATTAATCTACTTAAATCAGGAAGGTGCAGGAAACGGGATAAAAGCAAAGCTTGCTGCTTATAAAAACATCTTTAAACTTAAGAATGGGATCGTTTCTGTAAAAAAGAACAAAAAAGGAAGGCAATTGAACGTTTATGATGGATACGCAAAGGCAGGTTACAAAAGCGAACATAGGAACTTTGCAGTAGCTGCAGCTATCCTTAAAACTTTAGGTATTAATTCCGTCAGGCTCATGACCAATAACCCAAATAAAATAGAAGGATTAACGTCTAATGGCATAAAGGTAAAGCCGGTTGGGATACACATCAAACCAACAAATGAGATAATGAAAAGGAATTTAATCATGAAAGCAGAAAAACTAGGACATAATATAACGGCTGATGACCTTAAATGATAATTGCCAGAAAAAAGGCAGCCTTATTTTTTCTTTGGTTTAGTAGGTTACAATTAACTTCCCTATCAATTTAAATACCTGCAGTTATCTTATAATACCAAATGGAAGGCAAGATTAGAAGAACATTGGAAGCATTGACAGAGATAGCCTTGAATAGAAATCAGCTACTTATACTTAAAGAAAT
>JAJZMG010000043.1:33533-41099 GCA_021798355.1 Nanobdellota archaeon | reverse complement strand
TTCAATATTGCAGAGCGTGAGCCTATAGGAGTAAGCATAGGTCGATTGCGTGCAGACAGGGATGTACGCAAGGGGAACACTGATATCCCCAGAGGTGCAACTCTATGAACCTGGAGACATCAAACCGTAAAGTTCAAGTGAAACCCCATGAATTCATTCGTGGGAGGATGTCAGTTAAATTCTTAGAGATTTAAGTGAAGTATGGATGATCAAAAGTCGGAGATGTTGACGCTTTTTGGGTGGGTTTCCGCAATAATTATCATAGCGGTCGTTATGCTGTATCCCTATAGCAACTACCAATTTACAAGCTTGGGGATAAGCGATGGGGTAAATTTATATGCATGTAAATATATGGAGCCTGCGCCAATGGGATTAGTAGACTACGGGGTTAGTAGCTACGGTAACGTTTATAACATATCCACACATTCGATTGAAAGTAGTATAAATTTAGATAACTTTGTAACGAACTTCAGTAATAATTACAATGCATCAATACAACTTAACTTAAATATTATGTTAGATTACGGAAATAAAACCCAGGCGTATTTTGTTCAAAACGTTATTCTTATGGACACTAACACAAGGCAAATAAATTTTATAGACAATATTTGGAACGATTCCAGTATAAATGCAAGCCTGAATGGCAATTTAATAAAAGGAAATGGGACAGTTTCTCCTTCAAACAAAAATAATACTTACTATTTTTATCAGGCGGAGAATCAAACGGGAGATAACATAGTACTGAAAAATAATCAAACAGTTTACCTTAAAACTAATTCTAGTATATCAAAAGAGGGTAACCCTGAGATAATATTTTCTTATAATGACGGATATGGATGGAAGGAATATGATAATGTAAAATTACTTATTAGCAAAAACATAAAGAATTATTCAATTATGATAAGTGGGTTTAACTACACCCCCAGTTATAATTTTTACGATGCGGGTATAGTAATAGGAGGACCGGGTGACGGTTATAACACTACTCTTATAAAAGGATCCGCTGCTTTAACACTAAGCTATTGGAATGGCAATAACTTCCAGAATGTACAAGATGCATATAACTTTGGCTGCGATACTGAGGAGGGAATTAACAATGCGGTTGTAAATCCAAATTTCTACAGCAATGGATTATTATATGCAAATATAAGTAGCGGAAAGAATGCTTATCTAGGGAATTTATGGTCAATAAACTCTTCGAATGTTGGCGTACTCTATGTAAATAGCTCGATAAAGGAGATGGTTATTTCATTTGATAAAAATGGGCACACCGTTAATGATAGCTTAGAAAATGGAACCGGGAGATTTACGCTCGAATCAGGCATATATTTAATAAAAGCATATAAAAATGGGAGTGTAATTTACAGTAAAAATTACACATTACCTCAAGAAAAGGTTAGTGTAATTAGTATAAAGTGATATTCTTACGTTTTCTAAAATTTTATAGCCTCATATTGAACTTACTTTATCTGCTCCTTTGGCTACAGAATGCTTTGTAAAGGCCGAAAGTATGGCGGCAATTATTAGTATAAGTATACCTATGTACAGTGCGGTCTTTAAACCCTGCATAAAGGGTAAAGAAATCAATTTTGGAATAAAACTACTGGAGTTCATTATTTTTAATGAGGAATCGGGTATAAGCGAAGTCAGCGAAGAAGGTGCTTGAGATAAAAATGTAGATATAGGGTTAATTCCAAGAAACGCTGAAAACAAGAAAGAAGAAGCGGGTATTGCAGCGAACTGTGAAGACAGTGCAGATGGAACATTCAATGAGGTTAACTGTGTGGATATTATAGACGGCAAAGCATACGAAAAGACGGTTATTGCTATTGTGAAGAAAATAGCCATACTCACCATCTGACCTATATTTGCAAAAGTAGTCCTTATCCCATTACCAACACCTCTGTCTTTCCAAGGAAGAGCATCCATTGCCCTTTTTGTGTTAGGTGCAGCAAACATGCCATTACCTGCACCAATTACGAACAAAACAATCGCAAATGGGATATATGAGAAATTAGCAGAAAAGGTAGTAAGTAAAAATAAACCTAAAGCAGTTATTAAAAGACCAACTGTACTGAATACTCTTGCCCCAAACTTATCCGTTAAAATGCCGCTTATGGGCCCAAGACCTATAAAACCTACCATTAATGGAATCATATATATCCCCGCCCAAAAAGGAGTTTGAGCAATTGTAAAATTATGCAATGGTAAATATACCCCCTGCAACCAGATTATCACTAAAAACATAACTGCCCCTCTAGCAAGAGAACTTAAAAATAAAGCGAGTGAACTGAAAAGAAATTGTATATTTCGGAATAATGATAACTTAAATAAAGGATTTTTAACTTTACGTTCTATTGGTATGAACAAGACTATTAAAAATATACCTGTAATTAAGCTTGCTATTACCCACGGGTTAATCCAACCTAAGGGGTTTGTTTTATAGGGAGTAAGGGCGTATGTGAAGCCTAAAGCAACGAGTATTAAACCTAACGACAAGGCAAGATTGCCTTTCCAATCCAGACCCTTCTTTTTACTTCCGGTTTTTTCCTCCTTAAGCTTGTAATAAGACCAAAAAGCACCGAGTACTGCAAAAGGTATATTGACTATAAAGATTAAGTGGAAATCAAATGGGGCAAGCAAGCCTCCAGCCACTAAACCAATAAATGACCCAGCAAGAAAAGCAACTTGATTAGTTCCCAATGCTTTCCCTCTTTCGTTATCTGGAAATGCATCTGTAAGAAGAGCAGTACTGTTTACCATTATAAATCCGCCGCCTACTCCTTGAACAAGCCTGAATATTATTATAAAAAGAACTCCGTTTGCGCCTGAATTGTAGGGAGTAAACGAAAGGGCTATAGACGCTATAGCAAAGATCCCGAAGCCTATTGTGTAAAATCTTTTTCTACCATAATCATCAGATAATCTGCCAAAAGTCACAAGAAGAGAAGCGGTTACTACCATGTAGCCTAAAAGAACCCATAATAGAAGAGTGAAGTTACCAGGGGCCAACGGATTAACATTTAAACCACGAAATATAGATGGCAGTGAGATAAGTATTATGGTGGCATTTATGGAGGCCATGAGTCCTCCCATTGTTGTATTTGCTAGAACTGTCCATTTATATTTCATCCGATATTTTGATTTTAGTTATATTTAAATATTTACAAAATTGTGAAACATTTCTATTTTGTAGTGCTCAAGAATTGATAATATTATTGTACGATACGCTCCTAGTCCAAGAAGAAAATTATGTCGCACTCACTAGCACGGTCATTGATTTAGAACGGCTTTAGATATATACAGCTTAATTACTGAAAGTAAGAAAGCCTTATACGTGCCCCTTTAAAGGCTTGGGGTTGCCAGGATTTGAACCTGGGTCAAGCGGTTTCTTCTTAATCATCCTTAACGTCATTTTTCCAGACAAGCTGGAGCCGCCTATTCTGCCTGGTTAGACTACAACCCCTTAAGTGAATATTTTATATTTATCCTTATTTTCAAGTTCTTCTTCGATTCTTGCTTCTATGCTTTTTGCTATGCCGGATGTAAAGCCTACTCTCTCATCAAAATCGCTGTAGGATTTGAATTCTGCCTTATTTCTCTCTTCTATAATCTTTTGAACCATTTTTTTACCAGCGCCAGGTATAAGTGCTAAAGAGTTTAACCTTACGTTTATAGGCCCCAGTTTATTTATTATATTAATGTAACTTACTTCATTTTGGATTACAATTTCATGTATTTTCTCACTGAGCATTTGAAGACCATTTCCATTTAATTTGTCCGGTGTGATTCTCTGTATAATGTGGTGTACTTCTTCTCTTTTATTTTCCCCGATGTAAACCTTTAGCCCAGGCTCTACCTTTATATCTTTTTTAAGTGCTACTAGCAAAAGGCCGAGTGAATCCGTAAGAATTATTGCAGTGGCTTTTCTATCTTTTGAATCCTGCAACCCAAAAGGAAGGTACTCTAAAACATAAGCATATTCGTCTTTTCCCATATAATATAAAGGATTATTCTAAGGTTATAAATGCTTTTTCAGCACAGATAATATTGTCTTTAAATCCTCTTCTTTTACATTCAATTTTAATGGAGAGATAATGGCTCTTATTTGGTCAACAGAAGTTGGAGAGACATCTATAATCATCCGGATATAATCATCCCTTATGCTCATATTAAGAGCAGAAATCTCTTCAAATATACTATTAAAATTGTCTATTTTTATATTCTTTTGTATATGGTCTAAAAGTTTTTTGCCAAGTTCAGAGCCTTTGTCTACAAACTCTAAGTAGTTTTCCTTGACCTCTGTCTCACTTAAAAATTTTTCATCTATTACCTGGTATTCCATTTTAAAGCCTCTTTATATGAACGGGCAGGACATCTATCCGCTTAAGGCAGTCACCCTGCTGTTTTACCTCTACAGTATAAGCCTTCCCTTTCTTCTCCACTACTTTACCGACTGCCCCGAAAAAACTTCTTTGAGGCAAGTTTCTCTGAATCCTAGAATCTGGATCTATGATTACTTTATCGCCTAATTCGAAGGACTGCAAAGCCTTTTTTATGTTGACTTTGCCCCTTTCTTTTATATCTAATTTCAGCCTTTTTCTTGAACGTTTGTGCAAACCATTTCCTGTTATTGACATAATTGTATCTTATAAATATCCTTAGTATTTATACTTTTTTAATTTTAAATGCAGAGGGAGGGATTTGAACCCTCGAAGGCCTGAGCCATAAGGTCCTTAGCCTTACACGTTTGACCGCTTCGCTACCTCTGCACCATAGTTTAAAATATACCTATAATAAAACGCTTACGGTCCATAATGTATTTATAGTATAAAAATCGATTTATACACTTAAAACAATTTAAAATCATGGCATTAAACATAATAATAGAGGTTTTAGTAGTATTGTCTGTTTCTATAATTGCGGGGGAGCTATTTGAACAGCTGAAGTTTCCATCTGTAGTAGGTTACCTTATTGCAGGTTTGGTTATAGGACCTTTTGTCTTTAATTTTATACAGAATAACTCTGAGCTACAAGCCCTGTCATCGCTTTCCCTTTTCTTCATAATATTTTTGTTAGGGATAGAGATGAAAACAGAATCGGTGATAAAATATCTTAAACCATCAATTAAGATGTCGGTTACTAGCTTCTTTTTGCCTCTGGTCCTTTCTATTTTGCTTTCCGTAGTTTTATTACACTTCGGATTAAGACAGGACTTAATAGTTTCGCTGTCAATAGCCGTGCCGTCAATATCGATTGTGTCAGTCCTCGTTATGAGATATAGACTTGCAAGAGACCCTAAAGGGATTATGATTATAGGCTCTGTTGTAATAACGGATGTAATCGCTTTCCTGCTCCTTGGAATCATATACAAAAGCGCATTAAACGCAATACTTATAGTAATATACTTCATAATTTTTCTGATGATATTTTTAAACGTGGATAAAATCCTCAATAAGGGGAGCAAGAAGCTTCGCATTAGGCTTAATAAATCTAAGAAAATACTGAAAAGTGAGCATTTTGGGTACGCCATGGTAATAGTTATAGGCTTACTGGTTGGAGGGATATCACAGTTAATAGGTATAAACTATATAATAGGTGTTTTCTTTGCGGGTCTGATAATACATGAAGGTCTTATAGGAAGAACTCTGTTCAGGAAGGTAAGAAAAACAATAACAAGGATGAATGATGGGTTTTTTATACCTCTTTTCTTTGGAATAGCTGGAATCGACGTTTCTTCATTCCATTCCCTTGAGGTTTACGTGCCAGCAATATTAACTATATCTATTTCAGTTATAACCTTTTCAATTTTAATAAATTTCTTTTATTCTAAAAGAGCGATGAACATAAAGAAAAGGCAATGGAGAATAAAGATAAGTGCGATAATAAATGGGAGAGGAGCGGTTGGGATAGCCATTGCCACAGTAGCATTTGAAATAGGAGTCATAACAAACTCTGCCTACTCTGTAGCTGTATTGGGAACTATACTAATATCAATAGTTGCTACTTCGCTTCTTCGAAACATATAAAAGTTAACTAAGAGATAAAAACTGCTTGCACCGTAAAATATGGCAATAAATATTAAATGGAACTAGCCATAATTTGGCCTTAAACGCTGAATCTCTTTATAAATTACTTGATTTTATAACCTTTTCATTTCCATCCTTTATAGAATCTAGGCAGATCATAGCGAATTTTTCGCCTAACACTCTCATAACATTTGTGTGGTAAACAGAAAAGCCTGTGCTATTATAAGCATGTAATTTAACAGGAGTGTAACCCGACTCTTTACAAAATCTAGTTATCAAGTCCTCATTAGTACGTTCAGATAATGTAGAAAGACTTTGTGTTATATCCGACCTTCTTTCTTTTCTTCTATTAATTGCAAGTATAGTTATACTATGGTAGTTCCATCTGAATGGAATGATACTTAATTATTAGTAAATGCTAATCAGGAGTATCGACACCAACCATCTCCTTTGCATGGGGTAAGAACTTCTTACATCACCTATTATAATAACGTAAAATAAACATTAATTATTCTTATTATGCACTACTATAAAATAAAAACCTTTTATATATTACCGCATCTAATAAATATCTTATGAAGCTTGAAGACGTGATTGATAAAAATAGGATTAATGCTATAGATCTTCTTGGTAAAGACGTAAGAATTACTATAGAAAATATGCTAGATGTTACAAAGCTCTCAAAGTACAATGCCAATTTAATAGCAGATGGACTCGGAGAAACCGCAGTATACACAAGAGATAAAGACACCGTATTGGAAGCAGCAAGAACGATTGGAAAGTATGATGGTGAAGCTGCACGCAATATCGCTCGGAAGCTTGGAGAAATCGCATTCCACAGCAAAAACAAAGATGAAGTTATATCTGTTGCAAAGATAATGTCATTAGACGAGATAGTAAGTACGATAAATAGTAAAGGCCAAGCTGCAGGTGATATCGCTTATGGACTCGGAGAAACCGCAGTATACACAAGAGATAAAGACGCCGTATTGGAAGCAGCAAGAACGATTGGAAAGTATGATGGTGAAGCCGCATGCAAGATCGCTTATGGACTCGGAGGAATCGCAGTACACAGCAAAAACAAAGATAAAGTTATATCTGTTGCAAAGATAATGTCATTAGACGAGATAGTAAGTACGATAAATAGTAAAGGCCAAGCTGCAGGCGATATCGCTTATGGACTAAGAGAAATCGCGGAATACACAAGAGGTAAAGACACCGTATTGGAAGCAGCAAGAACGATTGGAAAGTATGATGGTGAAGCCGCATGCAATATCGCTCAGAAGCTTAGAGAAATCGCATTCCACAGCAAAAACAAAGATAAAGTTATATCTGTTGCAAAGATAATGTCATTAGACGAGATAGTAAGTACGATAAATAGTAAAGGCCAAGCTGCAGGTGATATCGCTTATGGACTCGGAGAAACCGCAGTATACACAAGAGATAAAGACACCGTATTGGAAGCAGCAAGAACGATTGGAAAGTATGATGGTGAAGCCGCATGCAATATCGCTCAGAAGCTTGGAGAAATTGCATT
>JAJZMG010000043.1:0-33433 GCA_021798355.1 Nanobdellota archaeon | reverse complement strand
ATGGACTCGGAGAAACCGCAGTATACACAAGAGATAAAGACACCGTATTGGAAGCAGCAAGAACGATTGGAAAGTATGATGGTGAAGCCGCATGCAATATCGCTCAGAAGCTTGGAGAAATTGCATTCGACAGCAAAAACAAAGATATCGTGCGAATAGCATATGACATTGTAGGAAAGATAGGGAGCGGGGCGCTAGATAAATTGGATAGTAAAGACTTAGCGATAATAAAAGAAAAAGGATTGGAAAAACTTATAATAAATAAGGATGATTTAACCGTAATTAATATTTACTTTAGATCCGATGGAGAACTGCCGCCGCCAACCAAGAATAATATAAGCACTTACGGAAACATTGCCTCTGATTATATATCCAGAACTTATGGTATAAATAAGAAATTAAGCCTAGATAACATATTTATGCTATTTTCGGTAGAAAAACGGGATATAAAAGGCTTGGCTAAACTTGTCAATAGGTCCGTGGAACGTAACATTAAGGAATATAGTATCTCTATAGAAGGAAGTAAGCCGATTTATATGGATAAGGAGAAACTTCCATACTTTTTACTTATCTCCGTGACTGGCTCAAGGGATAAAAATAAGGACAAGGAAGCGCTTGATAATATCTCTTCTATAGTCGGTGATAAAACCATTAGAAGGGCGAGAAATTCGTTCAATTCCCATTACAAATACCTGATAAAGGAGATAGCTTCGCATATAAACAAGGGCGAGGTAGACAAAGCCATATCGCTTCTCATGAACACTAATGATGAAAGCATAACTGACGTACTTTCTTACAAAAATTACAGGGATATAAACAATCTTAATAGAAATTCCAATGGAAGACTACTTCGCGCAGTCGAGAGCAACAACCCACTGGATTACAACAGCAATGTACAGATGGCATGTGTTTACCTTCCCAACGGTCATCGAAACGGGATATATAACTACTGTAATGACTATTACTCCGAAAGTAAAGGATTCATACTTACTAGATATGATATAGGCAACCAACCGGTTGGTAGCGCCATATGTTATATGGAAGGGGACAAATTCCTTGTAGATTCCGTTGAAGGGCATAGAATTGTAAGAAAACCGCAGGTATTCGATGCAATATACAAGGATTTGATATCTAGAGCAAAAGAGAAGGGTGCAAAGCAGATAATATTTAGTAAATCTGGATTAAATGAAACTCCCGAGAAATTCATTGATTACCTTGGAAAACTTGGGCTTAAAAAAGGAACGATGAGGATGGAACTTGACACAAGAGGTTACCTAGAAGCTGGAAAAAACGTAAAGGGATACATCCTAAAATTGGATTAAGTAAATAATTCAACTGCTAATATTAACTATAGATAGATAAGTACTCGGATTTGGCTCAATGGTTAATAGGGGATTATTGTCCGATACAGTCGATCCAAGCAGACAATTAGATAGCATTCTATGGCGTTGACATTGCTTTATGTATAATATAGCTTAATTAATGAAAAGAAGGAAGCCTTATATTGTACCCCCTTAAAGGCTTGGGGTGGCCGGGATTTGAACCCGGGATTTCTAGCACCCGAAACTAGAGTCTTACCAAGCTAGACCACCGCCCCTTGTATTAATTAATTTTTTTGTATGTAGGGTAAGTCCCTATACCCATAACTACACTGTCTGTTTTAATCGCTACCCCTCTATTAGATGTCTTTATTTCATCTGCGGAGAGTACAGACTTGCCAAGTGCTATCAGTTCGCCTTTCAATGTCATTATCCCTATCATTTCATCTTTGTCAAACCCCGTAAGCTTAACTATGCCTGGAACTGCAAGTGGAGAGCCATGACAGACTGGATCAACTGCAGTATCAGAGATAAACACCTTTGGCAAAAAGTCTATTGCTGACTCTATACTACCTAGATATTTGTTTAGCAGCCTATCATCATTTTCTTTTTCATAAAAGTATACCGAATCCTCTAAATCTTGTAATGTAGCTAAATTATCTTTCTCTGATAAAGTAGAAACCTTTGTTCTTCTTAACTCTGTCATGTGCGCACCTGTTTTTAGGTCCTCCCCCATATCATGAATAAGTTTTCTTATGTAAGTTCCGGATTCTACACCGACTTTAAAAAGGACATCTTTCCCATTTATTTCCAATATATCAGAATAGTAGATCTCTCTCTGTCTATACTGTCTTTTAACATGTGATCTAACAGGAGGAAGCTGCATTATTTTTCCTATAAACTTGTTAAACGTACCTCTAAGTAATTGCTCATCAACTTCGCTGTGCAGATGCATTAGAGCAACGTATTCCTTTCCTCCAAAAAGAAGCGCGGGAAGAACCTTCGTAGCGTTGTTTATGGCTAGGGGCAAAAGACCTGTTACATTGGGATTTCTTCAATGTTCTAAAGTCCCTGAGTAACCCATCTTCTTGGCGCCTAAAGTTGCCATAATATTCTTTGCTATGTAGGCTGCGGTTTTAGACCTTATACCTGCTGGTTTATCCAGAAGTATAAAACCGTAGTTTATCCTCTCCTTTATGCTTCTCTCCTCTGGAGCTTTACCGTATCTGCTATCAGTTTCCTCCTCTCTTAAGGAAGAAATTTCATGCTTTAAACTCTCCAAAGGCAGTTTCATTTCATTTAATCATAAATTCAAAGATTAAAGCTTTACTTTTTTTACTCAATACGAAATAAAGGAATAAAGGCAAAAAATTTTGAAAACAAGCAGTGCTATCTAGAACTAGCTTACTTATTTTTTTGGTTCATTATAAAATCTGAGCAAAGTTGTATAACGTCGCTTAGTTCTAGATTTGATGAGTCAATAAGCAGATTAAAAGGCAAAAAATCTTTGTCTATCTCTATTCCATATATTTTTTTGTAGATATTTTTCGTAAGCCTGTCTTTTTCTCTCATAAATTTTAATGCGTCGGTCTGACTTATTTTGTCACGCATGCTTACTCTTTTAGCCCTCGCGGCTTCGTCTGCTTTTATGTATATTTTTATCGTCTCTTTGTCATTTATCTTCCAGGGAGCTACCCAACTATCGAGAATTATATCCTTTTTGGTCTTAAAGTAAGAAAGAATAAAAGAATCAAGTTTTTTGTCATACTTTGGATTGTTCAACCTAAATTTTACTGCTTCTATGCCTTTTTTTGATTCCCAAACCATAAAATCTTTTTTAGGTAGAAGAGTCTTGAGTTTAGAACTCGCGGAGAAGTATTCAACTCCAAAATTAAGTGCAAGGCTCGTAGCAACACTTGATTTACCTGATGCAGTCAGTCCTGAAACTATAACTTTCATGACTAATTAATGGATAGATTATTTATAAGTTTACTGTAGTTGGTAAACACCGCTGGCAGGTAACTGAGATTATCACAATAATTCTGTGCGGATGGCGAAACTGAGCATTCTCCAGTAAGCATATATTTATCTAGTTCGGTATAATTTATCTGGTAAACGTTCACATTAGTAATAACTTGATTCTCTATACTTAATAATGAATCTACCGGCAGATTATCGCTGTAAATAAGCTTAAAGCCAGGTACACTTTCGTTGAGCAAATAAAGCTTATCAAACAGCGTACCTAAGGTTTCATTTGGCATATACAATAAAGCCGGTCCGTTTCCAAATTGTGACATGTTGATAGGTAATACTTCATAACCTCCGGGGGCCTGCTGAAAACCTCCTATATGGAGATTAACTGAATTTGTAGCATTCAAAAGCATTATACCTCCAGGTATGCCTTTATTTGTAACTTCATTACAACCTACACTATACGCACAGTTGTAATCCAATGGCAATGGTGATGAAAATTGAGCAGTAAGCTCGTTGTAGATAATACCGTAAGGGTTGCCAATACTTGTTATCACTCCGCTATTGCTTGCATTAAGAGGTATAATTGTCTCTACAAGAAGATCATTGTTTGCATTTCCTGGCAGACCTGGTATAGTACTATTTGAGTATAACGGTGCTATTTGCCCATTTACATTCCCAAATTCAAGTAAGTATTTGTAACTTTTATTTCCGATATTTTGACTGTTTAAAGTTACATTCGTTTCCGTCATTGGTGTAAATGAAGTAGGTTTCAATGCAATAGTTGAAATGGCCGAGAATTTTTCTACCTCGCTGCCACTTATCACCGCATAAGTAGGCTGGTGTACAAAGTGAAGGTAAGTTGAATAAACATAAGGAGAGGTGGCTTCAAAGAAGTACTTTGCTATCATAGTCTGATAATTATAAGCATTACTACCGTCCGCTACAGTCGTTCTATTGGCTATTGCTTCTTCCCAGTAACCGTAATCCCACCAGGATATTATAGAAGTATTAGTAGGAGTATTCTGACTTATCCACTGCATGGTTGGGCCCCAAAGTAAAAGTCCGCTTCCGCTTGACTTTGCAGTCTGATACGATAAAGAAAGGCTGGAGTGAAGGTCGGCAGTTACAAAAGCAACGGCTATTATTATGATGACGACAGAGACGATGATCATACTTTTTGGAGAATTCCTTAATACTTTATTAGTTAGATCTATTGACCCTCTGAAGAAATAGACTATTGCAAAGGGTATTATTATCGCTGCCGCCAATTCCGTTGGTTCTAATAGCCTACTTTCAACATTTGAAAGTATAACAGTAGCTACGAAAAAGAAAAAAGGTATTATTGCGAGCAGGGAGATAAGATTTACATCTTCCTGCTTGTCAAAAGCAAATTCTAATATAAGTATGACTACAAGCGCCACTGCGCCATATTTGTAATTGTTTGACGAAGAATTCATAGTCCACACAACTATTAACATTATCAATGACAGTAATGTAAGAAATACAACCGCACTTAGTGCACGATTGGATTTTATTTCATTCTTATGCAAAAATAGATAACCTAAAGGTATAAAATCTAAAGCTATGAATATAAACAAAAATGAGTAGGAAGTAGCATTATAACTAAACGTACCTCCATTAATCATAAGAAGGAAAGGCACACTCAACAGGAAAGGGATATACCAGTGTTTAAATCGCTTTAGTACAATGTACAGCAGGAATACAGCACCTGCGCAGAATAAAAGAAAATTTATTCCGAAGGAACCTATAATAAAATTAAAATCCTGTACCCTCTGGATTAAGTTAAGCGGAGCATACTCTGCGATGGTCTGACTTACTGGATTTACGATACCGACACCCAATGGGTGAATAAATTCAGATGAGACTCTTGAAAAGGCATGTTTTAATGTATTCAAACCTGTAATAGCAACTAAAGCAAGGGAGAGTAGTATACTGTATATTGCGATTGAAAATCCGTTATTTATAAGAGGTATTTTTAGTTTATGTTTGTAACGATCATAGATTATTAATTTGAATAGGACTAGAACATAAGCGAACAACATAGGGTAATAAAGGGCATTGTGTATAACGTCTGAGAATGTAAAGGTTACGAAGCTGACTTTTATAGGCACCCATATCGCAAACAGAATATAAGCAAACAAATCTCCTTTTTTAGCATATCCAAGCAAAATGATTAATGTGTATATAATTGGAATTAAAAGGATGGGATAGTTACTATAACCGCTTGCGGCTGCTGCCAAACCGGTAGCTATTCCTGTAGCCAGCCCATAAACCATTTTACTCCTGGTTCTTTTTGATTTAAGGGACTTTGAAAGGAAGAAAATCACCAAAAGAATGAACATAAATCCAAGAGAAGTTTTCTGAGAAAACCCCGCGGTGGAACGGCTTAGAAAAGTAAGAAAAGCAGGTAAGATAAATGCGCTTATGCTTGCTACCCAATAGTCACCAAACAATTCCAAAGCTATAAGGAAAAGAAGCAAAGATGAAAAGACTGCAAAGAATGCAGGTAAAAACATAAAAGAGGTCATAGGAACCGCGCCTTTTACTATTGGGTCTATAAGCCTTGCGGAATATGCCCCAAAGAAGGATACCATAAGCTCATCCGTCCTAGACGGTAAACCTATCGGCAGGTACTCTAGATGATTTACTGCAGGGACATTCCCTGTTTTGAGTACATTCTGCATTTGTATATAAAAGGTATAGGGGTCTAAACCAGAAAGCGAACCGCCCATGTTAAGATAATTATTTCCTATTAGTGGGGAATTAGCCTGTAATGGATTTAGTAGGGCAGGAACACTGGCCGTATGTATAAACCATCCACCAGGTATGAAATTGCCAACGCCTACAGTAACCGCAAGTATAAGAAGTAAATAGAAAAGCACTCTCTTTTTTATAAGAATGTTATAAGCGGCTTCACCGAAACTTTTCAAACCTGCCAGGTTCAATTCTATTTCTACTTCGCTCACTTTTTTCCTCGAAACATCCTCTTTTACATGCTCTATCTTTTCAGATTCCTCTTTTAAAAGTGTTAATTTTTCCTCTTCTTTTTTGAGCTCTGCTTCCTCCTTTTTAATTTGGATTTCTTCCTTTTTTATCTCTTGCTCTACCTTTTTTTCATCTTTGGAAGCTTCTTGCTCTATTCTTCTAAGTTCATCATCTTCAGCCATAATTCAAATATATAAAGAAATTACTACTTATTATTAAACCTTTCGAATCAAAAATCTTGCGATTCTATATCCCAGGAATCATGCTTCCAAAGCAAAAACTCTGGTTTGTTTAAGAAGATAAAATGATCAGGATGCGATATATATTCGTCATATATGCTTTTTGAATAGTCTAGAAATGGTATTTTTTCTGCATCTGTATGTTTAAGTGAAGTTTCTTTATAGTTTTTATTTACAACAATATTTCCATTTTTAAGCAGGAAAAGAGCCCCGCCTCCCATAGCCTGAACGGATTTGTAGTCAGAACTAAAAGTAGAATTAACCAGATTCGCTTCTATCAATAAATCTTTTCCAACATTAATAGAGAAATGACCATAATTTGGCGGCATCATGACCTTATCCCCTGCTTTTGCATGAACAAGTTCTAAATCAAAACTACCGTCGTCATTTTTTTTCTGCAGAAGATATACGACTTCTCCACTTAATACTTCATATAATTCGGGATATGCAAGACCTTTTTCAACAAAAGGATGATAATGACCCAACGTCTTTGTAAACTCTCCTCCCAAATCATAATTTTCAATAACTGTGACATCATATCTTATGCTATGTGCGGAAAAAACAGTGGCATTCTTGTCTACGCCTGCGGCCCTGTACATTCTGTACAGTATGTCATTTTTATTTTTGGCATTTACAAAATCCTTGTTGAATAAAACATCTTTCATTTCGCTAACTTTACGCACGGAGAAGGGTATCTCCTTACCCTCTGCGAATAGTTTTCTTTCTTTTTCTTCAAATTCAAGGTCAACCGCTTTAACATTAAGTTTCATACTTGTAAAAACGCTTTAATAAGTTTAATACTTTTTATAAAACATTTTAACAAACTTATCCGCTTTAAAGAGCTTTATTATGAACCTTAATTCTTTATTACTTAATGTCTTAGTAACATACAGCATTAAAACATAGAAAACCAACGCCGCAATCAAAAGTAATGGTAAGTAAGCCAGCCGTTTTACAAACGTTAATAATAGGTATAAAAATATACCCATGAATATAACGGAAACTGTAGCTTTCATAAGTTCCTTGTAAGGCAACTCTATTTTGATATACTTTGAGACCAGAATTAGATTAACTGCTAAAGTAGACAATGTAACTGCTAGGTATGCCAATGCCGCGCCTACCGCATATAAAATCGGAACTAGTATTACTGTAAGAGCTATTCCAACTACTGCTCCAGTTATTACTGAATACATTGCATATTTCTGCTTTCCAGTTGCACTTAAAACCTGTGTAACTGGGCCGAACAAACTAGATATAAGTACTGGCACAAGTAAAATTATAAATGGCGCTTCCGCACCGATAAAGCTTGCTTTATAGAGGTAAGATATCAATTTTGGGGCGGAGATTATAGAAGCTGTGACAAGGGGGAAAGTAAGAAGAAATGAATATTTTATGAGACTGCGCTGAAGCTTATAAAACCCGTCAAATTGTTTTCTTTCGAAAAATTTGGTTATTGATGCAAAGAAAGCTGAGCCGATTGCGACTGCCGGTAAGCCGAGCATACCCGCCATTATTAACCCTACTCTGTAAAAACTTACAGAAGAGATATTTGGGGCCACGGCACCGAGGAACAAAGCTATTACTGGCCCATATGAAAGTGAGATTACAGCCATCACATATGAAAAGTTTCTGTATTCAAAAAAATGAGTTAACTCCCCTTTTTCTGGCTTTGCCGGTTTTGGAAAACCTTTCATAGAGCGATATAAAAGGAAAAGGCCTACTGTTGCGGTTATAAGATAAAGTACATCATAAAATTTTATTGCTCCTACCAATCCAAAACCCAGGTATATTACAACTAACTGTATTATGCGAAGAAAATCATATAATACTCCGGTTATAAAACTGTTATTCATCTTCTGAAACCCTATAAATGACGGCTCGGTGAAATTACTTGAAAGAGAATAAAAGACAAGACCGAAAGCGAGTATTCTAATTAGATATCCAACTTCTGCAGAGTGATAGATTGAAGCTATAACACCTGATAGTGAAAACAATACGATTGAAGCAATAAGAGAGGAAACAATTACTAAGATAAAATAATGTTTTACTGCCCACATTAACTTTGAAGTGGAATTTTGTGCACGATATTTGGAAATGGCGTACTGGACAACGGAATTTATTCCTAGGCCCGCAATAGTTGAAGCAAACCCCCAGTAAAGAATTACTACCGTATAATAACCGTAGTTTGTAGGGCCCAGAAATCTTACAAGCAGAACGCTTATAAGAAAAGAAACAAAGAACTTTGAACTTGAGCGAAGAAATCCGTATACGCTGTTTGAAGCAACCAGCCCCTGCTCTTCTTCTATGCTTATTTCATCGCTTTTTACAGGCTGTTCCATCAAAATAATTAAATATACTTACTCGCATTATAATCCACTAAATTTACATATTTAAATAATAATCTAGCAATACTAATTAAATATGGTTTTAATTTTACAAGAAATTGGATTAAATGTAATAATTTCGGCAGCTATTGTAATAGGCTACCTTATAGGAATGTCAACGGAAGAAGAGATAGAACATTCGGCAAAAAAAATCATGGCGGAAAAAATATTTTCTTATCCCCTAATAATTGCAGAGGTTATAATTATATCATTTGTGTTGTACGCGCAAGCCCGCTATTATTTTACGATTTCTTCGGCTGTTATGCTTTTTAATCTTATCTTCTCCACGCTGTATAACGCGGAAAAATCAGATTTACAAAGAACCTTAAGTTATACAATTATATTTTTGATTCCTTCTTTAATAATTGAAACAGCCATAATTATAATATGAAAATAGGTATAATAGGGCGAACAAACGTCGGAAAGAGCACGCTTTTCAAGGCGCTTACCCTAGAGGAAGTAGACATAGAGGATAGACCGTTTACAACTATAGAACCAAACAAAGGAGTGGGGTACGTTACAACTGAATGCCCGGAAAAACATTTCAATGTAAAATGCAATCCGCACAACTCGCCGTGCGTTAACGGCACAAGGTTTGTACCTGTTAGTATAATAGACGTTGCGGGTCTCGTTGAAGGTGCAAGCGAAGGAAAAGGCCTTGGTAATAAGTTTCTAAGTGATATAATGGAAGCCGATGCAATAATAGAAGTGATAGACATATCCGGTAATACCGACAGCAGCGGCAATAAAACCAAAGATTTTGATCCCGCTATTGATATAGAGATGGTTGACAATGAGATAAAAAAATGGATAGCTTCGATAATATCAAGGTCAAGATATGTCGGAAAGGAAGACATCGCAGACATAATATTCAAAAATGTATCTGGGATAAACATAAAGTACTCGACGGTAAAAGAAGTCGTAAAAGAGCTCAATATAAAGGAAATAAACGATGAAACTGCTTTGAAGATGGCTTCTTTGATGATGAAAAAAGACAAACCAATACTTATTCTATGTAACAAGATGGATTCGATTGAGGACTTGGAGGAGAAAATTAAAAAACTAAGAGAAAGTTTTGATTATGAGTTTATGGCCTGCTCTGCGGCTGCCGAACTTACAATACGGGAGGCAGAGAAAAACGGATTTATACGCGTTAAGGATGGCAAAATTGAAAGGTTAAAGGGATTGAGCAGCGATCAGGAAAAAGCCATAGACATAATAGATAAAATAGTAAAAAAATACGGCAGTACGGGAGTAATTGAAGCTTTAAACCATCTCGTGTTCGAATTAAAGGGGTACAAAGTAGTTTTTCCTGTGGAAGATGATAAGAAACTGACTGATGGATTCGCCAGGATTCTTCCCGATGCATATCTAGTAGAAAATGACGCAACTCCCAAAGACGTAGCGGCAAGGATACACACTGACATAGCTAAAAACTACAAAGGCGCTATAGATTGCAAAACAGGGTTAAAGGTAAAAAACGACTCTCCTGTTAAAAACGGACAGGTTCTAAAAATAATCATATGAATAATACAAAAGTATTCCTCAAAGACGAAAAAACATTTGAAAAGATAATAAATGCTTCGGAACTTACAAAGGACGATACAGTTATTGAGATAGGCAGCGGAGACGGAAGACTTACAAAACGAATAGCTCAATATGTAAAAAAGGTTTATGCCATAGAACTGGATACGAATTTATTCGATTCTTCTAGGACTATGCTTGAAGATATAAAAAACATAGAATTTATAAACGGAGACGCTCTTACGGAAGAGTTCCCAGTTAATGCAAACAAAATTATATCAAATTTGCCTTATGCAATATCCTCTCCAATAACTGAAAAAATAATATACTTTTTAAACAATAAAAAAGATGCATTAGCAGTTTTAATGTATCAGCTGGAATTCGGAGAGAGAATGCTTGCATTTCCAGGAATACGAGATTATTCTATGATTTCTGTATTCACACAATATACTTGTGATATAAAGCTAGTTTCTAGGGTAAGCAAAAACGCATTCAGGCCCAGACCTGCAGTTGAATCAATAATACTTAAGATAAAGCCAAAAAACATCGAGATAAATGAAAATTTCCTAGCTTTTGCAAGGCTTCTTTTCCAACATAAAAAGAAAAACTTGTATTCTGCGCTTATGGACAGCAGGAAGAAACTAAATGTAATATCTAAAGAAGAATTAAGAGTAAAATTACAAGAATTTAAGGAAAAAGAGACATTGAAGCAAAAAGTGTTCTACCTGGAGATAAAGGAGCTAGAGGATATATATGATGAAATGTTAAGGATAGGGATATGCAAAAAGAAGTAAAGATAATAAAAAGAGGCAATCCATCAGTTAGGATATATAGAAAGAAAAAAGCTTGGGAGTTCATACCCTTCAAATCAAATTTTGGGTACACACAAAACAAACAAAAAAGGTTTAAGAATTTTGCATCAAGGTTCTCATTAAAAGAAATTGAAGATATAATGATAGCTTGGATAGCTTTAAGTTTTGCGTTTGCAGTTGTACTTTATCCTATAGACGGAAAGGCCTTCTTACTCTTTTTTATTGCTTCTTTTATAGTACTTGGAGCGGCATTCATAATGCATGAATTGATGCATAAGTTTGTTGCACAGAGTTACGGCTATGAAGCACAGTTTAGAATGTTCCCGTTCTTCTTGATACTTGCGGTAGTAATGGCACTGCTTGTAGGGTTTGTATTCGCACTGCCGGGTGCAACCATATTCGAACCCAACCCAAGTGAACCTTATACAGACCCAAAGGGATTTACTGAAAGATACGGAAAGATATCACTTGCTGGCCCATTAATTGATATAGTATTTGGATTTATATTTATGTCATTATTTTTAGTAATTTATGCATTTACAGGACCAAATACGACAAACTTGCTTACAGTTTTCGGGTATATAGTAACTGGCTTAGGCACATTCATAAGTTTTTATCTTGCAGCTTTCAACATGCTGCCGCTTGGTTCCGCATCGTTTATAGGATTAGACGGATATAAAGTATGGAGATGGAACAAAGTTTACTGGGCGATATTCTTTGTACTTCCTGTTGTGATGACGGTGCTTATTTATATCGGGTATATACCCATCTTATCCGTAATAGGCCTGTAATAGTTGAAGCAATTATTTAAAGTAATAAGTGTAATAATAGCTATGGTAGAAAAAAACAAAATAATAACTGCTTTTCAAACTGCCGGCTATATATCAATACTGACAGTAAAATTTCTTGAAGAAAAAGGTATCGTGAAGGATATTGGCGGGATAGACATTGAAGAGATATCACAATTTGCAGTAGTTAAGGACGGGAACCTTCTATCTCCAATAAGAATATTAGAAGGAAAAGGCTTTACTGTAATAACCTCGCAAATACCTCTGCCATTAAAGGCGGTCAATGAACTATCAGAAAAGGTAATACAAATTTACAAAGATAAAAAAGCAGATGGAATAATTGCTTTGGACGGACTTTCAGTAGATGAAGCTAAAGACAAAAGCGAGGTTTATTTCGCAAGCACTTATAATGAAAAGGAAATAAAAAACTGTAAGAGACTGCCTGAAGGAGCTATGATGGGATTTAATTCTTATTTTGCACATAAGGCCAGAAAAATGAAGATACCATTTATAGTTCTAATGGCTGAAACCCATGCTGAAATACCCGACGGAATAGCAGCCGCTTCTCTTATTTCTGTATTAGAAAGTTTGGTGAATATACAGGTAGACACATCTGAGCTTATTTCGGAGTATAAAAAGACCTTAGACCAGATAAACAGCCTGCTGAAACGTGTAAGTCAAGCGCCGAAGGACAAAGAAGAACAGAATATGTATGTTTAGTTCTGATTGTATTCTTTCGCTTTTTCTTCCAAAAACCTCGAAACATTGTTGTCCATAAAGGATGTTGAATAAGCGGTTATGTCGGTTATAGGAACCCATTTATAGCTTTGAAAAAAAGACAAAACTTCCGGCTCACCGTTTACATGTTCCATAACATAAAGAAAATAAAGAAGCTTTGGATTCTCACTAGGATAATATCTAAATACTTTGCCAGTAAGAGTTATAGATATGTTAAACTTCTGTATAAGTGAAAGTATTTCTCTCCTAGGGCTTTTCTCTTCATCCAATTCAAGAAAGGGGAAGACCCACGTAGCCCTTGGCATGTATTTATCCTGCTCCTTGAGTTTTACCATTAATACTTTATTTCCTTTTATAACCAATGCCGATACTCTTTTTGCCATGTAATTATTAACCTTTTTTAAGTTTTAAACGCTTTTTATATAAAGTTATACATAGAATATTATTAAAAACATATGGATAAAGGTTATTATGCTGTGCTGATAATTATTCTGGTATTGGTAGTAGTAGCGGCTATATTTTATACAAACCCCTACGAAAATCACAGGCAGATTGCAATAGGTATTTGTGAGCTTGAGTGCCACCATTTAATAACTAACTCTACATTAACAAGCAATACTTGCATAAAAGAAAACGTAAGTTTCGGCTATTCATGTGCAGCCATAAACCCTAGCACTTCAACGATATGCACTAACACAAATGAAATAAATTTAAATTACAACTGTGCATTGCAAAACATAAAATAAGTTTATTTAACTAACTGCTTTAATGCGTTTAGCTTCTTATCAAGAAAGTCTATTCTGCTTTGTTTATCTTCCAAAATTTTGCTGGACTCTAGATGGGTTAGAACTCCCCCGTCATTCTTACAACGAAAGTCATTTTGCAGGCCCTCATTTACATCGTATCGGCGATTGCATATATCACATACGTAGAAGTCTTCTGCCTTATTCAGCTCCATAGACTTTTTGGTCTGCTTTATCTCCTCCTCATACATCTCCCTTATTATGAAAACAAGCTTTTCCGGATTGGCGCCCCAAAAATACGTATACCAAGCTTTGTTATTTTTTCTTATCTTTCTGTAAGATACAAGATTTTTATTATAAAGTCTATACAAGAATTTCCTTATTGCATTAGCTTTTTCAAACTTTAGTTTTTTTGCCAGAAGGTTCTCTTCCATTTCTCCTTTTGCGATGAGAAATTCAAACACTTCCAATCCTTTCTCTCCCGCTATATCTATAACGTATTTTCTTGCCTCCTCTAGCCTAAGAAGTTTATTTGTATCAATTATTACCTTCTTTTCCCTCTTTACTGCAAGTTTTGCTTTTTTATTCTTTTTGTTAATCTTAGCTTTATTTACTTTATTCTTTACTTTTTTTGTAGCCATTTAGTATATACAGTAAATTGAAGATTTAACCTTTTCTGTTTTAAGATAAAATCTCACTTCAAAGCTGAAAATATTATTGAGCCTATAGGACTTAAAAGGATTAATAGAAGAATAAAAAGAAAAGCGACCGTATTGAGAATTGCGAGGGCCTTCTTTTCGTTTTTAACTACATAACCCAAAGCATCAAAGAATATCTTACCACCATCCACAAGATAAGACAGGGGGAGTATGTTAACTATTGCAAGGCTAAAAGAAATAACCCAAAGCCAAAGAAACAGGCCGTCCACCCAGTAAAGCGATTGAGATGGAAGAGAATTAGTGGGAAAGGCTGTAATTGAGATTGGTTCTATTATAAAAGAGGGAGGTTTTGCCAGAGAGAAAAATCCTCCCACCCCGATGTAGCTATGATAAGTATTGTTTATTGATGAATTATAAGAAGTTTTCATAGAATAAACTTTTCCATTAGTTAGGGTAAAATTAACGTACTGGCCTGGCTTTACATTAAGGTCAGAAAGCGCTTGCTGCTCTGAATAGAATTTATGCCCGTTTATCTCAGAAACGGTTGAGTTTATTGGCAGCGCCACAAGGCTGGCAGGGCTGCTATTGACTACTGTTGAAACGTCAAGGTAATACGGGGAGTATGAGATTAGGTTTGCAGATACTATAAAATGCGAAAGTGCAAGATAAGCACCTAAAAATATAAAACCTAAAACAACGTTTGTAAACGCCCCTGCAGAAAAGATCCTTAGCCTGTCCAGTCTTTTTGCCTTTATAACCTTCTTTTCATCAGGCTCTACGAAAGCTAGAGGAAGAACACCAAATAAAAAGCCAAAGCCTGTGGACTTTATGTTTATATTTTTTGAAAGGGCGACTACACCATGAGAAGCTTCATGCAAAGCTGCAAGCAGAATTATAGCTATTAGTATGTAAAGTATAGGGACGCCTATAAGTACAGGTATTCCATGCAGAGAAACAGAAACAGGGAACAACGGTGCTACAGCCGGAAAAGTTGTTGCAGGGCTAGTTATCATGAGATAAAGGTAAGGAATAAAAAGGTATAGAACAAACACAATGCCTGCCAATGCAACAAACACCCCTATGGTTGAATAAATGTTTATTAGTCTTTTAAATTTTGCCAGTTTCTTCATAACCTTGAGCCCTATTTTTGTTTTGTAAAGAAACACTACCTTCCCTTCTACCTCAAATCTCTTCCTTTTTATTACAACGAAAAGGCCAAATAATATCAGTATTATAATAGTTAAAAGTAAATTATCGCCATTTGCTAATAGTACGCTTAAAACTGACATTATATACTTACACCTTTAACTTTCTTAACTCTTTATGTTTAGGCCTTAATGCTGAAGAACCGCAGCTCCTGCACCTTACTTCATTTCTCCTAAGAACCTTCTGGCTGGAAACACGTATCTTTGCATTACAGTTTCTGCATACATACACATTGTAAAACAGCCTATTGTCAGCAACTGGATTTGATCTCTCTGCCATAATCTTATAGCTTTCTATTTTCTTATATATAAAGTTTTATTTAACCTAAAATTAATATAATTTATGAAAATAGATGTAATAAGAAGGAGATCTCCAGAAATCCTGGAAAAACTTAAAAAACTTGGATTTGACAGCATTCTTTTATTGGAGGGGCACAAAATAAAAAATATAACAGAAGATGGAGAACCGGAAGGTAGCGCTTATTCTGGAAAGGATTATGATTTTGTTATTAGAAAAGGCAAGGCTAGATTTGTTTATGACTTGGAAGTAAATGGATTTTTTTTGAATAAAGGATTGTGCAGCAAGCTAAAAGAAAACAAGATTACTGTAATCTTCAGCTTTTCATCTCTGGAAAAAAGCGAGAACATGTTTAAGGTTTATAAAAACTTGCTAATAAACGGAAAGCTATGCAATGACTACGGGATAAACTGCTTGTATTCGTCAGGCTCTGAAAGTACAAGCGATATAAAATCATTTTTCCAGCTTTCTGCATTTGCAGAAGAATTCGGTTATAACTACAAGAACCTGGTTAATAGCATGGAATCAATTAAATTATAAAATACGTCATCTTTCTCAGCCAAAGACTATATAATTATTTTTGTAATTGTTTTGATAGCCGCAAGAAAGTTATACTTGGGGTTAACGGCACAAAATTTAGTTTATTATGGTCTTTAGACTGCCCGTACTTTACATAGCTTTAACGATTATACTTATTTTAACATCCACAATAACCAAATTTTTTTATTATATGCTAGCTGTTTCAATTGCATTATTTTATATTATTTATATTTGTCTGAGAACCTACTTCTTATTAATTCCTTCACTTTAGCTATGTCTTCCGTATTTTTTATTTCGATTCCGGCGTTACCACCAGCTGCGTACTCGTGGCCGCCCCCGTTGAACAATTTCGCAATCTCGTTGCATTTTATATCTTTTCTAGAATCGTCTCTTCTTACAGAAAGCCTACCATCCTGATAAAAGACGAAAGCGATTTGTGTATTGTACTTGTTTAGCAGTGACCTACAAGCTAGAGTAGAAGAAATTATGTCGTCTGCTAAACCGACCGCGCAATTATAGGTTCCTACTTTAAAAGTCTCCGAGTTTAAAAGGCATTCTTCAAGTTTTGATACTTCTAACTCTCTGTACTTTTCCCAGTCTCTCTTCAATTCTTTATCCCAAAGAGGTTGTTTAAAATCTTTATTAAGTATTTGCTGAAGAGAAGCCTTTGAAAGTTTGTCAACTAGACCTAATAAAAGTTGCCGCCTTTTCTCCATATCCTTGCCGCCAAGATAATTATAATATGTTATGAGGTTTTCTACCGGTAAAGTCAAGGCATATGTCGCGCTTGGCGGATTTGTTTTCCACATCTCTAGGTCGGCATCTCTCCCTAATTTCGCGAGGGCTTCGGATATATTTTCGTCCTTCATATATTCTAAATAGGATAATTCTGCACCGCAAAACTCATCAGATCTTGAAAGCCTTATTTTTGCAAAGTCAGAAAGTTTCTGTTTTCCGCTATCTTCCCATTTATGGTGGTCAAGCCAGACTATTTTGCCGCCTTTGCTTTTCAATTTTTTGAAAGCCGCCTCTGCTAATGTCTCTACTAAACTATTGTATCCGAAGTCCGCTATTATAACAGTAGAATCGCCATCTAGCTCCCCTATACCACTAAACGTTTGAGTAAGCTCTCCCACCGGATCGTAGTTTATGAAATCTATTCTTCCTTCGAGATTCTCTTTCTCTAAGTATCTTTTAAGAATAGCCGCCGAGCATATGCCGTCGCAATCAATTCTGTGTGTGTATACATTAATCTTCATGATTTAGTGAACTACTCCAAGCTTTCGCATGGAGCTTCTCGCTTAAATACTTTAGAAAAGGAAAAGAGAAGGGAGTATAGCATATCTCATTTTTAATTTCACTATTGAAGAATTTCTTTTACATATCAAACCAGAACCCTCGGGCTAGCTAGAATTAATAATTAGTGATATTTTAACACCCTAACTTTCAAATAGCCAAATGAGATGAGAATTACGCAAGCAATTATTGCTACCACATCACTTGGGACAGTCCTGTTAAAACTTCCTCCAATTAGCATTATAACAAGAACAATTGAGCTAAATGCCCATAGTGATTTCCTTTTCATGTTCACCAATGTGTCAAACTTGTTGAAATATCGAAAAAGATAGATCAGTAAAAGAAGTAGTGATAAAGTTTCCGGGACTAAGATTATAGGAAGGCGGTTTCCAAAAATGAATGGAAGAATCATTCCAGCAGCGAATGGGATTAAGACGCCATTGCCTACTTTATTACTCAATCTTTTCATTTTTCCAATTCTTGATGATAGAAAAGTTCTCCATGCCGCAAATATCAATACAAGAAGCAACAAAATGAGAAGAAAAACTGGTAGAATTCCAGGTATTCTTCCAGCTGAAATGGACGCAACCATCAGGAAGTAATAAATCATTATAGTTACTGGGATTATGATTACATAGTTCCTTCTGGAGAGAATTGGATTCTGTAATCGTCCCGGCCAGATCACCTTTAAGATGAACAGGGTTGTAATCACTCTGATCACCGCATGAAGCATCATCACATATATAGTCCAGGTGAGGTTCAGCCCATATGCGGTTAGCCATAATTTATGCGTGCTGGTAGCCTCCATCGTAAATAAGGATATTCCATCTTTAAGAATTCCATAAATAAGCCCTAAAATTTAAATCGTACCCAGTTTTAGACGGTATCTCACAGAGATATCCGCAATGATAGTCACTTGGAATCCATAAAAAGCAAGACCTGCCAGAAAAGACAAAGGATACTGCAAAATTCCCTCAACACCGGTTGAACCTGTCAGAATTTCGGCCCCAAAGAAACTTAGACCGGCGATTAACAGGAGGGTAACAAAGGAAGAATAGTGTATTGGTTGTGTGTTCATGGTAAGACTGGCTATATCAGCCAAGTTTCGTTCCATGAGCAATTATAAATGGGCCCGAAGGGATTCGAACCCTTGGTCTTCTGCACGTCAAGCAGACGTCATAACCGCTGGACCACGGGCCCTAACTTCTAACAATTATCATATAAAATATAAAAGCTTATTTAAAACTAAATAAAAAAGCTTTTATTCATAAATCATAATATTTCAGTATGAATTATGATTTAAATTATGTGAAGGACCGCAGAGAAGAACTTTTATCCTCTATAAAGAAGAGATTTTTAACGCCTCCGATAGAAAACCCAGTAGATCGATTAATAGAATTAAATGAACTCATAAAAAAGACAAGGGGTAGTGTGGATGAGCTAAGGCACAAAAGAAATACGATAAGTAAGAAATTCGCGGAAAGCAAAGGCAATAACGATGATAAAGAAAATGAAAGAAAAAATGTAAGAGAAATAATGCAGCAGATAAAAACGATAGAGGAGGAGATAGCAAAATACGAGGATGAAGCGAAAAACCTTTTTTTGTGGCTGCCCAATGTAATAAGCCAAGGTGCTCCAGAAGGCAAAGATGATACCGAAAATATTGAGATAAGGAAGGTTGGAGAGATTAAAAAGAAAGACTTTGTCATAAAAAACCATATTGATATAGGACAAGAAAGAGGGCTTCTGGACATGGAAAACGCTGCCAAGATAGCCGGTAGTAGATTTGTATTTATCAGAGGCAAGCTTGTTCAACTGGAACTTGCATTGGAGATGTACTCTATTGAAAAGATAACCTCAAAGGGGTATACTCCTATTATTCCACCGTTTATGATAAGAAGAGACATTTACGGCGGAATAGCGCACATGGCAACTTTTGAGGATGCGCTTTATAAAGTTACTGGGGTAGAAGAAGAAGGGGAAGAAGAACGTTTCCTTATCTCTACGACTGAGCACCCAATGATAGCACAGTATTCAAACGAAACTATACCTGAAGAAGAACTGCCTATAAAGATGGTAGGAATAAGCCCGGCTTTTAGAAAGGAAGCGGGAGCGCATGGAAAGGATACAAAGGGTATTTTTAGGCTCCATCAATTTAACCAGACAGAGCAGATAGTGCTATGCAAACCAGAGGATTCAAACAGGTTCCATGAGGAAATGCTGGAAAATATAGAAGAGATATGGAAAGAGTTAAGGATACCTTATAGGGTAGTTGAGTGCTCTACGGGTGATATGGGGGTTAGAGACGTGAAACAATATGATATAGAAGCGTATCTTTATTCCCAGGAAAAATACAGGGAAGTAGGCTCATTTGATAACACTACGGATTGGATATCTAGGAGATTAAACATAAAATATATAGATAAAAAAGGAAATAAAGATTATGTGTATACATTGGACGGAACTGGATTACCAATGCAAAGAACTATGATAGCGATAATGGACGCTTATCAACAAAAAGACGGAACTATAATCGTGCCAGAAGTTCTTAGAAAATATACAGGTTTCAATGAAATTTAGTAATACCATAGTAATACTCACCGTTAATTTATAAAAGAAAAATGTATTTGTTAACAAGAAGGG
Organism: Nanobdellota archaeon; assembly: GCA_021798355.1. Classification (GTDB taxonomy): domain Archaea; phylum Nanobdellota; class Nanobdellia; order Parvarchaeales; family Parvarchaeaceae; genus Parvarchaeum. The sequence continues at coordinate 13,265 of JAJZMG010000043.1, read as the reverse complement.
GGTAATAATATGGGGAATAAAATGCTTGAGGATATAATAAAACCAAATGACGCTTCTGATTTAAAATTAAGGGTTGTTATTGCGTCAGAATTAGAGCTTGCAACAAAATTAAGTAATAAAGAGGTATTAAACAATCTCGGCGGGATAATAAAAAACTATGAGGGAAAAATCGATGGTATAGTGATAAATGGCGGCTTAGCATACATCCCTGACAAATACAGTAGATTAAGAGGGGAAAGACTAGATTTGGTAGAAGACAGACTAAAAGAAAAATATGGAGAAGAGGTATACAACGAAGTAAAACGTGGAAAGACCGATTCGGATTCAATTGATGATTTAACTGAGGCCGCAAGACTTGCGAGGATACAAATGAAAACCTTAGTATACGAAGCGAGGAAAAAGAATATACCAATCTACTACATCTATGGAGTTACTGATTACAAGAATGTAAAGATGATAATAGAAGCTCTGGAAAGGCTAAGCAGGAGAAACAACAAAGAAGAAGAAAAGGCAAAAACCAACAAAAAGAACAAAAAGCAGAATAAGCTTGAGGATAAGATGCCTGATGAGATAGAAAGGATAATGTCGATAATACCAGAAAGTTACAAGTTCAAGGCTTCAAAATGGAAAACGTCTGACAAAAAGGGCATAAAGGATAAAGCCAATGATATTTACCTACACCTTATTGGCATGGTACTAAATAACGGTAAAAGTGGAGATAATATAAAGGTTTATAAAAGATTTGAAAACTTTATAGGGGAGCATGAGGATAACAATCCTGACGCAGAAATACTTATAAATGGGCTCAAAGTAAAGGTTTTCCATGCAATAAATGCACTTACTGCGGGATTGAATGAAGGAAAACCTAGTGATAGAAATATAAATATGATAGTAGATTACGCCAATTTAGATGCACAATACGGAAGACTTGCAGATATTTATATAACTGGTAGAGGATCTACAACTGAACTTACTGCGTTAGATTACCAAAGTAGAAAAGCCCCTGTATTAATACTAAACCAAGGACCACTCTTAGATATAGACAGGCAATTCAGATTAAGGGCCAGTTTAAATAAAACGGATGTATCTAAAAGGCTATCACAGTTTGAAGATAGCGGGATCTCTTTTCTATCGGTATACAAAGATAATAGTGTAGAGATGGAGCATATTGATATAACCGGGATAAAAAAGGGTATAGACCCATACAAAATAGATAAAGATAAAGCAAACGGATCACTTTACGAGATAGTCCAGATATCAGACTGGCATGTTGGAAACGCAGCATCAGACTACGAAGCAATGGAAAAAGTTCCAAATATAGTAAACAAAAGCCAAGTGCCTAAAGATAAGAGAGTACTTTTTGTAGGCGGTGATATGGTAGATGGTGGAAATGACAAAGCACAGAGAACAAAAATGTCTTTACCAAGATCCCCTAGCCCGGAAGAATTCTTGAGAAAACTAGAAGACATATTGGACGACAGTGATAAAGACAGAGCAAAAACCAATTTTGTATCAGAATTACACAAAATGGTATATGGCAATTCGGACATTGATTTGGGTCAACAAGAAAAGAGACTTGATGAATACTTAAGGCCATTAGGTCCATTATTCGAGAAGGCTTATGTAGTTGGAGGAAACCACTTTGAAAGGGCTACTGGAAATGGCAGTGAAGGCAGGATGATAGGCCCAAAGTTTGAGAATAATGGTACTAAAGAAGTTATTTATGTGGACGATTACTTGCTGAGGGGAGAAACCCCTTATCTTGATAAATATGGATTATTGCAGATGCATAGTGCAGGCTACAGAGGGGGAGCGGATGCAAGAACTTCTCTTATGAACACGGTCAAAAACACCGGTAAGGACCTAGTTGATATAGCAATGGCTGGAGATTGCCATGAAGCCGGTATAAAATTTGCATTAAAAAAGAAGGATGAAGAATGGAGAACTATGGCTGCAATTACTGTGCCTGCACTTGAAAATGAAACGTATTTTGAAAGCTATATAATACATAAACCAAATTACACGAAAGGAATAAGCGAGCTTTACGTACCTACTGATACAACAATAGGAACTTCCTACTTAAAGTACAGGCTGATACCACTACAAACCATAAGAAACGAGATTAGAACGGAAGGCGGATCAAGATACGACAGATTATTGGACAGTTTACTAAAAAAATTCAATTGACTGTATAAATAAATATTAGTATTGTAATTTACAATAGACATATGGATGAAACTAAGAAAGCTGAAAGTATCAACAATGTAAGAGATTTCGTTTCTAAGTACAATGACTTCACGGTTTTTTATCACCTTGATACCGATGGAATTATAAGTGCAGCCCTACTGACTGCGGCTCTTAAAAAAATGAATAAAGGAGTTTATTACTACAGACCTACAAATTATGAAGATTATGATAAAATGGATATGCAGGAATATAGCAAGAATATAGTAATCTGCGACATGCAGATAAGAGAAGACCAGCTACCTTTATTTAAGGAAAAGAATCTGTGCATAATAGATCACCACCAGATAATAAATGCAGATCTGTTAGCATATGCCAATCCAAAAATATGGGGCGATGAGACTTATACGCCTTGTTCTTTGCTTGTATATCAGATATTCAGAGAGGAAATAAAAGAACTCGACTGGGCATCTGCAATAGGATTGGTAGGAGATTCTGGAGGCAAAGAAAACTCTAAATTTGTAGAAGAAACTGCGGAGAAATACGCGATAAAGCTTGGGAAGGATGAATTTATGTATGATAACGACTTTGGGAAGGCAGCTGGAATGGTGGGTGCAATGACTACTTTATACAGTAGGGAAGGAGCGGATGAGGCACTTGGAATACTAATTAACAGTAATTCCATTAAAGAAGTACTTAACAACCAGAAACTTGTGTTTGCAGACAAAAAAGTAAGAGAAGAGCTTGAAAAGTTAAAAATGGATTTTAAGGAGAACGCTCAAAGATTTGGAAAAGTTTATTTTTATGAATTGGGCCAAAAAAAGAAGCGGTATTCTTCTACCTTAGTAACAGAACTAAGTTTTGACAAGGAATACTATGGAAATGTGCTGGTATTTATGACAGACATAAATGCAAGAATTCTAAGGTTAAATTTGAGGGCCAATGGCGTGGATATAAAATTGCCGGTAATGCTTAACAGCATATTCAAGCAGATTAAAGGAAACGGAGGGGGGCATGACAAAGCCTCTGGCGGTTCTATCGACAGAAAAGACAAAGAAAAATTCAAGAGGCTTTTCCTTGAAGAAGCTAAAGACCTAAAGTAACTAGAAATCTGGCGCTCTGCTTACTTCTGATATACTTAGGCTTGCATCAGTGAAAGAAGAAAAAGCTTCTTCAAGCTTTGATGTCCCCTGATCCTCATCCGCTACAATTGTTACTATTATAACGGTAAGACCAAATGCAAGCGGCTGTACCTCTACCTTATAAACTGAACCGTATTTTGATAAGAACGACTTTATTGCGCCAACGGTTTTATCTACATCAGAAGAAGTATCCTTTGGAAGTGCCTTTATCTTTATTACTACTTTTCCCATATTAAGGCCCCACAAAACCGCATACTTTGCAGGTATAATTAACGCCCCTGCCTCTGCATTTCCCACATCTCGCAATCTTTGTACCGCAATTAGGACAGTCAAATACCACCGATTCTTTTATTATAGAAATATCTCTCTCGCAAGACACACAAAAATTCTTTTCTGATTCAACCGGTTCCTCTACCATTTGTTAGTTTATTATCAGATTCATATTTATATGTTTCTGTTATAAATAATATATGGCAAAGGAGATAAAACAAGTTATAATACTAAGAAAGGACCTGAAGATGGGGACGGGAAAATTAGTTGCACAGGGGTCGCATGCGAGCCTGATGAGCTTCTTACATGCAGAAAAGCTTTATCCTGACATATCAAAAAAATGGATAATGGAGGGGGAAACAAAGATTGTTCTAAAGACAAATACGATAGAAGAATTTGATGAATTGAAAAATAAGCTAAAAAGAAGCGGTATCCCTTTTCAGATTGTAAAGGATGCGGGCCAAACTCAAGTTCCTCCCGGAACAGAAACGGCAATAGGGATAGGTCCTTATTACCAAGATGAGATAGATAGAATAACTGAAAAACTGAAACTTTTATGACAAACACAATATTGTATACAATTATAATTTCTACGATGCAGACAAATCCATACGTAGCTTATCTATTTTTTGCACTAATTATTGCGGGTGTTGGCATAACCTATTTTTACAGCAAAGAAGTAGGATTGCTGACAACGATAATAATGTCATCAATCCTGGGTTATATTGGAATATTTTATCCGTTAATATATGCATTGACCGCAGCATGTGCAGCTCTTCTTGTGCTTTCTTTGGCAGGGGGTGGCTCTGTTGTCAGGCCGATAAAAAACCTAGAAAGCTGGATTTATATAAAGATTATCTTAAAGAGACAGAAATAATGCATCGGCCGGGATTCGAACCCGGGTCTCCACCGTGGCAGGGTAGTGTCTTACCACTGGACTACCGATGCTTTATACCATTTATTAATGTGTCTCTTTTATATATTTTATGTATTTTGAAGTAGAATTTAAGAAAGAAGATAATCGGTGGAAAGCGTTCGAAAATGATGCCGCGGACATATTCGAGAAATTCGATTACGCTGTAGACAGGGACGTTAGGTTCAAAACTTACAGGTGGTTTCAAATCGATTTTATAGCACAGAATGGAGAAAGGAGATTTTTTGTAGATTGTAAAAATCATTCATACATACCTCCCGAGAAAGAAAAGGAGTTTGTAAAGGCCCAACTGAATCGGGCTTACAACTTTATAGAAAAAGCCAATAAGAAGAAAAAAAAGAATATAATACTTCTTGTTACTAAGAACAAAACTAATTCTCTTATACTGCACAAAGAAGGAAGCGAAAAAATACTTGCAGTCGATTTACAGTCCTTACCATCACTTCTGAAGGAAATCGAGATTTATGAGGATGAACTCTATATGTTCTAATTACTCTAGCCTATTCGCCAGTATAAATGACATTGAAGCATCAGAATTTATCTCATAGTCCAGTTTAAGCGGGTAATTGTTTGAAAATGACATTTTTATTGGTTTTTCCGAGTCTACCGCGTATAAGAATTTTGTGAGGTAATCAATAGAATATTTTGACCTTGTTGTAGACTCAGATTTTAGATCAAATATCTCTTTGTTCTCATTTATAGACAATTCCTGTGAAAACTCTTTTTCTTCACTCTTTGAACTTATTATGAACCTGGGCCGGTCGACGGTAAAGTATATGGAATCATCAATTAAAGCAGCTGCCTTTACAGAATCTTTTATAAGAGAGCTTAAAACGGCAACTTCCGACGTGAATTTTAGCTGAGGTACTTTCTGAGCGGTATAGTTTTCGTCTATCAGCGGAATTCCGAAATGTTGCTTATTCCTGCCGTTTATGTCTATGATTAGCTTATTCTTGGAGTCTGACATTCTAATTTTATCATCTTTTTTAGCCAGCCTCAATATACCGTTTAAGTCATCTAAAGAAACTGATATTTTCACAGGCTTTTCTACGTTAAAATTTGAAAAAACAGATTTTTTAGCCTCAAACAATAACATTGCTATGTTTGCAGGATCCATAGCTTTTATTGCGAAACCCTCCTCATTAAAATCTATAGAAACATCGGACATTAAACTGCCTACTGTGTCCATCATCTTCTTAAAAACTTCCGCATCCTTGAATTCAGCTTCCATTGTTAATTAATAAATCTCTTCTTATTATTAAATACTTTTCATAATTAGTATAATCATTTATATTTATCTTTTTTACACTATCTGCCCTTACTTCAAAAGAGGAATCTGCGGCTACGCTTTTTCCAGTAACAAGTACAAGTTCCGACATTCCTAACTTTACGCTCTCTTGATAATTTGGAAGACAAGTAATTCTCTGATCACCATTTTCTACTTCAAACATTCCCGTTTTATCGTCAAATGAAGCAACTTTTCCGACAAACCTGACTCTTACGTTGTCTTCTTTTATCCCTTTGATTTCGGTGTCCTTTATTACCTGATTTTCCATTAACTGGTGGAGTTTACCACTGTTACATTTATAGGTATTATCTTATAATTTACACAGTTAAGATAGCCTGCAGATAAATTTGCAACGACTGAGTAATTTCCAGTTTTTAATGGGGAATAAACAACAAATTGCGTGCTTATTTTCTTGTTTACATTAACATCTGTTGAATTTGCGGCCTTAACATAAAAAGGTGCATTTCCTACAGGGATTACATTTAAACTTATATCTTCAGTTACGTTCCCTAAGTTGTTAACTATTATAGTATCAAAGGTATTTTCACTCGTACCTTCTAGCGCCTTAAGACTTGTGCCTGTTGTGTAATTGAATCCGAGATTAACGGAGTTACAGTTTATAGTTTGGACTATCGGTGCTTTGTATATTGGCGAGGTCTTACCCGCTACAATAAATCCGATTAAAAGCACTACCAACAAAGCAATTAATAAATAGTTCCGGACTCCTTTCATAGTTATCATTTAATCTGGTATTGATTATTAATAAGTGTTTCGATATGATGGATATAAAGGAATTCAAGGATGTTTACCCTCCCGCTGAGGACAGCTTCCTCCTCCTAAAAGCTGTGAAGCATGCACACGGTGATGTGCTTGATATGTGCGCAGGCAGTGGGATAATCGGGTTAAATGCTGCCCCTTTGGCGGATAAAGTAACTTTTATAGATATAAATCCAAAAGCCATAAACGCAATAACATACAATGCAAAAATAAACGGTATAAAAAACTTTGAATGTGTAATATCCGATTTATTCTCAAATATTGAAAATAGAAAGTTTGATGTTATATACGCTAACCCGCCCTATCTTCCTAGAAGTAATGGAAAAAAGTGGGAGGAGTATGCTTTAAGCGGAGGGGAGGATGGTGGCGAATTAACCATAAGAATAATACGTGGCATTAAAAAACACCTTGCCAAAAATGGAAAAGCTTTTTTAATCATTTCCAGCGTTTATGATACAGATAAAGTATATAAGGAGATAAAGCATTTAAGACTTAGCTTTAAGAAGTTATCTTCAATCAATTTTTTCTTCGAGGAGCTTATACTTATAAAAATATATGACAAGGGCAGGAATAGCTGTAAGCCAGGGCAGAATAATAGTAGCCGTAATTATAAATGATTCCGTACAAGTAAATAGGGTAAAGAGTTTAAACGAAGTCAAGGACATACTTAATACTGCAAAGCCAGATATAGTGGGGGTTGACAAAAGCGCCGCCGACCTTTTTGAAGACCTGTCTTTTTCGTTCAATACTATAAAAATTGACGGAGAAAATGAGGATAGTAGTCCCGTTAAATCACTTACTATGCTGAGTATAACAAAAGACTCTGATAAAGCAGCAATAAACTCTGCTTATTACTCAAAAGAAGCGGGAAGCGACAATTGAATCAGACCTTGTTATCCTGATTTCCTAATATCTCCCCTTTTTCAACTTTTACAAAATCAGGTACCACTAAAAGATAGTCTTCATCTACTCCTATTATTTGCGCTTCTGCAGCATCCGCACTTTTCTTTAATTTAGATATAGTTCGCTTTAATTCGTCTACTCCTCCTTTTTCCCTTATTTCTTTTACCTTTATAAATGACAGTGTATACCCTGATCGAATATCATTCAATATTGGACTGGCATCCTCGAACTTATTTAGATTATAATACTTTACGTATATCTTCGCCATGGGCTTGTCGCCTTGGTCAACCTCTAATTCGACGTAATCACTGCTCTGACTAGACGAGTTTACATTTACATTTTTCTTGAACAGATTCAAGAAACTATCGAACGGAAGATTTACCATGTTTACACCTCACAACTTAATTTTAATGCTATAAGAAGATAAGAAAATTTTAGTATTTAAGTTTATCATTAAGCTTTTTGGCAGATATAACCGGCAAAGAATGCAGAGGGAGGGATTTGAACCCTCGAAGGCCTGAGCCATAAGGTCCTAAGCCTTACACGTTTGACCGCTTCGTTACCTCTGCTATATATTATTTTTTGATCCTTTTTATGTCAACAACATCTTCGAATGATAAGTGGTTTGTATCTTTTTTAAAACTTAAGTCCGAAGTATAATCTATTTCATACAAAGAGATATTAAGAAGTCTTTCGAGTTTTGCAGTCACGTTACCGTCCGGCAGTACCTCCCCATTTAATATTTTTTTCATGTCTTTTGTAGAAAATTTTACTTTATTTGCTACTTCGTCAACTGAAAGCGCTTTATCATGCAAAGCGTTTTTTATAGTATCAAGGTAATTGTATTTTAATTGCCTTTCATTTTCTTTTGTCTTCTGAATAGGCTTGCTGGTATTAACTGAAACTGCAATAACTTTCCCATCCTTTGAGCAACTCTTGCAAAGATTCATAAAAGCCCCTTCTACATTAGTCTTGAAAAGGTTATCTTCAAACGCCCCACATATTTCACAATTCATTACGTAAACCCATCGACATATATTTCTGCAAGCGAGATTGGTAGCTCTATACCGAATGAGTTTAACACTCTAGGGTGAACCTCGCCAGCAAATCCCACCTCCTTTTCATTCGATAAAATGGAGTAAGCTCTCCCTTTTATAAAAGTTTTATCATACTTTGAACCAAGGTACTTGGTAGAGATATTATCAATAATAAAACAGTCTGAGAATACTTTTTTTATTATCGATAACGTGCCAGCAACATTTACATCTTTTTCGCAGGATACCAATGAAAGCTTCAGCCTGTTGTTAAAGTCCACATCTGAATTGCCCCTCTCAACTACCTCAGACAGAGAAAATATATTTTGTGGAAATTTCTTATGCAGATTGTTTGATATAAGCCTAAGCAATTCTGGGAAAGCATACTTAGCAACCATAGTTACTTCGCCGCTCTTAAGCTGAAGAAGACTTGCATAGTCCTCTCCTTCCATAAAACTGTTTATAAACTGGTATCTCTCATTCGTAAGCGCATTAATGTCTATCTCTTGATATCCAAAACCTATTAACAGTTCCTTTATACTCTGGAGTGTGTAGTGATTAGGTAGGAAACCTCCTTCGGTATAAGAATGTGGAATGATTCCATTTATGTTATCAACTCCAAAAGACCGCATTATATCATCTATTATATCTACTTGGTGCATTACATCCTGTCTATAAAAGGGAGGCTTTACAATAATATCCTTTCCAAGCGATTTGATATCATAATCCATTGCAGAAAGCATTTTCATTGCCTGCTCTTTGCTTATATCTGTCCCCAGCACGGATTTTATTGATTCCTCATTTAAATAGAAATCATAAGTTTCCAAAGACAGATTAGTAGATATTGAATTACTTTTGTATTTTGCCTCCATAATTGAGACTTTGCCCAAGAATTGGAGATTGTATATAAGTATTTTAGTTACGGCATTTACAGTTTCCTTATCAATGCCGGTTATATCTATAAATAATTCTCTTGTATTTTCAGTTACTGAATATTTATCTGCGTTTATTATAGGAGGCATGGCGATTATACTGCTAGTATTATCAATCCACACTATAGGCTTCTTAGGTATCAGGTTCTTATACTCAGATGCCTGTTTTACATCCTTTACTATTTCATCATAATTTTTTAATGAAGAATGGCCCAAGGGTATAAAATTCAACTTATCCTTTAAGACTTCACAGTATCTCAAAGGAAATGATATTTTTTCGTAGTCAAAAAGCCCTATCGCAGATTTTTTCCTGTTTCTACCCACATTTCTATCAAGTCTTTCTTGAATTGCTAAAATTTCACTTAGCTTATCTCCAATTTTTTCATCTAGCACAACGTGCAGAACATTTACGAATTCTCTCCCGGTCTTCTCAATCAAAACGCCGTGTTTCTCTATACCGATAATCCCATGCTTTTTCATCTTTATCCCTAACTGGGTTGCAAATACGTGTGCAAGAGAGTATTTCGAGACTATGTCTATTCTATCTGAAGTAAGCTCAAAATTAAGTGTATTTTCTCCTTCATCCAGATCAAGCCCGAATTTAAGTGCTATTCGTTTATAGTCCTCTAACTTTAGTTTTTTACCAATAATTCGATTCATTTCATCAAGACTGTAATTAAGCATTACCATATTCTAAAATTCACTGAAAACCCTCGCAGACTCTATTTCCCTTAAAATATCAATATCGGTATATGCGCCGTAAAGATCACGTATATCTGCCATGCCTATTTTAAGGTTTAGCATCCTTTCCATCCCGAAACCCCATGCAACTATGTTTTTAGTTATCCCAAAAGGTTTAAGGGTTTCAGGCCTGAATACTCCAGAATTTCCAACCTCCAGCCATCTTTTAAGCTTAGGACTAAATGCTTGTATTTCCAAGCTTGGCTCAGTATAAGGATTATAAGTCGGTTTAAGTCTTATTTTTTCTATTCCAATCTTCTTATAAAATTGCTTTATATAACCAATTAAATCTGAAACAGTTAAGTTATCGTCATATACTACCCCCTCTATCTGGTAAAGCTCCAGCAAATGAGTATTATCCATAGTTTCATTTCTAAACCCTTTATCCACGGAAAAAAACTTTGCAGGCTTATCCTTATTTTTTGATATAAAATCGTGTATATACCTGAAAGTAGTTGCAGTTGTATGACCTCTCATTATAAGAGAATTACTCTTAGACGTATCAAATTTGCGTCTGTATCCTATTGAACGGTTGTATTTTGATGAAAAAAAACCTTTCTCATAAACTTCTTTTACGTTTTTAAGAAGCTTTGCTGGAACATGGGCTTTCCCGCCATTTAGATAAACAGTATCTTGTATATCTCTATCTGGATGATCCTGCCTGAACATCATTACATCAAAATTCCAAAAAGTAGACTCCACATAATTACTATGCATCTCAACAAAGCCCATTGAGGACATTGCATCCTTTATTAATGAGATAAATTTGGTCTTTACATTAAGTTTACCAGATAAAGAATTCAGTATCTCCGGTTTTTCAGTGTATTCTCTAAGCTTCAAATTTTTCCAATCCTTAATATTGCTTGGAGATAACTTATCGATGTAATCGACATCAAACTCGCTATCTTTAAGTATTTTTAGTCCGGTTTGAGTTATAACAAACTTGTCTCGTATTTCATTTACCCTCTCTATTATTCCGCGCCGGATGAGATCATTAACTCCTTCATAATTGGGTTCTTGTCCGTTTTCTACCGCCTGCAAAACTGCATTTTGCCCATCTACCATTGCCGATTTTTCTAGATTCGGAGTAATTTTACCACCATCTATGGTTATTGCAGACAGTCTTTTAAGCACCCCTATCGCTGCATTTAACTCATCTTTATCCATGGGAACACTAAAAAAAAGTTGTTTATACTCTACAAGGTTATTGCGTTTTACAAAATCAAATACTCTGCATTCAGGGAGACCATCTTTCAAATACTTCTTCCCAAATGGAGTAACTCTAAGAACTGTTTCTGTTATACTTTCGATTTTCAGCAAGCCGAGGGAAAGTAGCTTTCTTGCTGAATTTATAACTGCAGCTCTCTCTAACCCATATTTTAGTTCTACTTCGCTAGAAAACAATTCATTTGTTTCAATTGACGAAAGCAAAATTTTATCCACCTTATTTAGCATTTTTACAATATTTTTCTCTTCCATCTTACGATAAAAATAACTATTATGTAAATTAAAAGGTTTTAATTATTCCTTTTTCCACCATCTTTTTGGCAATATACGGCCCAGAGGCATAAAGCCCTGAAAACTTAGATTCGACTGTACTACCGTAAAGAGCTTCATGCAGGGGAAATGTTATAGAAAACCTTGGATTAAAATTATAATTAAATGATTCTTTTATAAAACTTGGCACGCCGAGTTTTTCCAATTCTGAAAAAAATTCATTTTCAAATCTAAATTTTTTGGATAATGTTGCCACAGCTGATTCGAGTCTATTTACGGAGAGGAAAAGATCATAGCCTTCTAGTGGAAAATCCTCCTTGGCATAATCCATGGCAATTTCAGCATAGTAACTTGCCATCTGTTCGGTGGTTGCGCCTGCACCGTGTGCTAACTCATGAAAAAGAGCGAAAAGGTACTCTGGAACTGCATTAAACCGCTCGGTGTTAACAAAAACTGGGCTATATGATTTACTTTTTATAAGTTTACCAAAAATTGAGTTATACACCAAAGTAAATCCACCTACACTTTTGGGAGAATGATGAACAATTAACTTAGGATTTATGCTTTTTTTAAGAACCTTTGATATGTATGGAAGCATTGACTTTTCGTATTCCCTTAACTTTTCATCTGAATCCTTTGCATTCATATACGCATTTGTAGAGGATAGCATGTAAAGCGCATTCAAATTTTTAAGAGAAGGTTCTATTTTTGCGTTAAAAAATGCTTTGTTATATATCTTAAATGTGTCCTTAAATTCCTCGTTATACTTCTTTATGTCATCTTCTATTTCATGTATGCTCAGTTTTTTGTAATTAAAGACTCTAGAGGTTCCAGCAATCATAAATAGAACGGATAAAGCCGATACTAGCCCAGTAATTATTGGAACTTCTACGAATACAGGCCAATTCGCCATAAATTCTTCTATGAGAAGGCTATTAAAAGGGGTTTGTAACACGGGGGAGTAATAATCAGTTTCGGCAACAAACGTTGCAATTTCTGCAAATTCTCCCACTAGCGCCCCTAAAGAAGCGGTTGAAAATAAATGACTGTTCGTTTTGCTAAACAAATAATCATAAGTCTTTGCGATAAGCTTTGCTGGTGATAGAAGTATACTGGACAAAATATGTCTTTTTTTAGAGCCTGCCTCGTTTATACGCGCGGTATCGATATAATCTTCCCAACAATCGAGAACACTGCGTATGTATCTCTCTAGCCCATACTTTCCATAGGTTTTACTTATTACTTCATTTTTAAGTTTTTTAACTGCATGTAACTCGGATTCATCAACAGAACCTTTTAATAACTTACCTATTGATTTATTGTCACCTTTATCTAAACTTGATAAGATAGAATACAGTTTTGATCTGTTTTCCACAGAGTCCATTTCATTTTATAGGAAGGAGCAATATAAATATATTAAAAATTTTCATAACTTATGATAATAGCGATATCGGGAACTCCCGGCACTGGAAAACACACTTTGGCAGATAGACTTTCAAGAAAAATTAAATATGAAGTATTAGATTTAAACCCGTTTCTAACAAAAGGAAAAAAGGAGGAGGA
>JAJZMG010000046.1 GCA_021798355.1 Nanobdellota archaeon | reverse complement strand
TCCTTAAAACTTCCCTTCTTCCTTATTTCAACTCCTCTTGGCAAATCCCAAGGCCACACGCCTTTTATTGCAACTCCAACTCTGTCACCTGCTTCTGCAGATTGCACATCTTCCTGATTAATCTGAATGGAATTTATAGAAATGTCTTTTGTAAATGGTGTTGGTGCAATAACTCCCTCAGAGTGTATGCCTACTTTTCCAGTCGGCATTGTTCCCACTGCAATTGACATGCCCTTGGATTCAAAAGCATGATCTATAAAGATTTTAAAAGGCTTTTCTATATTTTCTTTTGAATATGGAAAGCTTGAAACCTTTGCCCTTATATCTGCCATGCTCTGATCATTGTTTATATCTATAACAGTAATCTCAAAATTTTCCAGCGAAGTTCCCTTTATAATTGCAGAAAGTTGTTTTTCTAGCTTGGAGATATCCTCTGACGTAGAGATATCCGCTTTTGTTATGCATATTAATCCGTGCTTTATTCCAATAGAGCTGGCCATTATTATCTGCTCGCCTACTTGAAGATTAACCCCATTTTCAGGAGAAACGCAGAAAATTATAGCATCAGATAACGTAAGTACTGAAGCTAAGATAGCTGGATTGTCCATATCTCCAGGAGTATCTATCAGAGTAACATTCTTTCCGCCGTATTTAAAGAAAAAGAAGGAAACGTCTTCCTCCGCGCCTTTCCTTTGCTGCAGCTTGTTTACAAGAGTTGACTTTCCAGACCTATACGGACCTATTACGCTTACTGTTAACGAATTCATATCTTTTGTATAAAGAATGGTAAATTTAAATAAGTTTCTGTCATATTAGGTTAAATTAGCCAATATGACTTATACCACAAATTTATCGAAATCATTTGAAAAAGAATACTTAAAATTGCATTTTAACTTAGAATAAAGGACGGCCGCGCTTTTAACCATAGAATCGTCATTCTCATATCTTTGGCTTGTATGTACAAAGTATACTTCTTTAGCACATGAACTCTTTGCAAGCAGCATTGCCTCTCTTATATTAAGATGAAAAAACTCATAAGATTTCTGGAATTCTTCTCCGAATGTGCTTTCTATTATTAACGTGTCAACCCCCTTTATAAAAGGGATTATCTTGCGGTCGTATCTTAGATCAGTAACATATGCTAAAGATTTTCCCTTTTTTAAGTATGTAAGCTCTTTGTACTTTAGTTTAATGCCGTTATAAACAACGTCCTTTCCGTCCTTAAGCCTGCTTAAAAATTTACCTGGTTTTATGTCTTTTTTTGCAAGTTTATCTATATAGATATTCCTTACGTCTTTTTCTTCTATTTTGTATGCAATACATTTGACCGAATGTTTTACATTTATTGCAGAAATTTGGTAAGTGTTATTATTTAGTATTATTTTTTCTTTAGGCGCATTCAATGAAATTACTTTTAGGGCCAAATTATTATAAAATTTATAAGCAAGTAAGATATTTTTGATACCATTGCCGGTTCCGCTTGGGCCAAATATTCTAAGGGTTTTACTGCTTTTCATCATATTAAGGCTTTGTATTATTCCCCCCAATCCTAGAGAATGATCCCCGTGCCAATGTGTTATAAAAATGTAATCTATAGAGGGACTTAATCCTGCTTTCCGTATCTGCCTTTGGGTGCCCTCCCCGCAGTCAAATAGCAGCCTTTCTCCGTTTATCATTAGATAAAATGCAGGATGATTTCTCTTTGCAGTAGGAAATGCCGAACTAGTACCAAGAAATGTGCCTTCAATCATAAAACACTCTTCTAAAGTTTTTGTAAACTGCGGATTTTATTTGGTCTGCTTCCATCTTTTTTATACTAGATACGTAATTTAATAGTTTAGGTATATTTAATGGCGTGTTTACGTTGCTGTCTGGGCTTAATGCTGGAGAATCTGTTTCCGTAAATAGTTTGTCCATACTCAAGTTCTTTATTATATTGTCCTTCTTAAATTTCATGAATCCTGTTGAAATACTTATGTTTATGCCCAACTCATTTGCTTTGTCTAGGTTTCTAAGGTTGCCTTCGAAATTATGAATTATTGATTTTACATGGAAACTTGAAAGCGCATCAAAAACGTCGTCCATCGCTTTTCTGCTGTGGATTATGCACACTTTCCTATTTTCCTCTGCAAGCTCTAGTATCTTGTAAAAGAATTCCTTCTCCTGTTCCATCTGGTATATATCCTTGCCTTTATAATCTAAGCCCACTTCCGAGATTGCGAAAAATTTACCAAGGTTACTTGAAAGGAAATCAAATTCTGCCTCCACAACTTGATAAGACTTATAAGCTATTTCATTAGGATGCAGGCCTATACAGGGAAGCAGAAACTTATATTTTTCACTGTCATTAAGTATCCTTTTACTGTCACTCTTATTTTCCCCTGCATTTAGTATTAAATAAGAACCGGATATACTATCCAGAAACTTGTCTCTTACTTGTTCCAATGACCCATCACTCATATGGGCATGCGCATCTATAAATTTATCTTCCACATAAAAATTATGAAACTGTATAATTAATTCTTTAACCTACGCTAAAAAAGTAATAATTACTGCTTTGTCTCCCTTATCTCCTTTAATGCCTTTTCATCCCTTGAATAAAAATAAGGCGCAAGATCTAAATCTGAAGGGGTTTTTTCTGCTTTTGACATGTAAACCTCATGCAGGTTTTTGTTGACTTCCTTGCAGTAACTGTCCCAATTTACACCTAAAGATTCCACATACTCCCTTTCAATTTTAGTCGCAATCTCGTGTGCATATGCATATTCATATGCGTCATCTATAAGCCATTTCTCCGTAACTTCGTGATGCCTATCAATGCTTTCCACAGTATCAACGGTCTTCCCATCAACAACTATGTTCTTTGGAAAATGCTCATCCAAGTATACTTTTTTGCCATCTACTGAATAACCTCCCGTGTACTTTATGTCATACCTTGTATCTATCTTTATGTCATTTGCTTTCTTTATTTCCTTTGTCTGGCCTATCTTTTTCTGGTTGAAAAACACATCATTGTTTTCTACAGCAATCTTGTCCCCTACTTTAAAGTCAACTTCACTTTCAAACTTTATGTATGTAGGCTCTTTGTAATTTATTGCAACAATTAAAAAATTGTTGTCTGCAGCCTTTGACTCCGACTTAAGATGCTCTATAACTTCATATTCTTCCATACCTAACAACAGATTGAATGTTAAACATAAAATATATAAGTTTACTTGAATGTAATAGACTATTAAATTGAATATATTAAGCCTCCGTAGCTCAGCGGTAGAGCGTCTGCCTTGTAAGCAGAAGGTCGCGGGGCCAGCACCCGTCGGAGGCTTGTTTGATAATATGAAAATAAAAGGGGTAATGTTCGATTTCGACAATACACTGATAAATGCTTCGAAAACATTAGATGATGCCAATAAATCGGTTTTAAACAAGATACAGGAAGATTTCGAAACGATGAATTTTAAAACATTTGACAGTATACTAGAAAAAGCCCAAAAAAAGTTCGACAGCCTAGATCCTATAAAAAGATACAGAAAGCTTTTCTATGAAATTTTTGCAGAAGAAAGCGGCATAAATATTGGCACGGAGAAGATAAACGTGTACTCAGAAATTTTTGAAAGCCATTTGATTAACAGGATGGAATTTACAGAAGGGGTGGAAGAAGTGTTAGACAGGCTTAAAAAGAGGGGTCTGAAGATAGGACTTTTAACCGGAGAGGGGCTTTACCCGGGTCTCAAAAAAAGAACACTAGCCAAGTTTGATTACAATGAAAAGTTCGATGTAAAAATTATTGCAAGGGATAACATACCTGAAAGCAAACATAGCCCAGAGGCATTTAAAAAAGCGGCTGAAATGCTGAAACTTAAAACTGGTGAAATACTATTCATCGGCGACACCCCTGAGATAGATATAGACAACGCAAAAGAAGCAGGCATGAAAACGGTGCTTTTTGATAAATACAACGAAGAAAAACAGAAAATATCTAAAAATAAACCTGATTTTATAATAGAGGACCTGCGAAATGTCTACAAAATATTGGATAGTTTAAATCAAGAGTTAGATTGAGATATCTTTTCTTTTATTTTATCTATAACATTCTGAACATTTTCTTGTCCTCCCAAAGAAGCTAGTGCCGTTGTAGATAATCCAGCCATCCCGCCGAGCATGCTTCCTGCGTTCTGCATAAACTGCATAGGCAGAACTATCTTAGAAGAGCTTGATTCTCCTATCTGTTTAAGGGCTTGAAGATAAAGGTACATTATTGACCTGTCATCAAGTGATTTACTGCCTTCTCCTATTGCTTCCATTACTATTTTTTGTGCCTCGGCCTTAAACCTCTGCGCCTGCAATAGATTCGCAGCTATTTCCGGCTGCTGCATAGCCTGTATAACTTCATTTGCTGGAGAAACCGAACTTAATTGGACGGAGGGGACATCTATACCCCACTTCCAAGTCATGTGCCTTATTGCATCTGCTAATATGTCATTTAACTTGTCAAGGCTTCCAAAAACCTGCCTCATTGTCAAAGAGGCTATTGCATTTCTAATTGCTGATTGAACTAAATTGGACAAACCCTGACCATAGTTGTCTATCTGTAAAGTTGCCTTTTCAGGATCCACAATCTGATAATATATGGTGCCCTCTAAAGAAAGCTTCAAATCATCCGCGGTAAATATATCTGAAGAGGTTATATCCATCATCTTAACTCTAACATCAACTTTCTTGTATTCTTCTTCAAAAAAAGGCAATACTATCGCCCACCCTGGGCCGGCTATACGGTTAAATTTACCCAGTCTGAATATAATGCCTCTTTCAAACTGGCTGTATTTTTTTACAAAAGTTATAAAAAATATTACTAGTAACAAAGCAATGAAGAGCAAAAGAAATATGTAAAATAAACCTGGAATAAAGATACTTAATAAAAAAAGAACAATCAATGCGATTATTCCGCCAACAAAAACCCAAAATTCGCCTGGACTCATAATATCTATAAGGAGAGTTTTAATTTATAACCATTACTTTTTAAAATACTACCAAATCTAAGGTCATTCTTGTTTCTATTTTGGAGTATTTCAGTATCCCTCTATTGCTTATTTCAGTGGAACTACCTATATAAGGATTGAATTTTGGTAAGACTAAGGCATTTTTTAATCTGGATAGAGGATACTGCTTTTTTGGAAGCGTTATTTTAAGCGTTAAAAAACAGTCCTCTTTATACGCTATCCCGTTCGAATCCCTAAATGTAAATGAAGGATGGATATGGCTCATACATATTGTGCTTACCTCTTTAATCAGTTCTTTTGAAGGTAAGGTATGGCCATGCATAAAACCTATTTTTTCGTGTATAAACTCCGTTTTAACCAAAATGTTGCTAAACCTGGAGGTTATTTTTTCTATTCCGCCATCATGATTCCCCTTTGTTAATATTACTTGATCAAAATTTTTAGATAACCTGGAAAAAAATTTTATCAGGGATCCTCCTTCTTTAGGCATTATTTCAGTGTATTCCTTTCTTACATCGCCTAATAAAATAAGTTTTTTAGAACCTAGTTGTATTATCCTGTCTGTAATCTCATCAGTTTTTTCCCAGATATTATAGCCACTATTATTTATCTCCTCCTCGAAACCAAGGTGTATGTCTCCTACCACCGCGTAATCTTCAACAAAAACTGCTCTTGAACCCTTTTTAAATCTAAAATTAAAGTCATCTATGCCCATACAAAACAATAATTCACTTACGTTTATATTGATTGACTTTTACAGTTGTTGGGTTGAAGTTATTCAAAAAGACAGTTTAGCGGTGGTTATTAAAATAATTTATAGCCTAAGCAAATATTACACCTACAAAAAGGGACAAAGTAAGAATAACAAGTATCGCCTCCTTTATTCTCTGTTCTTTCTTAATTGGCGCATGATTTTTTGTTTTCAGCAGTTTACCCACTATTAACATTTCTGATAGTATATTGAAATAATAAAATATCGACACCAACAGTGCAAAAAACGCGAGTATGACGAGTGCAAAGTACCCGCTGCTAAATAAAGCATAGAATATGAGAAGCTTTCCAAAAAAGCCTATTGTAGGTGGAAACCCTGCAAGCGACAGTATGCCTATAAAGAAAGCTATTGCACCTATTCTTGAAACCTGCATAATTGAACCACTTTCTTTCTTGTAGATTATGTTTCTATTCTCAAACATATCATATGCAAGAAACACTATTGCATCTGCGACGGCAAATGCGAATATATAGAATACGGCGGCATTTATTCCTCTCGTTGTAAGAACCGCTATGCTTATGAATGCAAAACCTGCCTGAGAAATGCTGGAGTAAGCAAGTATCCTCTTTATTCTGTCTTGTACAGAAGCAAGGAATGCGCTTAAAAATATAGTTATAAGCGCTATTGAAAGGAAAAGTGCAGTAATAAATGATGAAGAGACGGGCAATGCAAAGAAAAATATTCTTATCATTGCAATTAAACCGGCAGCCTTTGACACTGAGGAGATAAATGCAGTAACGGAACTTTTTGATGCTTCATAAGTATCAGGAGCCCACATATGAAACGGAACCAATGTTGATTTGAAACCTAAGCCAGCTATTACTATTGCAACGCCAGCAATAAATGGTAAATATGAAATTACGTGTAACGAGGAGAAAGATAATGTGCCTGCTCCTGCATATATGAGCGATATTCCAAATATCAAGATAACCATTGAAATTATGCCTGTTGAAAGATATTTTACTGCGCCTTCTAAGGCATTCCCAGACTTATACATGTAAATTAAGGCATACGATGCTATGGATAGTAACTCTATTGATAAAAATAGAGATATTAAATTGCTTGAAAGCACTACAAGTGTTGAACCGAGAACAGCAGACAGGTATGAAATGTCTAATGCAATACTGTGGTCATTCTTATCTGCTATTATAAACAGGTACACAAAGAATGAGATAAATAACATGAAACCAGTTACAAACTGAGAATAAGAGACCTCGGAGAACAAACTTATGTCCATGTTACCGTACAAAACATCAAAAACAAGCGCCAAACCTAAAGTGATAGCGGTTAGATAATGTAAAAAGGTTTTCTTATTACTTTTTGCGCTATGTCTTAAAAAGTCGAGAAGTATAACGGCGAGTATCCCTGCAAATAAAATATACTGCGGATTTGCATATTCCATTCTAGACTCCTCCAAGTGTGTTTAGTATTAATGAGGGAAATAAACCTATTAAAAGTATAAAAAATGACAAGAAAACCATAGTTATTACTTCTGTTCTTGACATGTCCTTCAAACTTGAAAAAGTCTTTTTTAATTGCCCAAATAAAGACTGCTTTATAACCCTTAAATAATAATTAGTTGATAACATTATCCCGAATATCGCAAAAAGAGATATTCCTGCAACGCCGTATGAACCTATAAATATCAAAAGTTCCCCTGGAAAATTAGATAATCCTGGTATGCCTAAACTTGCAAATATGCCAAAGATTAAGAAAAAAGAGAGAATTGGCATCTTTGACATAATGCCCCCCATACTTGCAGTATCATTTGTGCCTGTTCTTTGCAGCAGGACATAAGAGATACCAAACAATAGAGTTATTATGAAAGCATGGCTTACCATCAATAAAACAGACCCTGCAACTGCAGTATTAACCCCTGAGGAGATTCCAATAAAAACCAGAGCCATATAAAACATACTTGAATATGAAAGAAGTTTTTTCAAGTCCTTTTGACCAGAAGCAGTAAACGCAATGTAGATTGCAGTGAAAACTCCTAACGCTATCAGCGGCAAGCGAAAAGTAATAAGCACATTTCTAAAAAGACCGAATCCAAACAATATAAATGCAAATCCTCCTAATTTTGAAAGCATACTTGAAAGGAACATTGTTCCGGAAGAAGGTGAATAGTAATATGAATCTAAAAGCCACCCATGCAATGGGAATATTGGCATTTTTATCATAACTGTTATGAGAAGCAGAAAAAATGCAATGTACTCGATAGAAGAGGGTAAAAGAGACATTTTTGATGCGATAGTAGGTAAATTGAAGCTACCGGTATAGAGAAAAAGAAGTATAAAAACTGCAAGTAAAGTAAGACTTCCGAATTGCGTGAATACTAAAAATTTCATTGCAGCTTTCTTTCCTTTTTCCCTGTCTCCCCACAACCCAGTAATAAAGAAAAGCGATAAAACTGCGACTTCCCAAAAAACAAAGAACACTAACAAATTAGATGATACAAAAACGGATATAACTGATAGATATACAAGGAGATAAAAAACATAGAAGATGTTCTTGCTTTCTTTTATTTCCTTTGCAGCAAAAAACAGTATAGCGAGAGGTACGACTATTGCAAGAAAGAGAAAAGGAATTGTTATAAAATTTTCCTGTAGAGAAAAAGAGAAACTTATGCTGGAGTTTATATTTGCACTGAAGTTTCCAAAACCAAAAATCAAACCAAACCCGAACAAAATGGCATTTATTACCATGACAGAAAACGCAATTATTTCAGGGGAGACTAATTTTTCATAGAACATCCTCAATATTATAAATGATATACCTAATACCGGCACAATCAAAAGAAATATTAAATTTACCATACGAAAACCACCGCAAATAAAATAATAGCAGTTAAACCTATAATAACTGCTGATATATACCTGAATGCATCCCCGTTTTC
>JAJZMG010000001.1 GCA_021798355.1 Nanobdellota archaeon | reverse complement strand
TTGTTTTTGCTTCCAGCTCATCAATATACAACGGGTATCCTCCCCCACATAATGAAGTGGCAATCCCAAAAGTAAAAGATTTTTATACAGAAGCAAGGTACTCTATGGAAAGACTCGCAGACCTTTTTCGGCAAATGTATGGATTGGAGTACTGTGGCCTAAGGTATTTTAGTGTATATGGAGATAGAGAAGAAAGTAAAAAAACATTTGCAAATATGGTATCACAGATAATTTGGAAAGGCATGCTAGATAAAGAAGTTATAGTATATGGAGATGGTACGCAGAAGAGGGATTTAGTAAATATATCGGATGTCGTATCTGCTAATTTAATTGCATCTAAAAGCAGGGAGAACGGGATATTTAATGTTGGAACAGGTACATCCTATTCATTTAATGAGATAATAGAAAAAGTGGGAAATGCCATGGGAAAGAAAATAAAGACAAAAAACATAGAGAACCCTCTTAAAAATTATGTTGATATAGTGCATGCAGATACTCAAAAAAGCCGGGAAAAATTAGGCTTCTCTGCAATGGTAGGCGCGGATGAAGGCATAAAAAGGGCATTAAACTATTATAAAACACTAAAAAAGCTTCCTGATATATTCTAGAGTTATATCACTTCAATTTTACCAACCACTCTGTTTTTACCTATGGCAAGACTTGAGTCTGTAATCAAATAGGCTCCTTTTATTTCAGGTACCTTCTTATTAAAATGAACTTTTATAGAATTTTCATTCTTTGAAAGAGTAAGGCTTAGCGGTTCACCAAAAAAGGAGCAGGAGAGTTGTTTAGAGAACGGATTCTCCTTGTAAAATGGGGATAATGTTAATTTAACATCAAACACGTCATTAACTTTGCTTATTGAAGATACTGCATAATTATTAGATAAATCTGACTCCGAAACATTATTCAAGGCCAAACCTACGTGAGATCCTGTGTCCGCATATTCGCTGTCTAAATCCATTATTTGTATGCTCTTTATACTGCACTGCTTTAATAACGGCAGAAGCAGCA
Source organism: Nanobdellota archaeon (assembly GCA_021798355.1). GTDB lineage: Archaea > Nanobdellota > Nanobdellia > Parvarchaeales > Parvarchaeaceae > Parvarchaeum. The sequence continues at coordinate 41,789 of JAJZMG010000001.1, read as the reverse complement.
GTTTTTCCCCTTTTTTAATTGATTGGCCTAATACAAAACCAATTACGACTGACCCTATCCCTTTAACAATAAAATGCTTGTCTATAGAGACATACTTAAAATCTTTTTCCGTTTGTTTTGTTAATTCGGATGGAATTGAAGTTAAATCAGCTTTTTTGAACTTTCCTATCTTATATTTTTCGAAGAACTTGTCGAAAGAATTTATATCGGAGTATTCATCTTTTATTATTAAACCTTCCTCTACGCTTGAATTCTCAATGCAAAGTGCAAGCTCTGCATCTAATGCGTTTATTTCACTATCTGCAATAAAATAAGCATAGTTTGCAATTGATAAAATATAAAGAACAGAAAGTATTGATTTGGGGAAATCTACAGAATAGAGAATCAAATTGTCATTTTTGTCTAAAGCTATCTGTACATTATTTATAAGATCTAATTTTTTAGATATTATTTTCTTAAGCTTTTCCTCTTCAAACGGCTTAGCCGATAACAAAGCAATTATCATTATTAGTTTAGTACTTTCTATCTTTTAAAAATTATACCTTTTTTTATTTCGGCTTCTTCGCAATTATAACCATCCTGGATTTATTAAAATAACCACTTTCTTTGTTGTATCCAAAGACCTTCTCAAAATAATCAATATTACTGTCAAGTAGCTTTTTAGATCTTCTGCCTTCTAAACTATTTTCGCTTAAAGGCGAAAGCCAAGATTGAAAAGTTTCTTTCATTTCGAATGTGTTAAAATTGTCTATTTCAAATGCATTATTCTTTAGCATTTTGAACCAAGAATCGAGTGATTCCGAGCCAACATAAGTCATATCTCTTGCTTTTTCAAATTTGTTGAAAATGTCTTTCTTGTCTCCCATCGGCTTTAATAAATCGGTTATGCCAAACTTGCCTCCTTTTTTAAGTACTCTCCATACTTCTTCTATAAACTTCTTCTTGTCTTTAATGTGATGCATAGCCCTCCTACACGTTACTATATCAAAGGAGTTATCTGGAAACGGCAGGGATAAAGCATCTCCTTTTACAAAAACAACATTATAATTATTTTCATCTTCCGCTTTTCTAACAGCAATATCAAGCATATGATCATTCATGTCTAAACCGACGGAAACTGCTACCTTACTTGACATTTCGAACGCTACGAATCCTGGGCCTGTGCCTATGTCCAACGCTTTGTAGCTTTTCTTCAAATCCAGCATTGAAATAAGTAAATCTAGGTCTTTTCCGTGCATGTGGCTCTCGCTGCTTGCGTATTCCTTTGCGTGCCTGCTGAAAAATCCCTGTAAAGACTGCATAATATTAGATACAAATCAAAGGATTAATAGCTTTATAAAAATTATATTTTGACACTTAATCTTTGTATTCGTTTAAAGTCTTTTCTAATCTTTTGAGGTTAGAATTATCAGAAACCATCAAAGCTTCCATCTTTTTAATTTTGTAATCGCAGTCGAAAACATCCAAGGGCAGAATCCCATTTTTCGGCTTTAAAACTACGTAACCTAAAGAATCAAAAATATCAAGCAACTTTATGCCGTGTCTAGTTAGCATTATTTTTCTATCATTTAGATCTCCATAAGCATATCCATTGCTATGGAGCTTTTGTATGGTTTCATTTACCTGCTCAAAGATATTTTTGTAATTATTTATATGCCCTTTTTCAAGCACAGAATATAGTGATTCACCTTCCACCCCTTCAACTATATACCCTCCTGGAATTTTTTCCAGGTTGCTTTTGTATTTAAAGGAGTAATTATTTTCATAGGATAAATATTTTTCTCCGATTTTGTACCCACCTTTACAATTTGACGCCGGCAGCATTACCTTTATAGGAGAGACTACTTTGTCTGGGCATATATCATGGAGATTTTTCATATAGGTAAATTTTTCCTTCATAAAATGATCAAGATCTTTGTAAGCGGATACACTCTTTATTTCGTCTACAGTAAAGGATTCTTTTTCTGGCCTGAAAAAGAATGATTCCCAATATTTTGGTGCCATATCCTCAGTAATAAACCATTTTATCAAAGGTAAATTACCTTTTACATTTTTCAGGTCTTTCTTATTTAGAATTAGCTTAAATGAGAAAAAATCTTGTGATGGTAGGTAGTTATTGACAAGACTTCTGAAATAAGAGAACCCGTCCTGAGTTGCTTTATTAAAGTATCCATTAGCTGCGACTTGCAGAGTCTTTTTTAAAGCTTTAAACATTATTACATCGCGTTCTCGCAGCATTTCAAAAAATCTGTCGTATTTTTGCCCATCTACAACATATAAAGAATCTATCAGTTTTATTCCTGTTTCTGTTAAGATAATATTGCTAGGGTGTATATCCCCATGAACGCATCCTCTTCTATTTAGTTCCTTTATAGCCGTATTAAGCTCGCCCGGGATACTATAGTTGTAGCTACTTACTAGATCATTGTTTATTGCTTCGTGAAGTGTTATGCCACTTAATTTTTCTAAGATATATCCGGATATTTTCTCTTTTTCTCCATTTACTTTAACAGCCAGAATGGGCTTAACTATGTATTTGGGAGCCGCTTCATACTGTTTTTTCATAAGCTCAAAACGGCCTTCCAAATTATATGGAGGCAGATGCACATCTTCTATAAAATTTTTGAAGAAATAGCCCTCTAAACTATCGGTTTTTAACTCCTCCTTAACAAGCCCGCTAAGCATTTCCACATCAAAATCCGAAAGGCGTTTTCTTGTGCTTTCAGCCATATTAATATTGCTGTTATTTTTGAGAATATCTTCAAGCTTACGCGAATCAGTAGTGTGTTCTTCCATAAAATTATTATCACTTTTAAATAGTCTAGATTTTAATTAGTATAAATACTTTCAAATATCTTCACAGTAACAAGCCAGAGACTATACCCCAAAATATAAAAGGAGGGGATAATTAAGAAGTAATTAAACTTAACTATAATAGATAGTTTGGTTATCGCGCGCAGCAAGGCTGCCGCTAGACGGGGACTAAGGACTCTAGTAGGAGCGAATTCTAATTCAGATAGCCAATAAAAGCAAATACTTTTAAGAAACGCTGCCGAAGCTCACGGAAGGCATGACTCCATTTGGAGGGTAGGCACGGACACGAGCCCAATTTATCATTAATATTCGTGTAGAATCGGAGCCTACAGAAGTGTCGGGATAAATAACAAAATAAAGTGGTGTAATACTTGAAATAGGATTCGCCCCAATTGTTCCTGAATATCCTCCTATTGTTGAGTATAGTTGAGGAGCTATATAGCTACTATAACCCGAAGATGATGAATAGGTTAATGAAGAATATCTCCAAGTTGCTGTTGTTATTCCTTGCAAATTTAAAGAGCCATAAAGAGCCCCATTTAAAACATATGATTGCCCAAAATATGCATTATTCCATTGGGTCATACTAGTTATAACATTATCAGATAACCCGTTACCAGAATTTTCTCCTAATCCAACCACACTAAAAGGTTGGTTAGTACCATCTGAGGCAAAACTAGCCTCTCCTATATAATAATCTGGAGCATTTATAATTGATGAAGCTACGTATATGAATGCATCGTTTGATGCTTCTGCGTAGGGGGTCGTTACTGTAAAATTTAAAACTTTAACTGTGTTTCCATTACTAAATGTTGATGTTGTTTGAGTGATTGAACCAGTTACAGGTGAAGTAAAATCAGATATAGGGGCATTACCATTAAAATATATATCAAATATATTAACCCCATCATCATATTCTGCGTATGTCGAAGAAAGTTGTGGCGCTTCTCCTACATCATTAGTGTTGAAAAAATTTGTTGATGAAGAAGCAAAGCCCATGTAAATTGTTATTGAGGATGAAGCCGGAATGCTGCCGACCTTTACCCACCATAACGCATGACTTGATGTATAATTTTCTAGCCAAGAAGGAATGACTGTTCCATTATAATAGAAGAATTCAACATTCTGGCCAAAATTGTTAGTAGATATGCTTGTCCAGCCTGGATCGCTAGATGTAAAGTTAACCATCTGCTGGAATGGTGAAGGGGTTGCTGTTGACTGGCTGTTTGATACTGTTAACTGTGAATAGTATGCTATGCCTGCCGGCAAAGTTGGACCATGAGTGGCAGTTCCTGCCAATGTGCCAGTAGTATTTGTTACTACCTTGCCTGCAGTTGTTGAATAGCTATACTCAAGATTGGCAGACATGGAAACTTTTGTGCCAGCTGAAGGACAAACTACATTTGGAACTGCTATTACTCCTGTTTTTCCTGATGTCAATGTTATTGGACTTGACAAGGTGTAACTTATTCTAGAGGTATTTGTGCCTGATGAGGAAACTATGTAAAAACTATTTATTGACATTGAGTATGCTCCATTGGGCATTGGCCCGGCTAAAACGGAGAATGATAAACCATCCTGTGAGCAGATGACTGAGGATATTGTAAAGGGTGAGAAACCAGAGCTTGTGAATGTTATACTGGAACTTGGATTAAAGATTCCCATGCTGTAAAGGATTACAGCTACGATGACTATAATTAAAATTGCCCAGCCATAGGTCATCATGTACTCCAATGCTGATTGCGATTTATGCGTCAAGCTCATATAATTAATATTAACAAATTATATATATATTCCTTAACAAAAACCATCAAAAAGACACTTGCCATTTTACTGGTGCGGCTAGTCCCATTTCCTTGAGATAGCTATATCCTCAAAACAATTTAATATCTCGAACTCTCGAACTTTTCATTGGAAATAAAACTCAATAATTATTGATATTTTACCTAAATTAGCCTCGAGTTATAGTAGAAGTTACCTTGAAAATATCCTTATATCACTGATAAGTCTATTCGACATTACTTTGGAATCGTATTACGATATTTATGGTATTTTTGGAAAGTGGGAAATTAAGAATGAGATATCATATACCCCCGCACATAAATGGGCTCGACGGGATTTGAACCCGCAACAATCCGGTTAAGAGCCGGATGCTCTACCGAGTTAAGCTACGAGCCCATTTAACAAACCATTTAATTGCGCAGACAATAAAAATGTTTATTTTAGGACGCAACTAAATTTTTGTAATAATTGAATGGTCTACTAAATAACATTCGATATTGTCTACCTTTAGATTATTTAGGATATACCTTATGTTTTCCTCCTTGTCTTCAAATAAAATCAAATGATCGTATTTTTCGCTGAGTTCCTTTATTTTCAACAATTTCCATTCTTCATCTTTTAACTCATGATTTTCTGCAAGTATTACCTCACTGTAATTCAAACTATACGCATTTAACAGTGCTTCTGTCTGCTCCCTAAATTCTTCCCCTCTTGCACTTAAGATTATAAGCTGGTTTCCACCCATGATTCCTTCATTTAAGTATTTAATAAGTGGTTCATTTGGCAAAAGCTTGCCGTTATATTTCACATAAGCAAGCGTATACAACTCGCTCTTCCATTTTTTGCTGAAGCCTTTGGGAATTTTGCCCTTTCCTATAGTAATTTCAAGATCATTCAGCGTTTTATAGTCCTCCTCACTGTTTTTCTCCATCAGTACGGTTTCGTATAGATCCTTTGCTGCCGAAACTAGTGCCGTTTTATTAAAAAATAAGGTATCGTCAAAATCAGACACTATCACAGATAGCCTTTTCATACTATTATGAGATAAGTGATAATTTAAATAATAAACATTACTTAAAAAGTTGTAAGGGCCTATGGTCTAGCGGTTATGACGTCTGCCTTACACGCAGAAGGCCGGGAGTTCGAATCTCCCTGGGCCCACTATTAAAATGGTAGATAAGATAAAATGCGCACATATATTGGTAGAAAAGCAGTCTATTGCATATAGCATACTTGAAAGAATAAACAAAGGAGAAAGCTTTTCAAAGCTGGCAGAACAGTTTTCTATTGACAGCTCAAGAAGAAGAGGCGGTGATTTAGGTTATTTTGGAAGGGGAGTTATGGTAAAGGAATTTGAAAAAGCCGCTTTCTCTTTGGCTAAGGGAGAAGTATCGCAACCGATTAAAACTCAATTTGGCTATCATATAATAAAAAGACTGGATTGATCAAACAAACGAAAATTTATTTCCAAACAATGCAGATAGCATACTTTTGTATTCATTTAGAAGAGCAAGATCTATATAGTCTGTTATAAACTCTAGTGTTTCTTTGCTTGTTTTAATTTCAATTTTTATGAAATTACTTTTGTCTGAACTTAATCGTATACTGTTTATTTCTAGGTAACTTATTGTAATATCGCACAATTCCCTTAAATGACTGGAATCCAAATTCCCAGAATAATTTTCCTCTTGCTGGTCTTTAAAATTTGACAGAATATCTGATGGAGGATTGGCATCTATAACTGCGCCGCTCGCAGGCCACATCCCTACTGGAGATTCGGATAGAATATCATCCACCTTTGAATCAGCTACTAAGAACAATGCGGATGAACTAAAGAACATATAAAGAATTTTACTACTTTTAGCAGCGTATGAAACATTTGGTATGACCCCTTTTATAAAAGATTGCATACTTATGTTATATAATAAGATTATAATAAGTTTAGCCTATGCCTTTAAATTGGGCTTTTTGTTCTTTATGGGAGTGTATTAGGTTTGTAAATAGCCATATAAGTTACATAATTTGTAAATACAAATCTTAATATACGTTAATTGATAAATCGTAATATGATAAACGTAGGCATGTATTATAATGTTAAAAAAGGGCATGAGCAGGAATTTGAAAATACCTTTGGCAAGGTAGTTGATTACCTCAAAAGCAACGTAAAAGGTTTTGAAAAGGCAAGCATATACAAAAAGGTGGGAAATGAAGGTAATACCTCCGAGTACATGATATACAGTGAGTGGAAGGACGCAAATTCATTTAGGGAATTTACTACTGCTAAAGCTTTTCATGAAACGACTGAGTACGGAAAAGGGATAATAGAAGGCAGGCCTTACCACCGAATATTCAATGAAGTAAAAGAAGAAAATTAAATAATTGTTGCCTTTCTGCCAACAAAAACTGGGCTTTCAATAACTATCCACTTTCTTGCTTCAGCTTTTCTGAGATTTCTCGCTACTTTCATCCAGTTAATAAGCGAATCTACTTCATATAAAACTAAGAATTCAAAATCATCAATAGCGAAAGAGTATGTTGTATAAGACCGAATATTTTTATTATCTGGATCATTTACAGCTAGATTTACATGGTCTTTTGTAATTCTGTTTTGTTCACTTTCTTTAAGCAAGTACCAGTTAGGATCTTTTTTTACCGGATATGCTACTAAGTATTTTAATTTATTATCTTCTTTCAGATAATTGGCGTTAGGATGCTCATAAACTGAAAAGTAACTATAAGTTTCAATTAGTACATTGGAAAAAAGCTCAACTAGAGCTTCTTTAAAGGATAAAAGAGTTTCATAAGAATCTGCTATGTTGAAAAGTATTAAATCTGCATTGTATTTTATTGAAAAATATGGCCTGCAGGTAAACATCCTATGAGTTGAGTTCTTATCCGCAAGCGCGCTTATTTGGTTAATTAATTCTTTTCTGTTAATTTTACCAGTAATTAAATTAATCCTGAAGCAGTGCAACGAAACAAACTTTTCTTCCATTTTATGTTTTTGTTTTACTATTTTTATTCATATTTATATAAAACATTAAAGCAAGTATAGTTTTTGTATCTTTTATTTTACCGTTATAAACCATCTTGATTACATCGTTTAATTTTATTTTTATAGGAGTTATAACTTCATTTTCATCTAGATTTCTTGTGGTTTTTACTAAATCCCAGGCAATATAATAATATTCTGAGTAATTCATCAACGCAGGATTACTCCAGGTTTTAAACATAAATTTGACTTTTTTAGGGTAATAACCGGTTTCTTCTGCTAATTCTCTTTTAACTGCTGCCTCTCTTTTCTCCCCTTTTTCTATGGAGCCTGCGGGTAATTCAAATAATTTTCGATTTACAGCAAAACGAAATTGCTTTTCGATAATTAAGGTTCTATTATCCAAAAAAGGGAGTATAACTACAGCGTCATTTTTAAGTATCCTAAAATCCTTTAATTTTTTGCCTTTTACAGTTGAATAATCCTCTTCTACTCTTAGTGTATTGAATGGAGAGTTATAAACTATCTTTCCCATTTTAATCTATAACAACATTACGTTATAATCTTTAACATTTACTTTATTTTAATACTTTGAAGATTTAAACGTAATAAACTATATAAAACTAATAACTTCATAATAAAATATGGCAAAAAATGGTTGCGACATGCGCGGTATGCTTTCATTTCAGATACTAAGCATGCTAAAGAAAAAAAACCTATGTGGTGAAGAAATAGCTAAAAATATAGAGAAATACCGCGGAAAAAAACCAGTTGCCAGCACAATTTATCCTGCACTTAAAAGATTATCTAACAGTGGATTCATAACTGGGAAGAAAAACGGAAAAAGGAAGGTATATTCAATCACCAAAAAAGGCAGTTTGGAAGAGAAAAAAGCTTTAGCATACTTTGAAAGATTATATTCAGAAATTAAAAAATAGGGGGACGAGGGGTTTTAACCCCCCGTTTATTTTTTTGAGGAAATTTTGATAAATATAAGGGCCCCAATTGGGGCCAAACTAATTTACTTAAGTATCTCTATTCCTAGCTCCTGGTTTATAGCACCAGTAGTTTTGGAAAGAGTGTTTATCTCTTCAGGTCCCAATAAATATGGAGAACTTACTCCTGTTATTATTGTCATGACCCTTAGTTTTCCAGAAAGAGCTTCATCTACCTTTGCACCCCAGATAACGACTGCATCCGGATCTAAAGATTGAGTTGCCATCTCTCCGATCTGATTTACTTCTGCAAGAGTTAAGTCAGGCCCTCCTGAAATGTGTATAAGAGCGCCCTTTGCACCTTTATAACTTACATCCAAAAGTGGATTGTTAAGAGCTCTTCTTACAACCTCAGTTACCCTTGAATCTGAGGCATCTGTCTCTCCTATACCGATTACAGATACTCCTCCTTTGTTCATTATGGCTTTAATGTCTGCAAAATCAAGGTGTACTAATGCACTTGCATCAGAGATTGTTTCAACTATTCCTTTTATCATCGTTGCAACTACCTCATTTGCCACATTGAATGCTTGGTCTATTGGAAGATTACCTGCCATGCTTACAAGTCTGTTATTGTCTATTACAATAACAGTGTCAGAACTGTTTCTTAGTTCCTCTAAACCTGCCTCTGCAGATTCTACCCTTTTCCTTTCAGTTTTAAATGGCATTGTTACAGTACTTATAACAATAGCCCCCATGTCCTTTGCGAGTTTTGAAATTACAGGCGCTGCACCCGTGCCTGTCCCACCGCCCAAACCTGCGCATACGAAAACAAGGTCTGCACCTCTCAAAGATTCTTTAAGTTCCCTAGAAGATTCTTCTGCTGCCATTTTTCCTTTTTCAGGAAAGCCGCCTGCACCCAATCCTTTAGTTAACTCCTTCCCTATAAGAATTTTCTTATCTCCGTTCCTTGCATTTAACTGTATTTGATCTGTATTAGCGAGAATTACTTCTGCGCCTTTGACTCCTTTTTTAAAGAGCCAATTGCCCATATTATTTCCGCCGCCGCCGACTCCTACAACTTTTATTAAAGCCTGGTTGAATAAAGGTTCATTCATACCTCCTTCTCTACTGGCTTTTAATGCGCTTTCAACAAGCAAATCCATTACCATTTTCCCCTCCATTGCATTGGAAACAAAAAGCGAAAGCTTTATATTCCCAATGTGCCTATATTTTATTAAGAAAAACAAGTAAGTGACCCCAAAACTTACAACGTTACGATTAAAATTTGAATGTTCCCCAACATTCAAATTTATTCTATTTATTTAAATAACAATAATAACTTTTACTCATTTAAAAAGATTGTTGTCATAGAGTATACACATCTATATTCTTATTAATCCAAATAAAGCTGTAAAAATGCAAATGAAAAGAGTTAAAACATTATAGCAGCAAATATTATAATGGCTATTAAAAAAATAGAAATGAATAATCTCTCATTTGGGGATTTGATAGAAATAAAAATAAAGGATCAAATTTTTAATGGAGAGTTCATAAAAGAAGAAAAAGACCTTGCAGTAATAAAACTTAAATCTGGCTATGACATTGCAATCCCAAAGGGCTCTATTGATAATATAAAAATTATAGAGAAAGGTAAGAAAGTAGAGAAGGAACAAAAAGAAAATAAAAAAACGGTTGAAAACCCAGACATAACCATAATAACCACTGGCGGGACAATATCTTCTAAAATCGATTATAAGACAGGAGGAGTTTCTCCTTCGGTAGACAGTGAATATTACTTTAAGATTTCTCCTAACTTAGATAAACAAGGAAAAATCTCGATAGTAAATTTAATGAAAAAACTTTCCGAAAACATGTTACCTTCTGACTGGGTAAAAATTGCAAAAGAAGCGTATAGCTCCATAAATAAAGGCAGCAGGGGGATAATAATAACTAGCGGTACAGATACTATGCATTTTGCATCTTCAGCACTTTCTTTTCTTTTAAACCCATTATCTACGCCAATAGTTTTTACAGGGTCGCAAAGAAGTACAGATAGAGGTTCTACAGATGCCTCTACGAATCTTCTTTTATCTGCTTTCACTGCAAAGAATTTTCCTGGGGGCGAATCCGTAATATGCATGCATGCTAACTTAAATGATGGATACAACTACGTACTAAGGGGGAACAAGGCAAGGAAAATGCATACGGAGAGAAGAGATGCATTTAGGCCAATAAATATTGAACCTCTTGCTAAAGTACATACTACAGGGGAAATTAATGAAGTATCTGATAATATAATACCGAGAAAAGAGGATACTAGATTTAACAGTAAGATTGATGATAAAGTAAAATTGATATATAGCTACCCTTCTATGGGAGGGGACATAATAGATTATTACATTGACAGTAAAGTTCATGGACTTGTAATTGCTGCTACCGGTTTTGGTAATCTTCCGCTAGAGGATAAAACAATTATAAATGCATTGAAAAAAGCTGAAAAAGAAGATATACCGATAATTATAACCTCCCAGACTATTTATGGCTCCACAAATAAATTTGTGTACAGCACTTTACGTGAAATTTCAAAATTTAGCAACATTGTATATGTAGGGGATATGACAACAGAAACTGCATTTGTAAAACTTATGTTTGCGCTTGGAAATTCTAAAAAATTAGATGAAATTAAAAATATAATGTCGATGAACTTAGCAGGAGAGATAAAGGAAAGGAGTAAGATAAATGAGTTTTTAATATGAAAATAAAATGCGGTTTTGAATGGCATGTACAAATAGATTCCGGCAAGCTTTTTTGTAGGTGCAGCTCAGAAATAAAGGAAAACAAAGGTTATGTAGAAATAGAAAGAATAATAAAACCTTCATTTGGTGAAAGCGGCAAAATAGATGTAAGCGCGGAATTTGAAGGCCAGAAAACAAAAAGAATACGGTATAAGCTATTTAATGATACAGATTGCCTTGTAGACATAGACGAAGAACCGCCTCATGAAATAGACAAAGAAGCTCTCTCAACTGGCGTTAATATATCCTATGCATTAAGCACTTACATTCTAAATAACCTTGTATTCATGAGAAAAACGATAGTTGATGGATCTAATACTACGGGTTTTCAGAGAACGGCGGTATTAGCTGTAAATGGTGAATTTAAGTTTAAGGATAAAAAAATAAAAATTGATACCATCTCTATAGAAGAAGATTCTGCGAGAAAAGAAACAGAAAATAAGGATGAAACGGTCTATTTTCTGGATAGGATAGGTATACCCTTAATAGAAATTGCTACAGGGGTTATAGATACAGATGAAAATGAAGCAAAAGAGATAGCGATGCAATTTGGGAAGTTTACAAGATTATTCAATGTAAAGAGAGGGATTGGCACCATAAGACAAGACGTAAATCTTTCAATCGAAGGGGGAAAACGGGTAGAATTAAAGGGCTTCCAAAATATAAGGGAGATGGATAAGGTAATATTAAATGAAGCTAAGCGACAAGAGACTCTGATAAAAATAAAAAAGGATAAAGGATACCTTGCTAATGAAATTGCAAATTGGGATTGGAAAGATATAAAATCGACATTAAGCAACACAGAATCAAACTTAATAAAAACTGCAATAAAAAACGAAAAAAGTATAATTGGGATAAGGATGGGTGGATTAAAAGGGATTTTGGGTACCTATCTATGCGAGAATAAAAGATTTGGGGGAGAGATTAGTGACTACTTGAAAATCAAACTGGGTTACGGGATAATACATTCTGATGAACTACCTGCGTATGGAATAAGCGAAAATGAAAAGAAAAGTATAAGCAAGCTATTGGCTTGTGATGAAAACGACTCATTTTTATTTTCAATATGTGACAAAGGCCATGAAAACGTTACCATGAATGTCATTAAAGAGAGAATTACCTCACTTCTCAAAGATGTACCCTCTGAAGTAAGATTGGTTCAAGAAGACAACACCACTAAGTTTTTAAGGCCTATGGGGGGGAAGGATAGAATGTATGTTGAAACAGATCTGCCAGTGCTACAAATAAATAAAGCTATTTTGGAGAAAGGAAAAAGCTATATCGGAATGAGCGTTGAATCATTAAAAACGGCTCTAAATGTCTCGGATGAATTTTTAGATCAGCTTATTTCATCTAGAAGGCTTAATGAAGCAATGTACTTAAACAAGAAAACCGGTTTAGAGTTTAACGTAATACTTCAAATTGCAATTGAAGATTGGAAATATATAAAAAGAAAATTTGGAAAGGAAATAGACCTACAAAGTATAGAGGAAATATTAAAACAGATAAAAAACAACCGAATAGTCAGAGATTCGGCAAGGATAATAATGGAAAATATCGCTTTGACTGGTAAAAACGTTGAGGAAATAATCCAAGAAAGAAACCTTGTAAAAAAAACCAATAAAGAATTGAAAAAAGAAATTGAAAAATTAGTAAAGGATAACGATGGTATGAGGATAGATTCTCTTATAGTAAATCTAAAAGACAGGGTGGGCAATACTTTTGAAGCAAAAGAAGCCTATAAAATTGCATCTGAGATAATTAAAAATGAAAAAAATTGAAGTTTATAAGGAGTTATCAAAACTTGACAACACAAACAGAAGTATCACAAAATTAGAGCAATACTCTATAGACATAGACCTTGCTTATGACTTAATTAGTTTTATAGATTCGGAAATTTCAATTAAGGATAAAAAAATAGCTGATATTGGTTGTGGAAACGGGATATTGGGTATAACCGCTTCGATTTTTGGCGCGGGGTTGGTTGACATGTATGACATTGACAAAAATTCAATAGCTACTGCAAAAAGTAATATATTAAAAATTGGAATAGTTAACGTTAATGCCATCGAATTAGATCTTTTTGATATAGATACTAGATATGATATTGTGATTTCTAACCCGCCGTTTGGATTTCAAAGTAATTTTAATATCGAAGCTTTTATAAAAAAATTGAAGGGTATAGCGGACAACATATTTTTCATATACAAGGACAACAGTAATATAGCCAAAATTGCAGAAAAAAATAATCTAAATTTAAGATATTTAGGCAATATGAAACTAGGAAAAACCATGAACTTTCACAAAAAAAACAATTATATCTTACCAATTGTAGTTATTTATAGTATAAAACAAATATGAAAGGCCAAATAAATTTTAGTGCATTTGTATTAATAACTGCAGTAATAGCAATAATAATACTTGTCGTATTTGACTCTGCAATAAGGAGTTACATAGTAACTAACCTGGGAGGCATAGGAAAAGTTACCTCTGGATTTAACAACAGTTTACCTACAGAATTTACAACCAACTTTACAGCATATAATTGCAGTTCTTATTGTGGAAGTTTTAAAAACCAAGCGTATAGCTGGACAATAAATTATAATGGACAGAATTATTCTGCTTACATAAATAGTAGTATAAACGCAGTTTCTGAGAAGGGAAATTACTCGTTAGAAGCATATCCAATACTATTACCCGCGGGAGAAGAATGTGCCAATAGCACCTCGACCACAAAACCTTACATAACAAAAGTAACTGCGGGCAAAGGCTATAAATTAGATTATTCAAGTTGTTAAATTTTATTAACAGGGCATAATAGCTAGGCACAGTAATTTTGTTTACAGATCATAAATTCTTCTTAGAAACTAGGATTTATGGTAAAGCAGGGTGGTTATCTGATGCAAAATAAGGCATAATATATGAATTTAGGTAAGAATTTAGCTCTATACTATAAAAATTAAGGTAAACTGTTGTTTATAGAGGAAGTATTCGGCGAAGAGCTTATAAGATGGCTTACGGGAGTAAATATGCCTCCTTTTAAAAGGAATAACAAAACTACCAACAATGCAAGAGCAATCACTATAATTACAACAATTGTAATGCCAAGCTCCATTCCTTTTTTGTTAAAAACCATACATTTTTATGTATTTTAGCACATTAATATTTTAATTATCTAGGTTAATAACAGAATAAAGTAAAATAAGTTATTTTAGAGAATAAACTGACATTAAAGATATTAATATATTAGGATACAGAAAATTAAATGAAAATTGTATACAATGGCAAAGAAACAGAATTCAAAGAGGGAGAGAAAGCTATAGAGATTGCAAGAGAATTAAAGGCACCAAAAGACATAATTGTAGCTGAGATAAATGGAAAACTTATTGATTTATCCGCGGAAGTAAAAGAAGATGGGGAAATAAAATTCTTTACTTTTAATGATAAAACAGGCAAGAAGGTTTTCTGGCATTCCTCTGCTCACATACTTGCAACTGCGGTAAAAAGGCTTTATCCTGAGGCGGTGCTTGGGATAGGCCCTGCAATAGAAGAAGGTTTTTACTATGATATCTATAATCTTAAAGCAGGAGATAACAACTTAGAAGAGATAGAAAAGGAGATGGAGAAAATAATTAAAGAAAAACTTCATTTTGAAAGAAAGGATATATCAAAAGATGAGGCAAGGGAATTATTAAAAAATAACAAATTCAAGCTTGAAATAATAGAAGGTGTAAACGGTAATTTAAGCATATACAAAAATGGAGAATTCTATGACTTATGTAGAGGGCCGCATATTCCTTCCACAGGATACTTGGGAGCAGTAAAGCTCTTAAAAGTGTCGGGGGCTTACTGGAAAGGAGACAGCAAGAGAGAAGTAATGACAAGAATCTATGGAATTAGTTTCCCATCTAAGAAAGAATTAGAGGACTATTTAAAATTAGTAGAGGAGAGGAAGGAGCATGACCACAAAAAAATTGGAAAGGACTTGGATCTTTTCGAGTTTTCAGAGCTTTCCCCTGGCTCGCCGTTCTTTACTGCTAAGGGGACTATAATTTATAACGAGCTTTTGAAATTAGCAAAAGAACTAGACAAAAAATATGAATATACCGAGATAATAACGCCCTTGATTGCAAAAATAGACCTTTGGAAAATAAGTGGACATTTCGACAAATACAGGGAGAACATGTTTAAGGTTACACCTTTTGAATCCGATGAAGAATACGGACTGAAACCGATGAATTGCCCCTTTTCTGCTTTGCTGTTTAAATCAAAAACGAGAAGCTATAGAGACCTGCCTATGAGGCTAGCAGATTATGGATTCCTACACAGGTATGAGTTGGAAGGCACGCTTGATGGACTTTTAAGAACGCGCTTAATGGAGCAGAATGATTCACACGTATACGTTACAGAAGAACAGATAGAAAGTGAGATACTTAGAATGTTCGACATAATGGACGAAACATACAAACCATTTAATCTCAAACCCATAATGAAGCTTGCTACAAGGCCTGAAAAAAGGATAGGAGATGATGCACTTTGGGATAAGGCAGAAAGCATACTTAAAGATACTTTGGAAAAAAGAGGTTATAAATACGAAGTAAAGGAAGGGGATGGTGCATTCTATGGGCCTAAAATTGATATTTATGTGCTTGATTTCAGCGGAAGAGTTGAAGACGCTTACGCCGTATCAACAATACAGCTGGACTTTAACCTTGCAGTAAGATTTGAAGCAAAATATGTTGGAAATGATAATAAAGAGCACTTCCCGATAGTTATACACCGTTCGATAATGGGTACAATAGGAAGATTTATGGGAATAATACTTGAAAACTCGAAAGGGGACCTTCCAGTGTGGCTTTCGCCTATCCAGGTTAAAGTGCTTACTATAACTGAAAGAAACAATAAATATGCTGAAGAAACTGTTAAAAAACTAAAAGAAAGTAGCATAAGGGTTGAAAGCGACATGGAGAATGGCACGCTTGATTACAGGATAAGGAAGGCACAACTTGAAAAAGTTCCTTTCGTAATAGTCATAGGCGATAAAGAAGAAGAAAAGAAAACGATCGCTGTAAGAAACAGGAAGGGAAAAACCAGATACAATGTGGACGTAAGTGAGTTCATAAGTGATATTTTAAATAATATAAAGAATAGAACAGAGTATGAAGAAAAATGAACTTACTCATAGAGAATACAGAAAATTAAAACACCATCTTAATAAAAACAACATTTTTATTCCGCTTATTGCTACTTCTTTTGTAGTTGTACTTCTAATTTTTATATTACACGAAATAAACTTTGATATAAGAGAGATAAGCGGAGCATCTGCATTGATATTTACATCTTTTGCTAGCAGCGCATTCATTTTATTTTTAATGCCTTACTCCAAAGCAGCGAAGAAAACTAGATTTATTAAAAGTTACCTTATCGCGGGTCTTTTTGGTTACGCTGGATTCTTTCTTTCAAAATTTATAAATTTTTACCTAATTGCTGGGATAGTTGTATTTGTAGTGTCATTCCTCCTATTTGAAACTGACAGTGAACATCCTCCTGCAATTGGGATAGCAGTGGCTTTTATGATCTTTAAAATACCTATATATGGAGTAATAACGCTTGTAATAGGCATTTTTATTTTAGCCGGGTCTAAATACATAATGCAGAAAGCTGGAATTCTTAACAGGGCAAACGAATTTAGAGTTAAATAAATGTCGATTTTAACAAGTCCACTGCGGATTATATCTTCAAAAGCGATTAGTAAAGTGTTATTTGTAAGGAACCAACAGGTATGTACATGGAGGAACAACATTTTCCTAAGAACTGGAAGCCATATGCAAAAGCTGTAGTAGTTAACAAAATATAGCATAAAAAATATAAAAATAAAGAAAGCGCTCAGGGAGGGATTCGGACCCTCAAGGGATTGCTCCCATAAGCTCTCCAGGCTTACGCGATGCCAGGTTACGCAACCTGAGCTTAGGACATATATTATAATTTAAAGTAACTTATAAATACCTATCATAAAATATTTAATCTCTAAAATACAATAATAATCATGGAAGAATGGTATAAACATCAGCAAGGTAAGGCTGTAAAAGAAGTAAAATTCAACGGCTATGAAGTAAAATACGTCAAGAAAGAAGAGCATGAGGACTTCCAGCCAAGAAACGAAAAACTACCTGTAAACATAGACAAAGAACAATTAAAGATAACCAAAAACGGGGAAAAAGTAAAGGTAAGGAAAAAGGACAAGCTTGCAATAATAGAAGCAATAAAGCAGGACAGTATAGATAAGGTTGATGAAATACTCAAAACCCTAAAAAGCTGAGGTTTTTATTTTTCCCCAGCTAACTCTGAAATTAGTTCTTTAACCTTTTGTTGAATCTCTTCCATTATTTTCACTTTCTCTTCGACAGAACGGCCATCCAATTCAGGAATATGCCAATGCTCTGCCTTCTCTACATAGCTTTTTGGTATAAGTATGCAGTCCTTAGGATCACAGACTATTATTATTTTATCCGCATTTTTTAGTAAATCATCGGAAGGGGGCTTTGGAAACTGCCTGCTCATATCTATCCCAAATTTTTCCTTCATTAATTTTATGTCTAAAGAATTTATTCCTTTGCCGACTGAGCTGCCTGCTGCACTTATGGAGTTGTGCTCCTTAGCAAGGTTATTAAAAAAGGCTTCCGCTACCTGGCTTCTACCGTTATTGTATTTGCAAATGAAAAGAACAAGTGACATCCAAGTTAATTACTGCTTCATTATTCCCGCAATTTCTGTCGACGCCTTAGAAGATTCCAAAAGAATCAAACCATAATTTGTATTTGGATCAATCATTATTGTAAGTATTGCGTCTGTTCCTGCTTGCACAGCCACTACTCTTATATCTTTAGATTCTGCGACTACTCTCTCTAGGGTATTCTTTGAGCCTAACGATTTAATAGCTGTTTCTGCTGATCCAACCATTGAAGCCAACATTGCAGCGAAAGTATTAGGATCTACGTCTTCTGGCATTAAAGATACCATCGGCAAACCATTAGAGGATATAACCGCAGATGCTTTAATACCACCAACGGTACTCAACCGCTGTAAAACGCTTTTTAACTGTTCCGATTTTGTAGCCATATTTAATTTATAAGTTTCTCATTTAAATAATTATGTTAATTGTTTAAATAAGGCGGATAATGCCTCGTGAATATTAACCTCCTTTAATTTTGTAGGTTCATTTGGATCTACTTTTGAAAGATCTTCCGCTACGGTTTGCACTAAAGTTATCGCAGAATCCAAGTGAAGTTTTTCACGTAATTCCTCCTTTTTTAGCGCACCTTTAAGATCTGCTTTGTTTGCAATTACTACTACAGGCAAACCGTAAGTTTCAGTTTTTCTAAGCATTTCCACTGCCCTTGGAAATTGCTCTGGTTTGGTCGAATCTACTACAAGGAATACACCGATTGCTTCTCCTCCAAGCATTTTAAGCAGGGGATCAAATCTTTCCTGTCCAGGAGTTCCAAATAAGTCCGCACGATAGCCCTCAAAATCAACTGTTCCGTGGTCTAGTGCGATAGTTCCTCCAAGTTTATCTACGCTAACAGCGTTCTTAGAAGCACTGTGTATAAATGAGCTTTTACCAGCATCCGTTGGACCTGTGACCAAAATCTTAGGGAAATAAACTCTTATCCCTCCCGGCTTAATTGCCTTGAACAGAACTGATGAAAATGTTGGTTTTTCTTCAAGCCAATCGCATTTTAGAACTGCAAAGTACTGACCAAAGATTACCCTCTTTTCTATGCCCTTAATTTCTATTGTTGAATTAACATTAGAAAGTAATTTATCAACATTCTGCTTTTCATAACCCCAGTCAGTGAAAAGAAGTACTGCAGCAGACTCCTTAGCCACTATAACCTGCTTTATATCGTTCATGAATGAGATGGCAAAGGAAAAATCAAAGAAGTCAGCAAGTAGCGAAAAAGAGTCTATTACTAACAATCCGTATCCTTCGTTAAGCTCTTTTATTATTTTTGTTTTTACTTCCTCCTTGTCATAAGGATTATTTATAACTCGTATATGGTCTGTTTCCTCGGATTTTATTCCGGTTATACCGCTGTAAGCGTCTATTATAACTAGATTATCATTTGGAGGAAAATCATATTCCTTCATGTCAGTAAGATAAGATTGAGGAGAGGTCCTATTAAGAAATACAAGTACTTTTACCCCTGAAGTTATATTTTTATGTATTATTTGATAACCGAATACTTCGTTACCTACTGAAGGAGATGCTGATATTAACACTACTTTTTTAGGAGGTATGCCTTTTAACTGTTCATCCAATTTAGCTATACCAAAGTAAGGGTCCAAGTCTTCTTCAGATACCCCATCTAACCCTTTATAGTATGCCATATAAACATATAGAGATTATTACTTTTAAATATATCATTCAAGCTCCTTAAACTCAAGAACTTCTTTGGTTGTTCCTGAAAGTTTAAAATACCGTTTGCCGTCTTGAAGTTTCAAATCCAGTATAGCATCTGATAAGTTCTTTATGGTTTCTATAACTTCTGGAGGGTGCATCGCAGTATCCACAGAGAACAGAATAGTGACACCTGCTAATTTATCTTTGCCGCACACAAATTGCAGAAACCTATAGACTGTTACAGGGTTGTTATAAATTAAAAGATTTGACAAGTTGTCGAAGATATTTATAACCGGTTTAGCGTCCTTTATAAAATCACTGTTTACGCTGGAAAGTGAAACCGATAGCCCTGTTAAATCAATTGGCCCATTTAGTATCTTAGCGTATGCATTATCGGTAGCACTTGGAGAATTGGTTCTACTGAAATCATCTAATATTTTGAAAGACTCTCCCAAGTAAGGATTTATATTTATACCTCTGGAATTGAATTCGTTTATTAACTCTGAATAGGATTTGGAGGTTAATACGTAGACTACTGCAATGTTGGAGGAAAGTGCCGATTGAACAAGCTTATACAAAAACTGCTCTTTTCCCGATTCTTTATCTCCAAAAAGAGAGTACACCTTTCTATAATCTAATCCGTTTGTAAGCTGATCAAAATTTTTAAAACCTGTTTTTATCCCTTCCATATTATACTAATTTAACCTTTTTTGATTTAATGCCCATTGGAGACCCGTCAACTTTCATTAAAATATCCACGGTTAATTGGTCATCCTGTTTTGAAAAGTTTATTTCTTCTAATAGAGATTCATTTGCTGGAAAATTTATAAATGGAAAAAGATAGTTTGAAAGGCTTTTAAACAGCTCTTTTTTACCATTCTTTTTAAGCATTATAGAGACATTATCGCTCATGTCTTGTGTTTCAACTATCTTAAAATAATCGGTATCTATTACTATATCTACTATCCTGTCATGCGGTAACCCCTTAAGATCCTCTATAACCGGATCTATATTTTCATCGGAACCAAATTGCTTTGATACCGTTTTCTGTTGATTATTTTCAATAAAGTCAATGGTAAGTTTTACTGATTTTACAAGGAAAAGTCTTATCAAGATGTTATATATTTTATATATCTTAATATTTAGAGGATGTTGGGCTTTTAAGTTTATTACTCCTTCTTTATATTCAAGCCCTATTGACGCCTTTTTATATGTTATTAAACCACTTATTTTTGAAAGGGGCGCATTCTCATCATAAAAGCTCTTTAGCTCATTTACTGCATCGAAAATATCAATTTCCATGTTATATGATACATTTTAAAGAATTTAAAATTGACCTTTTTAGCCAGCACATGCTCCAGTAGGAGAACTTGCAGGATCATACAATATCTTCTCATCAGGGGAGATAGTTACCGTACTACCAGAAACGGATTCAATTATTGCTACATACCCTGCACACCCTGTGCTTTCATTAAACCAAAATGAGATATTTTTGCCTGTTTGCAGAGATACATAATTATTCTTCAGGGTTTTTGTGTTTACCCAGTTAACATACTGCTGATTGGTCATGACAGCGAAATAGGTAGTTACAGAAGCATTATAATCCATGTGTACCTTGAAAGTATCTGGGATTGTCAGAAAAGAATATGAATCTAAGGATAATGAGGTAGGCTCATTCCATATGGTTATCAAAGGTTTACCATTTAAAAACGAGAAAGGCAAAGCAGAAACATTCTGATTATGTATGGCCAAAGTAGAGTTTGGATAATACGAAAGTATAGAACTGTTTATTATTATGTTGACGCCGTTGTTTGGCAGGCAGAATGGCCCGGAACCGTTTACTGCCAAAGTTTCATTTGAAAAATAGCACGAATTGAAAAGCACTATGTGCGTTTTAAATGCGTAAAATATAGCCGCTAGAATTATTATTAGAAGGACGGCCACCAACACATTAGTCATAACAGATCTTCTCTTCATTTACTAAAAACAAAGTCAGTAAATAAAAAGCTTTTTAATCGAGATTAACTATGGACAATAAACTGTGTTAGGAGCAGGCGAGTTACCTATAGGAAGAGGCGCTGCCAACACAGACCCATTGTACAAAGTCGTAGTTGTGGTATTAGTTAAACTTGATGGATTAGTGTAACACCATAAAACTTTACCATTAGATTCTGTCATTGTTGCAGAACACCAACCGTAAGGAAACGAACCTGACGAGGCGGCAGAAGAAGCAGTTGTTTGACACTGTGCTTCAAAGGCACTAACAGCGCTGTTACCACTACTCGCGCCACCGCTTAACCCTTTAAACCCTCCTAATACGAAAGTAACTAATAGAACAAGTATAAGCAGACCTACTGCAATAAGTATAATCGTATTGATAGGCAAACCCTGCGCTTTCCTGTTTAAAACCATATCTACATACTAAAAGTGATACTATTTAAATATTTCCTTTTAGTAAGGCGTCTGCAAACGAATTATGCAACGGCTTCCTTTTAACTAAATAGCTAGAAAGTAACCTCAATAAAGATTTATTAATCTAAACAGATATAAAATACACGTCATATGTATTTGAGCAGATTAGTTATAGACGCAGTAAAGCCTATTGGTGAATATAGCATAATAGACCTAGCGAATGATATCGCAAAACATGTCAAGAATGGAGAGGTTTTCATAAAAGTTTTAGAGGTAGATATACATACTGAAGGATTAAAAGTGGTCATCGAAGGCTCAAAAATAAACTTTGAAGGGATACAGAAGGCTTTGAAGGATAGAGGGGCAGTTATAAATAGTTTAGATGAAGCCACAGTAAGTTCCAATGGAAAGAGCAAAAAATAGATACATAATATTAGGTTTAAGCGACGGATTATTCCTTGGTTTGGGTATATCTCTTGGAATCTCGGTCTTTCATAGCTACCAACTGACATTTACATCAATTTTATTGGTAGGCATAAGCGGTTCTTTATCAAATTTCTTCTCAGTTTATAATGCAGAAAACTTTGTATTGGGACAGCAGATGAAGGAATACAGAAAGATACTTTTCGCAAAGGAATATAACCCCAAGAAAATTACAAAACTTAAAAAAGCTAAAAATCTAAAATACGCAGAACTTGGTTGCATATCTACATTACTAGGCAGTTTTATAGTGCTTTTCCCATATTTGATTTATTATTTGTTAAACGCCAAACAAACCATTAACACAAGCATTATTTCGCTGGGTTTAAGTTTGGTAATACTTGGAATAATAGGAAGTTATTCTCAGGAAAACAAAACCCAAAAGATAAAGGAAGGGCTAAAGGCAGCCGGTGTAGGATTACTAATAGCGGTTATAAGCGCTTTTCTAGGAATATTAATAAATGTACTTATTTAGGTTTCACGATATTAACCATCTTTAAATTAAACTCGATTCCTTTTACTATTATTTCTTGCGCTTTTTCCCCGTTTATATCAATTTTTTCTCCATGGAATAATCTTTTACCAAGCGTGAATATTTCATTGAAATCATCAACCTGTTTCTTGTGAATTAACCCCCTTCCTTCAAGCTTTAAAAGCATTTCAGGTATTACTTCTGGAGAGGGAGGTATGTCTCCCTGCCGCATTATAGCAGCTTGTGCAGAGTTTACAACAGCCCAGTACGTGTCTGTCACAACGGAAGCAAGTTTAAGCTTTGCAGAATTCATATAAAGTTCGCTCCTTGTTAAAGAAGCATATATTGATTCTTCTGTAGGCTTTATCTCTCCCATATTAAGCAGGGCCTGCAAAGGTTCAAAGTAACCCGTATCTATCAGAGGAACGCCATATTTTAGAACGTTTACTGAAACTGGGTCTGCAGCTATTACGCCGCGCCAAAATGCTGTTAACGTTACAAAATTTATATGCAGTTTGGCCTGACTTTCTTTCACAAGCTTGTCAACATCTGAGAATATCAGCGATTGAACTTTTTCATCAAGTTTATTCAAAACATCATCCATTACTATCATAATGTCTACATCGCTATCTTCTGTTTCTTTGCCTTTGCTGTAAGAACCAAATAAAACTATTGTTTTCATTACTTTTGGATACATCTCGAATATCCCTTTTGCGAACTTATAAGCAGCATCGTATCCCCTTAATTCCAAGTGTCCTTTTTCATTGTTTTCTTCCATCATGCCATTGGCACCCCCGAAAAGCCTGAATTGCCCTTATTTTCCATGTAACCTCCTCCTATTGACGGAAATATTCCTGAAAAGCCGCCATACGAAAACATGTCCTGTTTTAATCCAAGATTAGAATAGGAGGAATAATCTCCTATTATTGAGGAGTACGGCTGGCCCAGATAAGAAGGCAGAGACATATAAGGCAGATTTCCATATAAAGGAGCGCCCATGTACTGAAGTGACTGAATCGTTCCACCTTCAAGTCCTCCCAATCCACCGAAAACCTCCATTATAGCAGGAACATCTAATCCTTTATCCATCATTGCATCATAAATCTCTTTTATTGGAGCGTTTCCCTGGCCTAAAGGGAGATGGCTGTCTTTATTTCCCATATTATCATTTAAGTGGTATCTTTTTAAATAATCTCCTGCAGATTTTGCCATTTCGACTATATCTTTATCGGAGTACAGTTGTCCGGTCTTTGGATTTATGTAGGATTTAAAGACATTTATATGGCCTACATCCAAATTTATGCCTATAAGATCGCTGCTTACCCGTTCTGCTTCTTTAAGCGACAAATGCTGTTTTTCATGAAGCTCTTTTGCAAATTGCTCTCTTGCTATTCTTACTGCTTCTGCTGTGTCCCTAGGATCACTTAGTGACATTTCTGGAGACATGGGGTTTTCAACAAGTATCATTGGCTTTGACTGAGTATGGTTATAAGAGAACATTGCAGCTTTCGTTATTCCCTCAGCAGCAAGTTCTGGTGCCTTTTTATCATACGGTACAAACCTAGTAGCAAGATTTTTTTCGTCGATTTCAAGCTCGGAATATTTTTGATTTAGATTTTTAACCATCTCTTGTATATTTTCAAGGTCTTTCTGAGTTTTTTCAAAGTCTTTTTTATCAGATCTTGCCTTTGCAAGACTGAGTCTAGCTAAAAGGTCAGTCTCTTGATATTCGAGATTCCTTAAACTTATGTTGAGGCTTGCCCTCTCCTGATTAAGCTGCTGTGATATATTCTTTTTCTGAAATTCAAGCGAACCTTCTGGATTTAGTATTACTTTACCATCGTCAGAAACGAATCCGAGTTTCTTATTATCATCGTTTTCAAAAACTTTTTGATAGAAACTTTCTCCATAGATATCCCTAAACTTCTGCAATGCCAGCTTTTTTATTTCATCAGGATTACTTAATGTGTTTTTGTCTATACCTAATTCGATCTCCTGCTTGGGGATCTGAAGAACCTTTTCATCCTTTTGGTCATAAACTGAATAAACCAAATTTTTATCTGGATCTGAAAGCTGATCAGAAGAAGCATGAAAAATAACCGGCATATTTTGTCTACCGATCTTTTTGCTTATATCATCAGCAAACTCCAGAGCAGTACTAATCTCCCTTTCAACAGCGTGTTCATATATCTCGGATTTAGCTCTAGACTGCGGATCTATACCTGAAAAGTTTATTGCCCAAGGAGCATGAACGCTCAAATCAACATCATTTGTCTTTGCAAGATTGGCTATTGCTTCTCTTTCGGTCTTGCCGATAGTATCAGCGGCATTGCCCTGCTCTCCGCCTAAACCATATACACTTGCTATATCAACCTCAACCATCTTTGCACCGCTTCTTAGAACTTTAGAAAACTCTTCTAGCTGATTTCTTTCTCCTATAGAAACTCCGAATTGAACCTTATTGAACGGGTCGTTGAACTTGCTATTTAGTATATACTCTGTCATAGATTAGTATTGATAATCATAAGATAAATGCTTTTTTATTGCTTTTTAACAAACTTCAGCTTAAATTGTAAACGTACCTTGAAACTATTGCCGCCAAAGCATTCGTATCATTATTTCCTATAATAAGATAGTTACCACTCTTCAATTTTATTATTATATCGGTGCTGTTTTCTGATGCGAGGTACGCTTTCGCATTGTTACTAAGTAAAAAGTTGCCAGCGTTTAAATTGCCTATACTTGTACCGCCGGTTCGTACAGAAATAGTAAGATTTCCGGTTATAATATTACCGACATATGCAGATTTAATTTCATTAGAAGTTACATTTAAACTACCTCCTGCTATACTCGGACCGGATACTGATATGTAGCCGCTTCCTATTTTAACCTTATAAGGAACATTTAATATAAAGAAAAGAACTAAACCTAAAATTATAAGAGAAAGTCCTACTCCTACTGTGATATAAAATGTATTTTTTATCCCTTTCGTATTTTCATTCTTTTTCTTGGTAAAAAGACCGAGGGCTATAACGATTATCCCTAGTATTACAGGCAGAATGAGTATAAAATTTAAGTTACCTGTTGAAATTGCAAAGCTGTATACCATCACTTACTTCCACCATTTATTTTTACCGGTTTTGGGCCAGTCGTCATTATTAAATATGCCAGATATGCAAATACCCACATTATTCCAAAAGCAATCAAAGCGAAATGAAGATACAAAGGCTGTATGAATATAGAGAAAGAAAAGGCTCCTGCAAATGTAAGCACAAAAGTTGGCAAAATCATCATAACCCAGATCTTTGCGCCCATGCCCACTTCTGAACTGTCGCCATAAGTTTTCAATGAGTTATCCTGCACTTTATTGGTCAAATCAAACTTCTGCAGAGTTTTGCAGTTTGGGCAGCGGAATATTCGTTTATGTCCAAGCCTTATTGAATGGTAAGAAACGCCCATGATATATTCATAATTAAATCTGTAGTTACACTTATAGCATTGACAAACTGCAGTTACCATAAATTTCAATAATTATATTTTGACAATTAATTATATATATTTCTATTAATCCCCAAACAATCTAATATGTTCCTTCATCATGCACCTGTTGAATATTACCGTTATTCCTTTGCTTTCAGCGAGTTTCCTTGCTTCATCGTTTGAAATTCCTTCCTGCATCCATATAACTTTTGGAGTTTTGCCTATTGCAGCCTGAACAATTGGAAAGACCTTGTCTGAGGGTCTAAAAATATCAACTATCTCAATGGTTCCTGGAACATCTAAAATTGATGGGTATGATTTTTTATCCAATATAGAATCGGCATTTGGATTCACGGGGATCACATCATACCCTTTACCTATCAGATACTGAGGTATTTCATGGCTTTCTTTTCCGTCTTCCCTTGACATCCCTACAACTGCTACCTTTTTGTATTTTGAGAGGATATCCTTTATCTCCTCATCACTGTGACCGTCTTTTGGCATTTGCAGCATCTTTTCATGTTCTTCAATAGAGCACTCCGGATCATTACTTTCCATTCAGATTGAAGGCATTATAAATATAAAAAGTATTTATAGCGCGTGTATTCATACTAAGGAATGAAAAATGATTATGACTCCGGAAAAGGCACAGAGGATGTATCTAAGCTAGAAAAAATAATAGGAGAATGCTGTAAAGATGTAAATGAATATAAATTTATACGAGCATCTTTTTCATATTACAAAAATGTTGACGAAGAACATTTAATAGGAATAGATGAAAAGCTTTTATCAGAAGTGGAAAATCTAAGTAAATATGATAAAAGGTATTTGTCGACGCTCAAGATGACTGTTTACCATGAGATAGGGCATGCTAAGACTTACGGAAAAAATCAAGAATACGCATTCGATGAAGCAATCGCAGAGCTTTACGCCATAGACAAGGGAAGCATTGAGGATTATATAATTGAGGTAGCGGCCATATCTGACATTGTAGGGGATGCGCTTTCCAAGTTTAATCAAACACTCAAAGAACCAAAGGAGATAGTGGACTGCCTTCTAAAACATGACGGTGCAGATAAATGGAAAGACAAAGAATTTGCTTCTAAATGTTACGGGTATGAATTCGCAAAAAATGCACTTGATACGATACAGTTGACGTATGAAGAGATATTTGACAGGGTTCTAAAAGAAAGGGAGGATATAGATAAGTTAAAAAGAAAGAACAACCTATTTATTCATAAGGATATGATATCAAGAAAATGAGAGTTGCCGTAATAAAGGAATCGGAGTGCGAAGCGCCGGATAATTGCAATTACATCTGCGCAGAGGTTTGTCCAAGAGTAAGACAGGGCGCAAAGGAAACGGTATATGCAAGAGAAAATGGTAAAGCGGCAATAACGGAAAGTCTGTGTATATCCTGCGGAATCTGCGTAAAAAGGTGTCCATTTGACGCTATAAGGATAATAAATCTTCCAGACGAAATGGCTAAAAATATTACATTTCAATACGGTGTTAATACCTTTAGAACCTTTAATATTGCAACCCCTATAGAAAACAAAATAGTCGGGTTAATAGGGAGAAATGGAATAGGAAAGACCACAAACATAAAACTTATTTCAAACGAATTGGTTCCAAATTTCGGAGATTTCAAAAGAGAATACTCGTACGAAGAGGTAATGAAGGCATTCCGTGGAAAAGACATACAACCTTACCTTACAAAGCTTTACAGCAACAATCTAAGAATAGCAAAGAAAGCCCAGTCATTCACACAGACTGGAAAAGTCAGGGATATAGTGAAAAACAACCGCTTTAAGCTTGTAACAGAAGACATTTTAAACAGAGATGCGGAAACTTTGTCTGGAGGAGAGGCGCAGGTCGTTGAAATAGCCAAAACATTAGATGAAGAAGCAGAGGTATACATATTTGATGAGCCTATGAACTACTTAGATATAAATACAAGAATAAACGTCGCTACAGAGATAAAGCGGGCGCTGGAAAACAAAACAGTTGTTATAGTTGAACATGATTTGGTAATGCTTGATTACCTTACAGAATTTATACAAGTTTTATACGGATCTGAATCCAACTATGGGATAGCTTCGCACATCATGCCATCTAGGAATGGTATAAATGCCTATTTGGAGGGATACCTCCCTACTGAAAACGTCAGATTCAGAGATTACAGCATAAAAATCAAGAAAACACTACCACCAGTTACAAATGAGCCATTTATTTCCTGGCCCGAATTTATTGTTGATTTAAAAGACTTTAAATTGGATACAAAGGGCGGGAAACTCTATAGAGGAGATATTATAGGTATAATAGGGGAAAACGGCATAGGAAAAAGCACCTTTATAAAAGCGCTTGCCGGCCTCATTGAAACTAGCATAGGTAAACTTGACTTGGGTATAAAGATCTCATATAAACCGCAGATATTAAAGCCGTTTGATATGCTTGTCAGCAACGCTCTGTTGAACATAAATCCAGAATACGAAAAGGACTTGGGAATTTTATCCGCAATTGGCAAACTTGGAATAAACAAACTGCTGAACAAGAATGTTAACAATCTTTCGGGGGGAGAACTTCAAAAGCTCGCAATAATAACTACACTTATGAAGCCAGCAGATGTTTATCTTATAGATGAACCGTCAGCAAATCTAGATATAGAAGATAGACTGGAGTGTATGAGTATAATATCCTTGTTTATTTCATCAAGAAACAAGTGTGCAATAGTAGTGGATCATGACCTTTCCTTTCTTGATTCTACCTGCCCAAAGAGTATATTATTCAGCGGCAAAAAAGGAGTAACAGGGATGACAGACCAGATAGAAAGTACAGGTAAAGCAATAAACAATTTCCTTAAAAATATAGATGTTACTATAAGGAGGGACAAGGACAGCGGAAGGCCAAGAATTAACCAAAAAGGCAGCAGACTTGACATTGAGCAAAAATCGGCCAATACGTACTTTGCTGAATAACCACATAAGAGTTAATAATAAACAGATTTTGATAATATGTAAGTAATACAAACCCGCCCTTTTTATTTAGAATCCCTCTAGAATAGGTATGAGGGGGGATAAAAATGGAAATTGTGGAGGAAACGGGAAATTTATATGAAAAGCTACTGCAGCAAATAACTTTATACAACCAGTACAAAAATAACGTGGATTTCGAGAAAGCCAAGAAAGTAAGTAAGCTGTTGATGGATATAAACAACCTTGCAATAAAAATGGGAATTTACAGAGGAGATGCTGAATCTGAATTAACTGCAATGGAAGTAAAGCTGAGAGATGAAGAGCGAAATAAATCTATAATATTTATATAGATTATTTTTGAACCTCAAATTTCAAGAGGTCTATAGAAAGAATATACAGTGTGGCAGAGCCGGTGGAAGCGCCATTTGAAGCGGATGTAACGACATCATAACTATTTGGATCTGCGTAAGACGGGACTTCTATTGTACAGTACCCTGCTGGCGTATTATCTAATGTGGTCCACCCCGTCACAGTACCGTTTCCGTAAAGTACGTTGCAATTTGGAGCGTTTATTGTGTCATTATAAGACGGAAAAACACTTTTTATTGATAAAGACGAATTACAGGACGAGCCACATGCAATACTGTAATTGGTTATAAGTAACGGCTCATAAAAAGCTGAATAGGAACCAGAAGACGAGAATCTAGAATTGTATGTGAATATAAGATTACTTGGCGTATCGTTTGTAGAGTAATTTGACTTTGTAAAAACTTGGAGAAGGAAAGGGCTTGAAATTTCACGTCCTAAAACTGATGAAATGTAGGAATTTAAGGCTGAGGCGGAGCCACCATTCTGAAATAAGAGTAAACCATTATTGGTAGAAGAAACTACTGAAAAGGAAGAGACGGCAGAATAAACCTGCGAAATAAAATCGCTATTGGAAGTTATTGAGCTGTTCACGGTAAGATAATAACTAGTTATTGCGTAAGCGGAGGTTATAACGGCAAGCACTATTATACTCCCTATAACGAGATCTATCGTAAAAACTTGTCCTTTTTTCATGACCACTCCGTATAAGAAAGCCTTATTATTTCATTGCCAGGGTAAACTACTGCAAATCTTTGTATAGCTGCCACATAGCTAGAAGAGTAGTCTATAGGAAAACCCGCAGTTATCTTTTTGCCATTCAATTCTAATACTGATCCATTTAAATAATAAAAAGTTATGTTGAAAGAATTGCCTGATTTAAGCAGTGAAGATATACATTGCACAGGGAGGGTTGTGATATTGTAGAGTTTTATTGGGGATACCTCTAAAGTATTATGGAGTACACCAAGCTGTTTTATCTGGTTGCATGTAAAATCATACCAGTTAGAAGGATAACCTTCAGAACCGAGCAAAGAATTAGCACCTTGGACTGCTAGATTATTTATGTAATTTGAGGTTATCTGAGAATAATAAGATGAATAAGAATTATTTATGTCTGCATTTGAATAGAGAAAAAGTAAAACTGTCGTAAATAGAAGCAGGAATATAAATAAAGCAATAAGCAAATCGATAGTAAATATCTGTCCCTTCTTATCCATAAATTTATAAATATTTCATAATATTAATCCCTAAATTATACCATTACGCCCACTATATAAAAAGGAATAAAGCAAGCTTATAACTTCTTCATCGATAGTATAATATTGCAAGCTGAGTTTTTATTATTTAATAAGGGATTACAAGTTATAAATAATATAGAATGGAAGATTATTAATGGAAGACATAAATGAAATTTACGATAAAATAATGCTCAAGCTGAGAGAAGGTCCCGCTCTTATATTAGAGCTGGCTGAAAGAATAGAGAAGGATACTCTACAGACACAGACAATAGTTGATTATTTTGCTGGAAAGGGGGAGATAAAAAAGACCATAAGAAAATTTGGATCTTCGCCGGTTTACTTCCTTGAAAAAGATAGAGAAAAGGCCTTGAATATACTAATGCAGACATTAAATTCCCAGGAAAAAGCTTTAATAACTAAAATAAGAGATAAAAAAGTTGTAAATACGGAATCACTTTCTTCTGCAGAAAGGTACATTTCGCAGAACCTTACGGATTTCATGAAGAAGGTTTCTGCACAGGATAACCAAACGGGCCAAAAGGCAGATTACTTATATGAGATAGGATTAAGCCTGGATACTGTAAAATCTATTATAAACGCAAAAGATGAAAAACCAAAGCAAGCTATACATGAAACGACTATTAAAAAACCTAGAGAAAACAAAGAAAATCTAAACAATGAAATGTATAACCTACTGATAAAAACGGGTTTTCAAGAACCAAAAGAAATTGAAAAAGGAGTATTTATATGCTCCTACGGCCAGTATGGAATAAAAGCAGTCGTACAGATACTAAATAAAAAAACGATAGCAAAGAAAGACTTTATAAATGCAATGGGGTACGGGACTGCATATAAAACAATAACTTTTATACTTACAAATGCTGAAAAAATATCGGGAAATAAAAATTTTGGGAATATGGTGAATGTTATAAAAACTGAAATATGAAAAAAACAAAGATATTTTTATTGAATGAAGACCATTCTATAGCTATAGATGATAAAAAAGAAAGCAACACGCAGTTTGGCATATTTAAGCCAGAAAAAATAAAGGGGAAAAAAGCAGGTTCAAAAATAAAAACCCATAATGGAAATTTATTTTACATTGTAGAACCTGGAACTCCTGATCTGATTAAAAAGATTATAAGGCTGCCGCAAATAGTCACATTAAAAGATATCGGAAGCATAATAGTGTACTTAGGGTTGAAAAAAGACAGTAAAGTATTTGATGCTGGAACCGGTTCTGGAGTTGTGGCATGTTCACTGGCAAACCTATCAAAAGACATAAAAGTTTTCTCATATGAAGTAAGAAAAGAATTTATGAAAGTGGCAAAGAAAAACGCGGAACTATTTGATTTAGATAATATAAAATTCAGCAACTTAGACGTTAAAAACGGCGTAAAGGAGAAGAATTTTGACTGTGGAGTACTTGATCTCCCAGACCCTTGGGAAGTATTACCTGTTATAGAAAAAAACTTTAAGATTGGCGCAAGAATAGTCACTTACTCTCCATCGATTATACAAATAGAAAAAACAATAAGAGCTCTTCCTAAAAACATGAAAGTAGAACGATTATTGCAAAATAATGAAATAAACTGGAAAGTAGAAATAGACAGAGACATACTCAGACCAGAAAGTAATGGCATACTGCACACTGCCTTTCTACTGTTTATAAGAAAAGTAGCAATTTAAAAAAAGCAGGTGCATGGATTTATCTGCTAGATGCTGCCTGCCTTTCCGTGTCTATCCGTTTTGAAATAGGAAATGCAATATCCTGGTTATTAGCTGACTGAGTAAGTATTTCGTATAGTGCTTTATCTGCTTTTTTACCCGTCGCTGAAAGCTGGTATGTCCCCTCTGCTATCCACCTTAATGCTAAATCTACCCTTCTTATTGGTGCAGTATCAACCTGCTTTGCAAGCCTTTGCCCTCCTACCAAAAGCGTCATTACTTCCTCTTTGGGTGCGGAGTTCTCTATGGCCTTTACAAGAATCTGTATAGGATTTAAACCATCATTACTTATCATATCAAATGCGCTTTCAACCAGATTAGAGGCAGTATTAAACCTTCCTGACATTAACTTGCTGGTCCTTAAATGTTTCTTCCCTCTGTGGCCTGGAACCATGAGGTGACTTATAAGCCTCTCAACTATGCTCATCTTCTCTCTTGCGAGCCTTTGCTGGGATAACCTACCAGAGGTCTTTGGCACTATTACGGGTTTAAGAGAAATTATATTTTTAAGACCGGCGTCATTTACTTTTACATCTTCAAAGCTATATTTTCCGAAAAGCTTTATTTCCTTTTCTTTTTTAACAATTTCCAATGATTTTTCTTCTTCCATTTTATCTAACAGGTTTCTGCTTTCTTCCTTTGACTAATTCTTTTAATGAGATACCATTAACTTTTGTTATCTTGAATTTTACACCTGGCAGGTCGCCTCTTGCACCCTTCTGAGCACCTCCGATTCTTTCAATTATAACATCGTTGTGCTCGTCTACAAATGAGACTCCCTTGCTCCAAGGGATGTACGCAGTTATAATCTTACCATTCTTTGTAAGCTGAACTTTACACGATTTTCTTTTTCCGGATGAAGGCTTCTTAGGCGTTATTTCAACTTTTTCTAAAACAATGCCTCTCGCCTGTGGTGCACCTGCAAGTGGATCATTCTTTTTCCAGCTACCGCTAAAGTAAGACTTACTTTTGTTCTTACTAAATCGTACTCTCTCCTTCCTTCTTAGCAACATCTTGCCATTAAACAGCCCACGCGTCTTGTTTCCCATAATTTTTTACTTAATATTTATACTAACTATATTAAAATACCT
The DNA here is from genome assembly GCA_021798355.1 of Nanobdellota archaeon. Taxonomy (GTDB): domain Archaea; phylum Nanobdellota; class Nanobdellia; order Parvarchaeales; family Parvarchaeaceae; genus Parvarchaeum. The sequence continues at coordinate 7,819 of JAJZMG010000001.1, read as the reverse complement.
TTGCATTAGCATTTTAATTAGTTTTATTTTATTACTGCTTATTTTTCCATCAACGGAAGCCTCTACTTTCTTAGCTTCATCCCCTTTTTTATTTGCAGTTATATAACCGGATATAAGTTTATTTGGTCTTATGACATTCTCAAAAAGTTTTACAGGATCATCAGAGTATTCGATAACAACTACCTCTTTTTTTAACATCTCCTGAAGCATTTTTATCTTCATCCCATTTTTACCTATAGCTAAACCGGCTTGGCCCTGACTTACTACAAATACTATTTTATCTTCAAAATTTACGCAGTCTCTTGGCATTACACTAGTTACATCAGAGAATAAATTAATTGATAATATGATATCACTGTCAAATTTTATGTTCATAACTTACTTCTTTATCCCCAAAACAGTTATACCAAATGACTTACCACAAGCAATTGAAAGTGCATCGCTGTCTCCATCGTACTTATACTTTTCAGTTTCAAGTTCATTTAACTTTTCTATAATTTTATCACTTGCATTGCTTGCGTATACTACAAAAGAAACCTCACCATTTTTATAAGCTCTCAATGTAGAGTTTAAACCTATAAACACTTTATTACTCTTTATCTTTTCCTGAATTTTCTTCGCTATTCCGTTTTCCATTGTCCTTCACCACTAATTTAACCCCTCCTGTTCCTATGGGTATTACTTGATTAGAAAGTATATTATTTGCAACGTATTTAAATGGATCTGACTCATGATAGAGCCCTGCTTCAATAAGATGTTTTAATGGAACTTCGAATGAAGCTCTTGCAAGTACTGAATCGGCTTCTCCGCTTAAACCGTATCTACCTATCCCTCTTACAGTACCGTCAAGGCACATTGCATCCGCTATCAAAAATATATGTCTTAAATCAACAGTTAACCCAACATTTTGCAATGTGGCATTTACCTCGTCTATTATAAGATTTCTTGCCGCTTCTATCCCTAATACCTTTGAAACTTCAATTATATCGTTTGAAACCGTATTTTTCTGGTCCACTTCCTCCATTTTAAGCACTTCCGAAAGATTTGTACCTATAGTTTTTATCCAGTAATTTCCCTGAGAATCCTGATTTAATATCGCTCTTGAAACGCCTGATAAACCAGATAGATTTATTTCTACTATTTTATTTCTTAATCGTATAAGCTTTTTAACGCTATCTGAGGATTTATCTATAACTGAAAGCATATTTCCTTCGAGCGAAGTGGATACTTTTAAGTTCGAAAGCTTCGCTGTAACATCCTTAGCCGTAAAACCATATTCCTTCAGCATGTCTCTATCCAACACAAATTCTATTGATTTCTTTCTAAGAGAAACAGTATAAGAAGATGTTATATCTCCTATCTTTATTTCTATTATTTTATTTGCAATTTCGCTTGCTTTCTGCTTTGACTTTGCATATTCATTTTTTAAGTATATATCCATAAAAGGAGTTGAGATATCTTTTTTTGAATCAAAGATTTCAACCAACCTTGGTAAACCGGTAGTAGTGTTAATTACGGATAGACCTGCTGCGTGTTTTGTTCTAAGCGTAAGCTGAGTACTTGCTTCCCCGATACTCTGTGCAGCTATAACGCCCACTGCCTCTCCAGGAGTTACTAAAGACCTTACATATATTTTTTCAAGCTCTGATAAGTCTGCATTCTCCCCGTATTTTTCTTTAAACGCTACAATGTATTTTTCAGGTATTTCTATTTTCATAATTTAAGATCCCCTTTGTCACTTGCGGATACATCTAACCCGTCTTCTCCATATTTAAACTGAACTATTGCACTTCCAAGTCTTACTGATAGGTCATCTCTTACTTTAAGATCATGAAGCGCTGATGACAATCTTCTCTGCATGTACCCTGATATTGGCGTACGTATAACATTGTCCATTAACCCTTCTCTGCTACTTGCAGCATGAAGGAAGTACTCTACAGGATTAAGTCCCTGCCTGTAATTTGAAACTATGAAACCACGGGCAATAAGGCCATTATCTCCCTTCTTAAAATGAGAAGTAAGTCTGTCTGAGAATCCATTACTTATCCTTACGTCTCTTAACATCTGCTGACCTACAAGGCCCACAGTTGGGATAAGATTCGTTATGCTTCCTTTAGCGCCGGTCGTAATCATTGCTTCCACATTATTATTCTTCTTGTCTATGTAAGCATCAATTATATTCCTAACTTTTATTCTTATTCTGTTAGCTATGCTAAGTATTTTAGCCTCAGCTATGTCATCATAATCTTTCAATAGCTCGGCTACGCTAGCTTCTCCGTCTTTTACTGTTTTCTCTATTTCGGTGTATGCTGCTTTTGGAATATCGAAGTCTCTAATATTTACACTCATCCCTATACTGAAAATAGCCATTAACCCAAGTTTGTTTGCCTGATCTATAAATTTAGCGGTTACTTCTGAACCATATCTTACGAATAAAAATTGAAGCAGGCTTCCGCTTTCTCTTCCGATGGTTGCTGCATCTATTACCCCTGAGATTAATTTCCCATTTTTAATTCTTACAATTGAATCTTCATCCTTTGTTATCTTATAAGTACTGCTTTGACTTTCAAAATTGAGGTCCTCTGGCAGAATCATACTAAAAAGCTCTCTACCCATATATTTATTTTTCTTCAGATCTTTTACTACCCCTATATTTGAGAGTAAGAATTCGGCGTCTTCCTTCGTGAATTCCGCTTCTTTAGATGTAAGCAAAGCGCAACCTGAAATATAGTCCTGTGCTGCCCCTATCAATGGTAAACCGTGCCTTGGCGAAACTATATTATTTTTTATGTTTATTATCATGTCTGCCTCTGCAAGTGCTTCTTCATTCTGCAAAACGTGTATATTCATCTCGTCTCCATCAAAATCTGCGTTATATGGAAGAGTGGATGCAGGGTTAATACCAAGTGTTTTGTAAGGCAGTACTTTCACTCTATGACCCATTATCGATAATCTATGCAGAGACGGCTGTCTGTTGAATAGTATTATATCGCCGTCTTTTATGTGCCTCTCAACTACGTAACCTGGCTTTAGTTCATCAATAATATTGTCTATAGTTGTTTCGGTTATTTTCCTCTTAATATTGTCTGGAGTTATGACATAATTCGCACCAGGGTGAGAATTAAAATTCTTAATAGTAGCTTTAAGCCTGTCAATGTTTAATTCTGTAACGTACTCTGGGTAAGTTACCTCCTTCGCGATTTTTATAGGAACTCCTACTTCATCAAACCTTAGAAAAGAATCCGGTGAAATAACTGACCTAGCACTATAATTTACACGTTTTGCAAGTGCAGAGCCTCTAAATCTTCCCTCCTTTCCTTTTATCCTATCTTCTAAACTCTTAAGTTTTTTGTTAGATTTCTGCCTTGCAACAGGAACCTGTGCTGAGCCATTCGATATAAAAGTAGTAATGTGATACTGCAGCAAATCCCAAAGTTCATCGATTATTATCTCCGGAGCTCCCGATCTTATATTTTCAGCAAGTCGTTGATTAGTCCTAACTATATCAGTAAGCTTGTGAGTAAGATCATCTTCACTTCTTTGACCATTCTCGAGAGTAATTGAAGGTCGTATAGTTATGGGCGGAACTGCCAAAATAGACACCATCATCCATTCAGGCCTAGAGTAATCTGGATCTAAACCAAAAAACTGTAAATCGGAATCCTTTATTTTTTCTAATCTGTTAAGCACGTCTATTGGGGTAAGTTTTTGATCACCATCTACAAAAGTGTATGGCTTTTCAAGTTTTACCTTTTTCTGTTTTGCTCTACAAAAGGGACATATCGTTACATTCTTTGCGTGCTTTATAATGGCTTTAATAATTTTTATTTTCTTTTTATGTCCTTCATTGACCTCTGCAGATATAATCTCTTCACTTAGTTTTTTAAGATGCTCGTCAGATATGAGTATCCTACCGCACGAATTACATGTAGAGTTCACAAGGTTGTAAACGTATGGCACCGTTTTTACATTAAATACTGGCCTAGCAAGCTCCAAATAACCGAAGTGACCCGGGCAGTCCCTTATTGTGTTTCCGCATGTTTTACATGTCAAACCTGGATCAATTACGCCCATCCTCAAATCAGAAAGACCGCCATCTACCGGGAACCCATCAATGTCATAAAGTTCAGATGAAGTTATAGATACGGCACTCATCTTTTGTATCATTTTAGGAGACATTATACCGAATTCCAATGCATCTATTTTACTGAAAACAAAGTTCGAGTCTAATTTCATACTTTACTCCCTAAAACCATTTTTGGATAGATTCCTACTGATTTTAATTCATCAAGCAATATCTTAAACGAAACAGAGACGTCTATTAATTTTATTTGCGCATCCTCTCCGTCTATCGGACAGTAACCTGTCTTCTTTTTCACATTATAAACTGCTATCATCCCACACTTTGAACATACAGGTATCGTTACTTTATCTGAATCAAATCGCTCTTTAAGAGCCAATGCGGTTCCGTAGGCTACGAAACAGTCTTTCTCCATTTCTCCTAATCTAAGCCCCCCACGTTTTGATTTTCCTTCTGTTGGTTGCCTATTAAGCAGCTGAATTGGACCACGGGCCCTCCATTGTATCTTATATTCTACTAAATGCTTTAATCTTATGTAGGTCATATCTCCTACGAATATTCTGACTTTCATTTCTTCGCCAGTTATACCATTATACATTGTTTCTACTCCATTCTCCCTAAACCCATACTTCATTAGTTCTTTCCTAAGATCTTCCTCGGTTTCTCCCGTAAACGAAGTGCCATCTACATATCTTCCGCCAAGCGCACCAACTTTTCCACCTATTAATTCTAGCAAGTAAGACATTGACATCCTTGAGGGTATAGAGTAAGGTGAGAATATTAAATCAGGAATTATTCCGGAATAAGTAAACGGCATATCCTCTTGATTTAAAAGCATACCAACGACTCCTTTCTGTCCACTTCTAGGCCCAAATTTATCTCCTATTTCAACTGGTCTATCCTCTCTTATCTTAAGTGAAACGTACTTATTTCCTTCTGCTGTTGAAGTCACAAATACATTGTCAACTACTCCACTTTCTCCAGTCCTACATTCAATTGAGGACTCAACCTGCTTTTGCACTCCCAACCTAAATTTATCTATAGACGAAACGAATCTTGGTGGAGATACCCTCCCTATAAGAACATCTCCCCCACTGACATGAGAGTTTATTGCAGCAATACCGTCTTCATCTAAATATTTATAAGAATCCTCTGATCTATAACCTGCTACATCTTTTTCTGGAATGGCTATAACATCGCTCTGCCCACCAACATATTTTATTTCTTCCACTTTATATGGCCTGAAAAACATCGCTCTGAACAGCCCACGTTCCACAGAAGATTTATTTATTATTATTGCATCGTCCATATTATATCCCAAATACGAGAGTACGGCTACAACTATATTCTGTCCAGAAAGGTGAGACTTGAAGTTTTCATTTTCATACATTTCGGTTTTAACTACGGGCATCTGCTGATCAATAGCTATCATAGAATCGTTATCATGTCTTATAAGATAATTTGTAGTATACAAACCAACCCCTTGCTGCACGCTTTTAACAGCCGTAACATTTCTATGCGCGTTACTGTGATTTATAAAGGGAAGTAACGATGCCTGCGTTCCAAAAACAGAAAGAGGAGTTATCTCAAGATGAGTGTGAGCAGGGGTTAATTCTTCTTCGGTCAATGCCGTATAAGCAAGCTCTTCTTCATCGGCATCTAGATATTCTATTTTACCTTTATCAATTAAATCCTGCCAAGTTATGTGCCCTTCTGATAGTAAACTTACGTCTTCCTTTGTCACCATCGGCTTCCCATTTTTTACCACTATAAGTGCCCTTAGCAATCTTCCACTATCAGAATTTATCATTACGCTATCTGTATCTTTTCTATACCTTACGTTTATTTCTTTTGGTATATTGCTTTCTCTCCTATCTTCTATAATTTCTTTAACGAGTTTATTTGGATCGTCAGTAACTCCTGAAAGCACGCCATTTACGAATACAAAACTCATATTTTTTTAACCCCGTAGTTCTTTAGCAAATTCTTAACTGTTTCCGTATCTATCCCGTCTTTAGACATCATAGACAACACAGCCAGGTTCTTAGTCAAACCTATCTTTGGACCTTCTGGAGTTTCTACCGCGCAGAACCTGCCAAATTGGGTTCCGTGAAGATCCCTGGCCCTATAATTTTCCCTATTCGAAGTAAGTAAAGACTCTACTTTTCTTAAATGAGAAACTGTTGATGGGAAACTTCTGCGGTCGAGATGCTGAGTTATTCCTACCCTTCCACCAACCCATTGGCCTGTAGCAAGTGCAGACCTTAACCTAGCGGTCAATTGATCGGAAGTAAAAATGTATTTAGGATCAGGCACCCTGTCTTTCCTTATTCCTCTCTCAAAATTGTACTTAGCATCGTTCAGTATTTGCTTGAATATGAATCTAAACAGCATATCCAAATTGTAGTTTTCAGCATGCAGTCTTTTGTTGGAGTAGTGATCTTTGTCTACTTCTTTTCCTTCTAATGCGCTTTTTATTAGAAGATTTGAAACGTACATGATGTACTCTGCCTTTATTTTTCTGGATTCTTTATCTCTGCCTAAGAATGGGAAAAGTAAAGAGTCTATGTTTAGTTCTGCAGTCTCTTTTGTATGGATAGAATGGAGCATTTTTCCTATAGTATCCAATGCATCATTTTCCGAGCTTATATTAAAAGCTATAAGGTTCATGTCTATAGTGTTTATTATGTCTTCGTCTTCCTTTCCTATTTTTTTGATCATCTCATTTTCATTAGTTACTCCAAGTGCCTTTATTAGGGTAATAATAGGTACCCTCTTTAACTTACCGAAAGTAATATAAAGTAGGTTACTACTTGATATTTGTAATGTATGCGGAACCTTTATAGACTCTGCATCTGCAAATATTTTTGCGCTGAACTTAAATCCTTCTTGATTATCTTTTGAAATTAATATGTTATTTGGAGCAAGATCTTCCGTAGTTATTATTATTCTTTCAGTGCCATTTATTATGAAGTAACCGCCAGGATCTGTGGGATCTTCTTTCGCTTCTGTTAGCTCACTGGATGAAAGCCCGTAAAGGTTGCAATATTTAGATTTAATTACAATTGGCATGCGTCCTATGAAAACGTCTTCATCTATTATGTCCTTGCCATCGGCCAGATACGAGATTGAAAGCATCAAAGGAGCATCGTATGTAAGATCTCTTACCCTTGCTTCCATAGGCTTAATTAACCTAACTATGCTATCAGCCTCTATTATGTCTGGTTTACCAATAGTTATTTTGTTCACTCTTATCTTAAAATCTTCTACGCCAACTGGCTTTATAACTGGCTCTATTAAACCTTCGCTTTCTACGATTTTCTTAAGTCCCTTATCTATAAAATACTCAAATGAGGATATATGATGAGCAGCCAAAGCGGTTGAACCTAAAGCGGCTCTTAATAATGTCTTATAATTGTTATTTTCCATTTTATTTTACAACAAGCCTGTAATAGCTGTACTTGCCTGCAGTTTTACTACTACGCTTTACCTCCAAAACATCTCCCTCTTTTGCATCCAAAAGTTTGACGGCAGGGTCATTTAACTTGATTTTAGGTAGATCTTTCACGACAATATTGTACTCGCTTAACAGTTTATCAAGTTCCTCTTTGAGCATAATTCTATATTGCGGCGATAAACGGTTATTAAATACATCGATGTCCAAAGGGGAAACCTCTTAAAGTATAATTTATAATTCTATTCTATAATAGTTCTAGTATTTAAGCTTTTCTATTATTA
>JAJZMG010000047.1 GCA_021798355.1 Nanobdellota archaeon | reverse complement strand
GCTTCGTGCACCGATCTTTACACCAACTTTTGTAATAGTAAGGGCAACTGCACGGTTGGTTATGATCCTACAACAGATTCGTATGAAGTTCCATCTTCTTGCGTATTAACCGAGCCTGTAAAAAGCACATCTGTAATAAACGAATCATATGCAAGTTACTTAAAGCCTGGTGACAATGTGATATTCAGCTATAAAAATATCAGCAATTCCAGTCAGAGCGGATTTCCACTTCCAAACAGCAGTAAATCGATAAACAAGGCACAGATATACATCATATATCTAAATTCTTTGGTAGGCACTAGATTTCCGCCAAACACAATAAGCCTACCTAGCGAATGTGAACCTGCTTCTTTTCTCAATAATTACCCTACTTCTGGCATAGAAGATGAATGTTCTAGGGCGATAGTAGCAAGTGTAGGAGCAAAACTTCTTTCGCCATCAAATCCTGGATTGGTGGTTGGAGCAGCACTTGCTGGGTTTGGAGCGTCGGAATGCTTTAATAGTGCTGTATGCAAAAATGATGTTGCACCAAATGATCTTGTTTACACCGAAAAGCTTGCTACAGCGGCTATTGCTGCTAGCGGTATAGGACAGTGTGTAAGTTCGCTAGTTTCTTTCTTTTCTGCTTTACCACAAGAGATAGGAATAGCAAAACCGGATTTTCTAGGGAGGAATTTAATTTATATATGCGCGGTAACAAAATAAACGGTACGAGTGCAGTCGATTATTTTATAATTATTATACTTCTAATCTCCTTTTTTGTTATAGGAGTAGTAATAACCAGCTCTGTATTCCATTTTGCAATTTTACCTTCAGGTTTAATAACCGGGGGAAGCGGCTCTCCGGTAGCATGTAATATCAACATAACAAATATAAGCACCGGCTCTGAGCCGAACACTTTTAAAATAACGGTTTCGGAAGGAAGCCCCGGGCTTGTTTATAACGTATTCGCAAGCAATACTGTTAACAACCCTTCTGCGCTATCGCGTATAGGAAATTATACTGCGGGTCTAAATTCATTTTCTGATGACCTGCCAATTAATAACCCCGGCATAAACACCGTAATTATAGGCAACACAACCGGGAGCAAGGTTTCCGTGAATGGAGTTAAATATAGTGCAGGAGGAACCTGTGAAACAGAGATATTGGGTAATTAGATAAATGGATGCAATGTCCCATCTTGCTTTATTGTATCCGGATTTTCCTTTATGTTTTTTATTATTTTTTTCATTGTTTTTTCCCGTTTTTTGGAAAGCCAATAATAGCCTTCATCATTGGTACCTTTTGTAATCAGGATAAATATACTACCTGCTGAGAACCTGCCAACCCTTCCTCTCCTCTGTATATTCCGTATTGCACTCGGTATAGTCTCATAAAACACTGCGATATCCACGCCTCTTATAGACATTCCTTCCTCACTAACACTTGTGGAGACAAGTACATTGTATATCCCCGACTCAAAATCCCTTATTATATTAACTTGCTCTTTCTGGGATAACCCTCCTTTGCCCTGCCCTATAAATTTTATGGGCCTTACCCCTTGTATATTTGAGATACTTTTGTAAATAACATCCACTGTGTCCCTATACTGGGCAAAGATTATTGCTTTCTTGGATTCATTAAAATGATTTGTAAACACAACCTGGAGCTGTTTAAGTTTTGGATGCTCAACCTCTTTATCAAGGAGTTCTTCCGTTTTATCTTTTATTTCAATAAATCGCTTGTTTGAGGATAACTCCTTATCCGTCTTTGCCTTTCCTTTCTGAATCTTTTCAAGAAAATTTAAAAACGCCCTTAGGCTTTGTGTGGACAAGAGATTGTAAGCGTGGTAAAGTTTCAAAATTTTAGACGTTAAAATTATTCCTCTAATAAGGTAATAAGTCCTTTTTCCGCTAAACATCTGCCTCTGAAGGCTTTTCTGAAGCAGCAATATAGTTACTCTGTTTATCCTGCTCTTCTGTACGTTTTTCAATAACCCTGTTTCCTGTAATTCGCTTACTGATTCGCTTATAAGTAATTTTAAATTATTTGCAAGCTCAAGTATTTCAACTGGAAGATCCAATTTTATCTCCTCTATCTGCTTTTTCTGTATATAATTAATAACGTCTGAATCATCGTCAGACCTTATCTCTACATTACTTATTTGCAAGTTACTGCAAATAGCTTTTATCTTTTCCCTATCGGATGCAGGAGAAGCTGTGAGCCCAAGTATTAAAGGGTGAAAAGACTGCTCTGAATACAATTTTGCTATCTTTACATAGGCGTAGTTTCCTATTGTGTGATGCGCCTCGTCTACTATGAGCAAGCTGAAATCTGAAAAATTTATTATTTTTTTAGCCATGTCATTTTCTATGGTCTGCGGAGTTGCGAATATTAGTTGAGATTCGGCATAAATTCTGCTCCTTTGGATACTTGAGACGGATCCGCTGGCTATCCCCTGCTTTATTGACAATAAAGAAGAAAATGTTCTGGAGTGTTGATTCGCAAGTGGTTTTGTTGGAGCTAAAAAGAGGGCCTTTGAAGAAGGGTATCTCTCCAGTCTGTAATCCACAAGCATGGCACTTATTATTGTCTTACCCAGGCCGGTTGGTAACACTACGAGAGTATTTCCTGTTTTTGCTGTTTCAAATATCTTGCTTTGGTATTCACGATCTTCAATCTTTTCCTTGAAAAAGGTCATTATACACTCTCGGCTTTACCGCTTTTTACCAATATCTGCGCAACGTCCTTGTCTATTTCGATTACATTTGGAAAACTAAAAGGCCCATAGGCCTTGTCATTTCTCCATACAAATTTTGGTATGTCTGAAAGTATTTTTATCACAACTTTCTCCCCTTCGCTATCGTTGCTTTCTACTTTCTGTAGTTTCTTTGGTTCTATTGACTTTACGTCTAATATTATACTTGATTTATGCTGCTTAGAAAGATTTAGTAAGTTGTCGAAAAGGATTATTTCTTTGGAAAGCATATTGGTCTTTGCCTGTTCACTGTCTGCGTCTAATATTGACATACTTGCGATCTTAAGCATCCTTAGATTTATTATCTGTTCCAATGTTGAAATAGCATTTTTTATCTGTGTCGATATCTCCTCTGACTTTTTTTCATCGTTCATCTTTTTGGCCTCTTCCAACGAATTTTTGTTTATAGCTATGTATTCCTTCATCTCTTCCAAAGTGTCATCTGTAAACTTTGTTAAAGTTCTATTGTCTTCCTGCTCCTGTCTCCGTATCCGTAGAAACTCACTATAAGTAATCATATTCCCTAATAGCTGCCGAAAGTATAAAAATGTTAATACAAGTTCTTAAAGCCTGCGGTTATCGATGAACTTATCCCCGCAAAAAACCCAGATATGTCTTTAGTTAACACTGACGGGCCAACAAAGATTATGTAAACCAAAACCAGCGTTATTCCAAGAACGATTGCAATTACATAAAACCAAACTGATTCCATATTAGATATTAGGAACCCCTGGTATAAGCTTATGTATAGTGGTAGGAGAAAAAAGGAATAGATAGAAAATTACTATTAATATAAGGATTATCAAAGTTATTATAACAAGCAATATATAACTCTCCAAACCTTTATTATTCATAATTACTCACATTTAAACTGTTTGATTTTGATATAAATGCCTTAAAAAGGTCTGTGAATTTGTAGGGAGTAAACAGCTCTAGAAATATAATTATTAGGAGTATACCTATTATTATTAATATTATATAAAGAAAAATGCCGCTAACAACGCCTTTTTCACTCATATGCCCTTGCCATAAAGCCAGCTGAATGAGAACGCGGCGGTAATGTCCTTTGCAATAGTTGAACCGGCATTTGTAAATATTAACGCTATTACCAGACCTGCGAACAATACTAGTATAGCTAGTACGATGGCTATAATCTCAGTTATCGGCATCTGCCCTTTATTATTCATAAATTAATTCACCGAGAATGGCGGCTTCCAATTCAACAAACCAACCCTTTTCTTTAATTCGTCATAGATATATGCAGAATCTTTGTCAGAAGTAAATAAGCCTATTTCAAGTGCTCTTTTGATATAACCAGTCGAGAAACGCTTTGTGTTGACAAGCATTTCATATACCTCTGCCTGCTCGGATGAGAAAGTTGCCTTGTGTTTTTCGGCAGAAGAAATTGTTGAAAATGATTTGGAGATACCTGCAAAATCATCCTTGAAAGCCCTATAAATATCCATGAAAGCGTAATCTTTCTGTGGTTTTTTCTCTTTCTTCTTGGATTCTTCATCCGCTTCCTTAACGTATTTGTCCAAATCCGTTTGTATAACGCTCAGAGAGTGAAAAACCGCCTGATCCACGGCTGCAAAGACTGTTTTCTGTATATTTGCAAGATGTGCTTTTTTATAAAGATAAAATTCTTCAGGGGTAAAACAATATGGAAACAGGCTGAAGTAGAGAGTCCCCTCATATGGCGGTTGTAACGCTTCTTTGCTAGGCTTTTCCTTAAAGCCAATGTTAAGTTTGATGGCAGAAATTACAAGGGGGCCATACTTTTTTATTCTATTATAAATAAAAGATCTCCTCTGCTCCTCATAGCCTCTTGAAAGTAAAGTTTCCGCTAGGCTCTTCGGCTCAACTTTTATTGGTATTTCTGGACCCTTATTTCTAAATAATTTGGAGTACTCTACATTGTACTCCCCTGTATATATCTGCTTCGACGCTACAACCGTTACTGAAAAGGTTTCATTTTCAAAGATGTCTGGCTTTCCTGCCCCGCTCATGTAACTTTTTGCATTTTTCGCGGTATTTAAACCGATCTTCGAAAGCAATGAAAGGTAGGTAGAGCACCAGTCTGTATATAAGTTAAATGATCCCATCTGGCTCTTAAGGTACTGTAAAAGTATATTCTTTCTGCTTCTAAGATCATTTCCGTTTATCTCCTTCCATTTCTCGTATTCTATGTACCTATTTTTTAGAATATTTTTATACTGTTCATTTCTATTTATGTTCTGCACGTCCTTTAGATTTTTAACCTGATAAAAAACTGACATTATATCTATAAACCCGGGGCCGCCTTGGCTTTGTGTAGGGGACCTGGAAAGCGCTGAAAGGCTTGCTCCTCCTTTTCTAGAGTCTATATTATCCAAAAATACTCTTTTTAACGCAAGCTCCGCTGCCTCCGCTTTGTCCTTGTCACTATCCTTTAATTCATTGTATAGGTATATATTTCTGTCCAACTCCTTGAGCTCATAGATGATGGCGATAAGAGATTTCAAAACAGTGTTTATGCTTCCCAAGAGCTGCATTACCCTATCTTCTAAATTTTTCCTTTTCTCAAAAACCATATTCATTAGGCTTGACAATGAAGAAGGATCAACCGATTCTGCCGTTCTTAAGGGCGCATATCCGATTGTACCAAACATCTGCATAACTGAAAAGTATTCTGTCTGGAAATGGTATCTTTTGTATATGTCTTTTGTAAATTTATAGCCGTTGGGATTACCAATAAATCCTGGGTTTGGAATCTCCTCTCCAGATGTATACCTAAAATCTATCTCTCCTCTGTAATGTGAATCGCTGCTAGAAGCCCGTTTTTCGAGCTCATCTATCCATTTTGAGATGTCATCGGCCTTAGTTTCGGGCTTGCCAAATTTATTTGCGATTCCGGTTATCTCACGTATATTCATAAGTCTTATTAGATGCTCCTAATTTAAATAATATTATAGATAGGGAGAAATAATGCACTTAAAACCATCAAAATTCTATAAATTCAAAAAATATAGCAAAGGCTTATAAATAATCAGTTTCATAATGAAATAAATGGAGGTATTATGCATCAAACAGAGAATATAAACCCGATTGAAGCTACATTAAATAAGCTTTTTTCGACAATAGATGCTTTGTCATCGAAAATAGACGAGCTTAATGAAAGAGTCGATTATATGGGTTCGTTTGTAGGCCTGGAAATCGGGGAAGGCGAAAACGCCGAGTCAGTGGAACCTCCAGGACAGCTTGCAGGATTATCATTTGATGTACTAAGCAAAGTGCTCCCATCCAAAGACGCAAACTCAATAAGGGCATACTTTCTAAGGGTACTTAGCCTTTTTAGAAGATACATAAAATCAATTGTCATATTCGGCAGTTCAAAGACAAAAACAGGGATTACCAATACTTCCGACATAGACGTGGCATTCATAGTAGATGATACTGATATACAAAAATTCACACTTGAACAGTTAAGGGACAGGCTATTTGCAAAAATGGCAGAAATTGCAAGGGACTTTTCAGACAAAATACATGCACAAGCATATCCTTTGTCAGAGTTCTGGGGATCAATAATAAAACCAAATCCAGTTATACTTACTTTGTTAAGAGATGGCGTGGCGGTTTATGACACCGGTTTCTTCGTTCCTATACAGATGCTTTATAAAACTGGAAACATAATACCAACTGTAGAATCAATAAATGCAAATGTGGAGAATGCTGAGGGGCTTATAATGCTAGCTGAGAATGTACTGACGACAAAATTAAGCCTTGATCTTTATAATTCAGTAGTTGCAGCAGGCCAGGCATTGCTGATGGAATATGGATATCTGCCTCCTGTACCTAAACAAGTAGCAAAGGAGTTAGAGGACGTAGCAGTTACAAAAGAAAAGGTGCTTACTCATGAAGATATAGAGAGAGTAGATAATATAGTAAAATGGTTCAAAAAAATAGACCACGGAGAGGTAAAAGAGATAACCGGAGAAGACTTTGATAAGAAACTTAAAGACAGCAAGTACCTGGTAGAAAAAATAACCTCTATAATTGGTAAGCTAAGAGAAAGAAAAGGAGAGACTAAACCTGCAATAGACAAAGATTTATTAAAGCAGACAGACAAAGAAATAAAGGATAAATATCTACAAAAGGAGGAATGACATGGCAAAAGTTTTATCTTATAGAAGGGGAAGAAAAACACAGAGAGTTAACCAGGCTATAGCTAGCATAGAAAAAGTAAATAGCAGGGAAGAAGCCAAGAAGTTTATAGGCAAAAAAGTTGAAATCGCTTTCTCAAAGGCATCGATAAAAGGCGTTATCGTGAAAGCGCACGGCGGGAGAGGGAAAGTAGTAATAAGATTCAGAAGAGGATTGCCTGGGCAGGCAATGAATCAGGAGATAAAGCTCTTTTAATTATTTACATTTAGAGACCTGAGAACTTCAAAGAAGTTGCTTTTTGTTCTAAAACCTTTAGGAGATAAAACTGTCATATTTTTAAAATTGGAGATTTTCGGTTCGGGCCGCTTTAAAAATGAGGCTATCTCGCTTGTAGTATAATAAGAAAATACATTTAATTCGCCTAAGATTGCATTTAAATAATCCAAAACCCTGTGCAAAGATTCGTCTGAAAATTTCATGCTATTCTGCTTTAATGAAGAAAGCATCTTATTTACATATTTTTTATTACATAGGCTCCCAAGCCACATAGGCCCGATTTTGTGCATCTTGCTGCCACAATACCCGCATTTCTCTGCCCCTCCTGTTGATCTATTCGGACAATTATAGCACTGGTAAGCATAGCCAATATTAGGTTTCGTTTTTGAAGGAGTTGCCTTAAAGTAAACGCGAATAAAATTGCCTTCGAAGTTAAAGAGTATTGGCACAAGATTTATGGAATGATTCGTAGCGGCTTCAACTACCCTTTTAATTAGTATCCTTATTCCTATTTCATTGCTATAGGGGGTTTTAAGGGATAACGAACCATATTTTCTTAAACAGGCTTTTTGAGCGCTACCGAGAAGGGCTGCTGTATCCGTAGCGCTTACCGCTAGTAACCCGTTTCTTTTTAATAAATTTAAAGCAGAGTCTAGGTAAAAGGCTGGCGAGCCAAAAGGGTCTATATCTATATAATCGTATTTACCACAGGATTTAAATGAAGTTGCTTCCGTGTTATTTACGGTTTTAAAAGTCCTTAATAGGCGTTTCTTATTAAGTTCCAGGTTTCTTTTTATTATATCGTAGGATTTAATATCATTAAAGGTGAATTTACTAAACTTCTTAGTTTCTATACACAGCCTTAAACCCCTGATCCCGCTGCCAGAAAATAGCTCTAAACCTGCCGAGTTATCATTAAGTAAAGAATATACTAAAACAGCATTAATATCCCTATCGAATTTTCTTTTTGGATTAAAGAACACTCCTGCTTTTTTAAGCTGCTTATCCTCTGCATAGAAAATTACTTGGCCTTCATTAAAAATCTCCATAGTAATAAATAAATGAGCAATTAATAAAGATTTTTGAATATCTGCACTTAGTCATCTATCTTAAATCTTTCTTTGAGATTTAAGACCCTGTAGAGCTCTTTATACCTGTTTCTGATTGTAACTTCAGTTATACCCGCAGCCTTTGCAGCGTCCCTTTGCGTCTTCTTCTCTTTGTTTATAAGAGTTGCAACGTAAAGCACCGCCGCCGCTATGCCCATCGGGCCCTTCCCGCTTGTAAGCCCTTTTTCCTCTGCTTCTTTAAGCAGTTTTACGGCATCTGAAACGGTTTTATTCGAAACCCCCAGTTCTGATGCAAATTTATAGATATAATCACTTGGTGAAGTTGGTAATATTTTTATTCCTAATTCTCTGCACAGTAACCTGTAAGCCTTCCCAACTTCTTTCCTCTCAACTTCGAAAGTTTCTGATATTTCATCTAGCGTAATCGGCCTATTATGTTTTCTTGCAGCTGCGTAAAGTGCGCCTGCTATAACACTTTCCATTGACCTGCCTCTTACTAATCTTCTTGTTATAGCTTCCCTGTACATTTTTGCCGCTTCTTCCTGTATTATGTTTGAAACGTGCAGACGATTACTTGCGTGCCTTAATTCTGTTAATGCGAACTTTAAGTTTCTTTCGTATGCTGTAGAGATTCTAGGCTGCCATTTTCTTAATTTATAGAAGGTTCTTCTGTTTGCATTCGACAATTTAATAGACTCACTTGCTTTTCCGATTACTGTACTAGTGCCTTTATCGTATTTTGCATAGCTCAAAGGAGAGCCCATTCTACCTTTTCCTTCGTCTCTCTCATCTTCAAAAGAACGCCATTCTCTACCGTAGTCTATTGTATCGCTCTCTATTACGTA
>JAJZMG010000042.1 GCA_021798355.1 Nanobdellota archaeon | reverse complement strand
ACAGCTTGTTTATTGTCATAGACTCTGCCCCGTTTGGCATCGGCCCTGCCTTCAATACTACTTTTAAGCCTGAGGAATTGCATAGTGAAGATGAGACTATAAACGGTGAAAATCCAGAACTTGTTGCGGTTACTGATGAGCTTGGATTGAATATTCCCATTGAATACAAGATAACGGCTACTATGACTATGACTAGGATGGCCCAGCCATAGGTCATCATGTATTCCAGAGCTGACTGGGATCTTTTGGGATTTAATGAAAATAATTTATTGCTCTCTGAATCTCTGGAAAACGATTTAAATGACATACTATTTGTATAAAAACAAGGGATATAAATGTTACTTAATTAAGGGATTAGTATAATAAATTTGTTTTTCTGAGCCCACGTATAAGAAGTTTAGGCCCATCCCTCTCGCTTTTTTAAGTGTTTCGGCCGCTTTTTCACTGTTTTCATACCCCAAGATTATTATATTTTTAAAATCTTCTTCCTTCACATTTTTGTACTCTTTCTCATATTCATAAAATTTATTTTTGAGATAAACTTTGGGAGTACTACCTCCTAACTCTCTGTATATTTTTAACCAACCTAACCAGTGGTCCGGCTTGCCCTTTTCATAAGTTCCCAATAATCTATTCAGCCTGTGCGCTTCTTCGTGTATCAACAAATTTTCAAGGTCGGTAATCTTATCTGAACATAGCGAATCATAAACAAACCACCTGTCAATTAGTATTTCGTCATTATAACGATCATATTTTCCACAGAACATGCTGCCCGAGTTTACTATATAATACCTATTTTTATCGAATACTGAGGAGTATCGTACATTTTCTTTTAATTTAGAGAGCAAATTTTCAAGTATATTCATCTGCGCTCTTACATCGATAAATTCCTCATTTATCATAATAAATAGAGATGTAATGTCATTAATAAAGGTTCCAATTTCAATTGACTGTAGCTCTTATCCCTTCAGTTCTTTCTTTGCTGTGACTTTGCCTTCCGAATCAATATTATATATTATAGGCAAACCCGTCGGTAGCTCCAATGACAATACCTCTTCCTTTGATAAATTATCTAAGTACATTACTATTGAACGCAAGCTATTTCCATGCGCCACTACCAGAACGTTTTTGCCTTCCTTGATATCGGTCATTATACAGTTCATGAAAAAAGGAATGGTCCTTTTCTGCGTGTCTTCGAGGCTTTCCCCATTTGGCGGCTTTATGTCATAGCTCCTCCTCCAAAGATGGACTTGCCCGGCGCCGTACTTTTTGGCGGTATCTTCTTTGTTTAATCCTTGCAAATCCCCATACATCCTTTCATTTAACGCAGAATCCTTTATTACTGGAATTTTTTGCCGCATTTCCTTCATCACTATACTGAGGGTTTCTATGGCCCTGTCTAAAACACTTGTATATGCAGCACTAAATGTAATATTTTCTTTGTTTATTAATTGTCCTGCACGTTCTGCTTGTTGCCTTCCGAAATCTGTCAATGGTACGTCAACCCAGCCCGTAAACCTATTCTCTTCATTCCAAAGCGATTCGCCGTGCCTTAGCAAACATAATTTTGACATAACAGTTTAAAGCAGTGAATTTATTAATTCGTTATAATGTGATTTAAATGCCAAAACTGCGATTAATCTTATTTTATTGAAGATTAATTTAAGAAACCTTCCTTTTTTTCAGTATTTTAAGAGTTATCGCCAAAATTAAAAAGATAAAGATAGCTGCCGAAACGGAGTACATCGCCGAATTTAATCCGCACTTAAAGTAAAAAGACCCTGAGAGCGACGATACTCCTCCTGATAATGCCGCGGCGGATATTGAGCATGAACTGTAATTGGTAAATATCAGAGAATACAATGGAATTGCAATTATTGCACCAATAGCTGCAAGAATTAATTTTCTTCTATCTTTTTTGATTTTTATGCCGGTTATTTCTACATTTATACCCTGGGAGCTCAATTCTTCCTTATATTTATCCGCTAGACTCATTATATTTCTACGTGTCTCATTATAAATATAGATTGTATTTTCTTAACGTTCTGTATGTTCTGCAGTTTTTCGTGCACAAAGTTTATTATGTCCTCTTTTTGTCCGCTTACAGATAAAATAAAGTCCCAATCGCCGCTCACTTCGAAGATTTCCTTTATGACTTTATCTTCCTTTAAATCATGAAAAAACTTACTAAAATCAGTTGTATGAACGTTATTTAACGAAACTAATATAAAGGCCCTCTCATATACCTTGGATTCATCATAATCCATTTCTACCTTTAAGCCAGTTATAACTCCGTTCTTTTTTAATTTATTATAATGGTAATAGACTGTTGATTGAGGAATGCCCAACTTTTTCGTGATTGCCTTTACTTTTTCGCCACTCCTAAACAAATTCAAAAGCTCTATGTCTATTTCTTTAAGTTTCATAGCATTAAAATAATACTTATGGTAATACTGAATTTAAAAAGCTTTCATTATGATATTATTCTTGCAGAAAAGAAGTTAGCCACAACGTTCTTAAGCGTTGAATTAGGAAGAAACATCTCTCTACCATAGAAGGTTTTTAAATCTGCGGAAGAAAGATAGAAGGCGATATTATCGGTATACAAAAACATAACTCCGTTGTAAGAAGCCGTTTTATTTATCTTTACAGACGGAAAATAAGTAGTATTTTGGCCGTTGTACACTAAAGTTCCGTTTATCTCGTATAAATAGGTGCTGTTTGGAAATGCCGCAAAAGTTCCCAAGCCGAGTTTTATGCTCCTATTGACATATGTTCTGTTTAGTAGCGAAATAGTAACATTTGAATATATCGAACAAACCGCAAATACATAGGTTTTGTTTTTAGCAACCTGACAATTTCTAAGCGAATTGCTTATATTCTCGGCAGTAAAATTATAGGGGAAGGGGATCGAAGAGGGTAAATCGGAAATGTTCTGCATATCTATAAGAATGTAATACCCTGAGGGAAGTTTTGAATTGCCGAAGAGGATCGAATTGTAAAGACTGTTGTTTTCTAAAACTTTATTGTTGTTTATTGAAAAAGACTTTGCAGCTGCATAGTACTGAGACGGCACTATCAGTGTTGAATTTTGATATGCCGCATTGAAGTATTCGATAGCGTACTCTATAGAAGAAGGGATTGAATTTACATTGACGGTAGCGTGCATTTTGCTTAATTTAACAAAACCAAAGATTACCACCAGAATTATCACAACTATTACAAGCAGCCACAATAAAGAAGTCGATATCCTTAACACTACCATGAATACCTATTCATTGTTCTGATCGCTTTCTTCGTTATTATCTTGAGTTACGCTTTCAAAGTTATTATCCTGGGAAGTTTCATCAGGCGTTTCATTGGTTTCTGGAGCCCCCCCTTCTTTTTCCTCGGTTGCAAAAATTGTGAACTTTCTCTTTACTTTGGAACTGGCTGTTCTTTTTATGTATTTGGGCATGCCTTTATAAAGCCTTTGTCCATGTATTTTTTTTGCGCAATCTGGACAGTAGTAAGCTTTTATCCCGTCTCTAAACAAGTAGACTGCTCTGTCTCTCCTAGTTATCTGGCCACAGGAAGCACATCTAACGTTTCCAGTTCTTCCCCTTCTTATGTTCTTTCCCATTCACTTTATTATTATTAGGCATTATATATAAGTTTGCTATCCCAATTTTCTGCTCATCGTCTTTGTATTCTACCTTGTTATAATCGCTGTTTTGGCCATCCGGAAGCTTATACATATAAAGAAAGAATAAAAGCATGCCAGTAAGCAGCACTCCTCCCACAATAGTCACAAGTATTCCTGCAAACGCAACGGCGGAATTATTCAAGTATGTAGTCAGCGATTTCGTTCCAAAAACCTTTCCATAATTCAGAAAGTTGATTGATATGATTGAAAGGAACGCGGCTATAAAAACAATTTCTCTTCTTGCCTTCCCTGTTAAATAATAAATGATTGAAACCAATGCTATTGCAGCGGCAAGTGCATAAGTTATGTAATTTACATTAAGATTTAGGCGGCTAATTGAGAACACAAACAACAAAAGGCCGACAACCGTGGCTACCGGCGATAACACTTTCATTTTTTCGATCTTGTAGAAAACGAACGACAAACCAAACGCTATAAGAAGCGCTCCCAGTATGAAACCAAGAGTATATGGATTGGATAGAAATGCAGAGGTTGAAAACCCAGTCAGCGTTGCATTTGTTCCAGCCCCCGATATTATAGATATGAATATGGAAAGCAGTATAATTATTATTACGAAAGTTATCAATGAATAAATCCTTGCAAGCATAAGCTGACTGAATTTAGAGTCTTTCCAGATGTACTCGGAAAAAACAAGGAAAACGTTTCTTCCTATGAAAAGCAACGCTGCCAAAAGTATCGGAAAAACGTACATGTAATCGATTGCGGGCAGTATCGAAGGAAAAAGTACCTCGATGTTTACAACGAAGAAAACTACGAACGTTCCTGTTATTGCCCATATAGGATCGAGGTATTTCTTTACAACCGGCAAGCTTTTTCGGTCGTATATAAAAGAAATGGCAGACATGCCCTCAACAAAAAGAAATGTGAACACTATCGCAAGCAGAACATAGTTTATTGTTATGTAAGTATTCATGGCTTTGCCCCCAGTTCATTATTAAGATCTCTTTTCTTCATTACTTTTCTTACAAATAAAATAGTAGCAGGAAAAACTAGGATGTAGAAAACTATGATTGCTATTCCCACTGGAATAACAGAAGCAGAAGTATTAGCTGCAGCAGAAACAGTCATGACGTTGTATAGTATCCATGGCTGCCTTCCTACCTCATCGGTTACCCATCCGTCTTCCAAAAGAAAGGCAGCGAGTACCCCTACTATTATTAATACCCTTAAAACTAAGGGATTGTCAAATGGATCGGAAAATATCTTTCTTGACAATAATTTCTTGAAAAAATTGTTGGATTCAAACTTACCTCTTATCTCATTTATGTTCAAAAGCCAAATTACTAAAAAAATGATCATAAGAATACCTATCAAAACGCCAACGCCTACCATTATATCAAAAGTGTTGTGCACAACTGTTATGGGGGGCCACGTGCCTTTAGCATACGCTGCCAGAGAGTCATTGCTGGCTATAACACCATTAAAGCTGCCAGTAGCAAGAAAACTCATCAAACCTGGAATGTTTATAGAATCAACGGTTTTATTGTTTACAAGGAAACCACCTATGACTTCAGCAACGTGCGGCCCGGAATTAAAGTTCATTTCTATCGCGGCGAATTTTTCGGGTTGGTACACCATTAAGTTTGTGATTGATTCTATACCTATTACAACGGTTAGTATTATGGCAATGATAACTATTGCAGCCGCAATCTTTGCAGCTTTTTTATAGTACTCTCTTTCTATCCCTTTGGTTTTCAACAGCTTATATGCAAAGTAAGCCAGGAAGAACGCCGCGCCTGCAAATATTGTAGAGCCTATTACATGGCCTATCTCCACCCAAGTGGTAGGAGTATTCAAAACTGCAAAGGGATTTACATCGATTATTTTGCCAGTGCTTAAGTAATAAGGAATGTTAAATCCGTTAGGCGTATTCATAAATGCATTTATCATTGTTATGAAAACTCCTGACATGACTGCCCCTACGGCAATGAAAACTGAAAGAAGCCAGTGCTTCATTCTGCTTTTGAACTTATTCCAGAAGTAGACATATATACCTAATAGGATGGCTTCTGTGAAGAAAGCAAAGACCTCCATATAAAAAGGCAATATCCCTACTTGCCCTAATACGGAGATAAACTTAGGCCAAAGAACAAAAAGCTCTATAGCGACCACGACTCCGCTTGCAGTTCCTACTGCAAAGAATATTACAAGGGCATTTGCAAGCCTTTTGGCAAGAACATCATATAACCTTATCTTATATTTTATTGAAACGAATTCGGCTATGCTCATTATTATCGGCAGAGTCATACCAACAGTAACCAGAAGGATATGCACAGCCAATGAGTAACCCATTAGCCCTGCATCGAACAATACTAGATTGACCACTAAACTAATAACTTTTATGTTTATTTATGGCTTTTGGTGGAAGATAAGATCAGATACGAATTACACCGCTTGGATAAATTATATTTTTATTTAATTTTGATAACCTGCTTGCCAGCTTGTTTGAATCAACGGAAAGATGAACCGGAACAAGCTTTTTTGCACGGCTTTCATCAAAAACTTTCATTGTAGTGCTGTAAGTAGAATGCTTCCAAAAGTCTGCTTCTTTTTTCTTCTCATCAATATAAGTCATTTCATGTAACAGGATATCAGCATCTTCTGCGCCTTTTACGACGTTGTCACTATAAGCCGTATCGCCACTATAAAAGATCGTTTTGCCCTTATAGTCTACTCTATAGCCGTTGTCTGCTACCAAATGCCTTGCCCTGAAAGGCTGTATAAAATCATATTTTTTATCTTCAATGAACTCGGCGTTTACCTCGAATTCCTTGGGAGTTTGCAAAGTTCGGAGAAGCCTCTCTGTGTTGCTTTTTATCCCCTTTGGGCCCAGGACCACAAGCCTGTTTTGGGCTTTGTATATTGACCTGTACCAGAATAATTCTGGCAATCCGCTGAAATGATCTAAATGCATGTGTGTAATCAGTACGATTTCTATTTTTCTAGGGTCTATCTTGGAATCAAGCAAAGACTCTATTGTATGCGGCCCGAAATCAAAGACAATCTTATCATCCAATGAAAATGATACGTTCCTTTCTCCCTGAATTAAATTAGAACTCCACTTTCCTAGAAATCTTAGGTTCATTGTTCTGTCAGTTCTTCCAGACTCTTATCTTTTGTTTCAGGTGCAAGAAAGACCGTAAGCAGAAGTCCTATTAATCCAGCTATTGCAAAGAATAACAACCCGGCACCCAAGCCATACAACGCTACTATTGTAGGGAAGGTAGTTAAACCAAGTATTGCACCGATTCTGCTTATTGAGGTTCCCCATCCTTGACCTGTGGCCCTTATAGTTGTAGGGAACAATTCCTGGCCGTAAACGAAATCCGTGCTTCCCATACCCCATGACTGTGTAAGCTCGAATAATATGTACATTGTTGCGATTACCGTACCGGTTATTCCAACTGCAAATGCGTCCTTTGGAGTGTGCATCGCTATTATTGCCAAAACAAGAAGTGAAACGAACATACCAGCGAATCCAAGTACTGTGACTGTCTTCCTGCCCCATTTATCAACTGTTAATATGCAAAGTATTGAACCGACTATGGCTACTGATGAGAAGATCGCTGAACCGAGTATGGACAGGCTGTGGCTTAACCCTAAAAGTATAAGTATAGTAGGTGTGAAAAGTCCTATGCCGTAGAAGGCAACGTCGTAGAAGAACCATGCCAAACCGAAGTATATGGTGTTCTTTATGTATTTTCTATCGAATAGCGTGAAAAATGAAACCTTGTTGTGAGTAGCTTTCAATGCATCTGAGCTTCCGCCGGTTATTATCTTTTCAGACTGCTTTGCCTTGTCTACCTGTCCATTGTTTGCGAGCCATCTCGCAGATTCTGGGACCTTTCTTCTAAGTATAAGAACGATTATTGCAGGGATTATTCCTATTGCAAACATTACTCTCCATGAATTGTTGCCCAATGGCAAAAGAAGGTAACCTACCACGAATGCAAACGCTGCCCCAACCCACCAGGCAAGGCCATCGCTTGCAAGGAACTTTCCTCTTGATTTCTTTGGTGTGATTTCAGAGATAATTGTAGCGCCTATTGCGTAGTCAGCACCTATCGCCAAACCTAGTATTAATCTGAATATGAAAAGAGACCAAAAGTTAAACGATAGTGTAATTGCGGCCGTGAAGATTATGAATATGACCATATCCCAAAGGTACATGAACTTTCTGCCCTTAAGGTCTGTTATATAACCGATGGATAATGCACCAAAAAGCATTCCTATTGTTGTAGAAGCGGCCATCAAACCCTTTCCTAAAGGAGTGTTTGCATAGCTGAAGGCCGATAATGCCGTTATTATTGTTAAAGCGACACCTATTATTGATATATCATACCCGTCAAGAAAAGTACCCGCAACCGAAAGCAGAGTTATCCTATAGTGATTGGAATTTGTTTTTGCATTGTCTAGAACAGAATAAGAAACGGTCTTCGTGGCCTTCTGCTTCTTTTGCATATTATTTTACAGACTCCTATGTATTTAAAAGTATCTTTTTTAAAAACAGGATAATATGGCTAAAAAATATTGAGCTTACTGTCTGAACAAACTGGAAAGGCATAAAAACAACGCAGACAATATAATTAAATGGAGCAGACAGATATAACAAGAAACGTAGTAGAACTGAGAGAATCTTTGAAAATATTCGACCAAAGGGTTTCACAGCTTAAAGATACCATTAAAATGGTAGACCAGAACAACCTTGAAAAATACAAAGAGATAAAAATTGCTTTGCAGGATATAAACAATGAATTATCAAGCAGCAAGACGAAGATCTTTGAATTGGAGGATGCTCTGAACAAACTGGAAAGGCAATCAGAAAACTACGCAAAAGTACAGGATATTAAGATTATAGAAAAGTACCTTAGCTTTGTAGACCCTTCAAGGTTTTTAAATAAAGAAGACGTTATTAAAATTGTAAATGAATACATGAAAAGTAAAAAATGGAGTTAAAATATGAATCTTGTAAATGCGTTTAAGAAAAAGGATGAAAATGACGTGCCTGATGTAAGTTCTATGCTTAGTAATGGGATGAGCCAGCAAGACATAATAGATAACTTAAGGCAGCAGGGATACGACAGCACTACGATAAAAAATGCGCTTGTAAATGCAATTAGAAACAATGCTTCTAATAAGCAGGCTCAACAACCTGCTGCACAGGAAATACCGATACAAAGAGTTCAAACAAACCAGCAGCCTGCAGTTCAGGAAAGCAGGCAACCGTATGACGGCAATGCAATGAGTAACCAAAATTTGGAAAGTATACAGCAAATATTAGAGCAAATAATAAACGAGAAGTGGAAAAGCTCCTCATCGGAACTTAACTCCCTTAGATCGAGCGTCAACATAAACACTAACTCCGTAGAGAATATAAAGGACAACTTGGAAAAGCTGAATCAAAGAATAGATAGCATACAAAACACAATGGTTGGGAAGACAGAAGAGTACAATAAGACAATATCGGATGTTAACGTTGAATTGCAGGCTTTCGAAAAAGTAATAGACCGTTTAATACCTGCCATAAGCGACAGCATAAAGGAATTGAGAGATTTAGTGGACGACTTAAAAACACAGAAAACTGCATAG
>JAJZMG010000027.1 GCA_021798355.1 Nanobdellota archaeon | reverse complement strand
AGGATGTTGCTGGAACTACCGAGTCTAATGTTGTAATGAATTATCAGGAAGGCTATTCTGGAGGGATAGCATATCCTAATCCACCAGTCTCTAATCCAGCAACTTCCTGGATAATTAAGGCAATTGGATGGGCTGAAGTTAATTCTTCTACCGCCTTTTCAGTAGGATCAGACGATGGGATTGCATTGGGTTATTCAACTTCTGCTTATGGCGGCAGTGGAGCATACTGGCTCGGAGGAACGTCTAATCCAAATAATTTAGTAAGCGAATGGCATCCGGAAGGCTTTACTGCCTATTCAGGTATGATATCAACAACAGGAACGCAGAGAATAGAAATGGATTATTATGAAGATGGCGGCGGGGCGTATACTGCTTTATGGTCCAGCAATCCGATTGATTATTATTCTCCATCCGCGCCTCCAAACGGTGTAATGCCATCCACAAGCATTGGAAATATACAGGACATTTACCCATTTGAATATCAATATTCAGTAGCCAATTTCACAAATTCCACTAGCATATCTGTTCCAGGTACTGCAAGCACGGGAAAAATATGGAATGGGGGCCATGCATATACACTGACAATGTGGGTTAGGATGGAACATGCCTACGGAACATGCGGTTACCCTTGCAGTGATTTATTCCAAACCAGCCAAGGCTGCACTTCTGGGCTAGAGCAGGGCCCGTACAACGCAACTGGCTATCAAGTAAATCTTTTAGAGTGGAATTCGAGCTGCGGGACAGGAGCAACAGCACAGGGTTCGTCTTACCAATATGTTCCTTATGGAAAATGGGAATTGATAACAGGAATATTTAATTATAATGCGCAAGGAAACGCATGGATAGCCTCATGCGTTGATACCAGTTGTACAAACAGAACTTGGACATTGACTGCTCCTGCAGTCTATTCTACTCCTGCAACAATTCTTGGATCAAATCAAATGAATGGACAGGTAGCAGACGTGCAGATGTATGATAGTGCATTGACTTTAAATCAAGTCAATCAGCTTTACAATGAATTTATAGGTGCACAGCCTGTATATAATTCAACGCTTGTCGCATGGATACCTCTGGATGGAAATGCATACGACGACAGCGGAAATGGTAATACTGCTTCTCTGACTTCTGTCAATTTTTTGTACCCTTAATCGTTTAATATAAAACTTGCGGTTTTTTCCCTGCTGAACGGTATCAAATCATCATAACCCTGGCCTGTTCCCAAGAAGATTATAGGCTTTTTGGTAACGTAAGAAATAGAAAGAACCGCTCCTCCTTTTTTGTCAACGTCCGCTTTTGAAAGTATATTTGCATCTATTCCTATTTCCTTGTTAAACACTTCGGCCTGCTTAACGACGTCATTTCCTGTCAACGCATCACCTACGAATATTGTCATATCAGGCTTGCTTACTCTTTTGACCTTCTTTAACTCCTCAATTAAATTTTTGTTTATGTCACTTCTTCCTGCAGTATCAATTAATACAACATCCTCCTTTGCAGAATTTGCGTGTTTTATTGCATCAAATGCAACGGCTGCTGGATCTGCACCATAAGTATGCTTTATTACTGGAACGTTTAACCTTTTTGCATGTATCTCCAATTGCTCTATAGAGGCAGCACGGAAAGTGTCACCGGCTGCTATTACCGGCTTCAGTCCATTTGAAAGAAAGAACTTGCAGAGCTTTGCTATTGTGGTCGTTTTACCTGCACCGTTTACCCCTATTATTAGTATTACAAAAGGCTTCTTGCTTTTAATATCAGAAATAAACTTTTCCTTTTCATATGCAATTAAAATACTGGCAATGCTCTCCCTTATTGCATTCTCCACGTATTTTTTATTTCCGAACATTGAAACGCTCTGGCCAACCAATCTATTTTTTAATTCCTTCCCTATCCCTTCAAGAACCGATAATGCAACGCTGTTTTCGAGAAGAGCTACTTTTATCTCAGAATAGATCATGTCAACATCCTCTTCGGTTATGGCATGCGATAGAATGGATTTCTTTTTTGCAGGGGCTTTTGGCCGCTTTCCCTCGACCTTTGTTTCTAGCTTTTCTTCATTTTTAAGCTCAGAAACTTCCTTCTTTATTTCTTTTATTTCTTCATTGAGTTCTTTTTTATCCTCAGGGAGTAGATCTTTCTTAAGCTCAGCCTTATCCTGCTGCAGTATGTTTTCTTCTTTTTTCTCTTCTTCTAAAATTTCATTTTCTTCTTCTTTTGAAAGCTTTTTCTGTATGGAGTTTATAGAATCTTTTATTTTTTTCTTTATGAAGTCAAACATATTATCTTAATGAGTTTTGGTAGCTTTCGTAAAGCTTGTTTGCCTCTTCTTCCAACTTTGTGCCTCTCTCCTGCAAAACCTGGATTGTCTGCGCTATTGAGTTTATATTTGCACTTACTTCCTTAAAGTCGCTTTCCAGCTTTGATTTTAATTCCTTAAATGAAAACGACTTGAATATGTTGCTGCCTATACCTATTATTGCATTGTCAAGCTCATTTACCTTGCCCTTTATGAAAATGTCCTGTGCATATGGAATTAAAACATCGCTGTTGCTTTTCAAAGGGGTTAAACCATCCAAAGCTCTGGCAATATTATCCTGTGTTACCTGTAGGTTATTGAGGACGTTTATGTAATTTTCTAGTTCCCTGCGTATATACTCAATTTCCATCAGCTGATTGCTCAGCTTTTCCTCGTCAATTTCCATTTACTGGCCCTGCTTTACAAGATTCACTGTGACTATTTTTTTATCGTCTTTAGAACACATTACCCTTATCTTGACTCTTGGGTCTTTCATTCCTCTGCTGAATATTTCATTGTTAACTTCTTGACTCAATTTAACTTCCTCTGCCTTCATGTGCCTTTTTATAAAAGCCTTCAAGTATTTTGCGCCTGCGGCTGCTCTTTTGTAAGGCGGGACCTTTTCTATCCCTCTTCGCATATTGACCATAATTATCTTTTGTTCTGCCATTTTATCTACCTACATTTTTATTCATCCTAGATCTATCCATCTTCCTTGTGCCGTACTTCCTTATTTGTGCAAATACAGGGGGACGGCTAGTCTTTCTAGCATGCCTTATCAATGCCCTTTTTTTATTAGCTGATTTGTTCCGTGCCATAGTCATTTATTCTCAAATTTTATCTTTTGCTCCTTTTTTGGTTGAGCAATAGCCTGCAATAGCTCTTTTAATCTTTGATCATCTATTACGGATTTCAGCCTGCCAGTCAATGCGGACTGCATAAGCATATTTTCAACCTCTTCAGCCAATTCAGGGCGTACATATCTCAGGTTGCCTAAACGCTCTCTTGCCTCCTTTGTAAGGAATCTAACAAGAACATCCTGCTTTAATTGCTCCATCTTCTTCCTCTGCTCTAATTCATCTATATTGCCCCTATTTTGATTTTCCATATTACTTTTTGGCCGTTTCCCTGGCTACATTATCGGTAAATGATATTCCCTTCGCTGTAAGTATTCTTCCAAAGTGATTCTGAATTTTAACCTTTCTTATTAACTCGGCCTTTTCCAATTCCTGCAATATATTACGAATCACCGCACCGCTGGCAGGCCTGAAGTGCTTTCCGCTGTATCTGTTCTTTTCCTTATCGCCGTATATGTTCCTTAACCTGTTTACTCCTATAGGCTTTTTATTAACGTACATTCTTCGCATTATGCTTGCTGCTCTGAGGTACCACCAATTATTTTGTGACGGAATCCGGTCTTTTGCCGAACCTGTTTTTACAAACATTGCCCAGTCTGGTGGAGTTGTAAGTTTGTCTTCCTCAAGTTTTCTTGCAAGATCATTTACCAACTTTATCTGATTTACGTCATATCCTCTTATCATATTTTACCTTTCTAACATTTCCACAATTTAAACATTTATAGGTTAAAAAGCCTTGCTTTAACCTTACCCTGCAATTAACGCCTGGTACAAGTAATTTATTACAGCTTCTGCATATTAAAAACTTTTCTTCTTTTGATAGCTTTATCTTTTTAGATATTAAGAGCTTTTTAGCTAGGTATGTATACCTATCTGAAAGACTTTTATTTTCCATTGCCGCCTTTATTAAGTAATCAAAGTCTCTTTTGAATCTTTTTTCGTCATTTCTATATACTGCCATGCTTTGTATTACCGTTAATTTTATTAATAATGTAAATCCTTTAATGGATAAAAACTTAAAATAATTACAAATTTTGAGATCATAGAAAAATTTATAAAGGATATATCTCTCTTAAAGGTAAAGCGCTGGTGCAGTAGCGCAGAACAAAAATAAGGAGGTTGTTATGGCCAAGAAAAACAAGGTTGAAGAAGACGATGAAATCATCGAAGAAGATGAACTAGACGGATTGGACGATGAAGAACTGGAAGACGACGATGTTGATGATTCAGACGAAAGCGACACGGAATAAATAAATATCGCAATATTATTTTTATATTTTTTTATTTAATTTACTTTTCTTAAAACAAGAACTAAGTTCTCATTTGCAAACTCTTCTGAGACGATGCTCTGTTTTTTGTCCCTTCTAACTATTTTAAGATAAATCTTATCGCCGTTTTTTGCCCTTATTTCTATTGAGTTTTCCATCTTTTTTATGTCAATATCTTCTCTAGTTCTTACGCCTGGCAGGGAAATTGCGTGTATTACTGTATCCCCATGCTTAGAGATTAAATCCTCTGGCTCTATTATTTTCTTTGCAGAGAACTGCTTCTGTGTGCTTTCTTTCTCTTGTTCCTCCTGCTGATTTTTAGTAAATATAGAACCATTGAAAACGCCATTCAGAACCTGGGGTATAAGCTGATTGACCATTTTTGTAACATCTATGTTTAAACCGCTTATGTTTATGCCCTGTGTTCTAAGCGGCCTTCCGCATTGAGGACAGAAACTCCAGTCTTTTTCGACTGGCATCCCACAAAACAAACATTTTTTCTTCTGCATAACTTATTCTCTTGTACTTAATTCAATATATAATTTGCTGTACAATTAATAAGAAAAGGTTAAATTAAGCAACAATCTAATAAAATATATGATAAAATCACTGTTTTTAATAGGATTGGTGATATTTCTGGTAGGAGCGGTATCCTTCCTTGGCCTAAACATACAAGCGGTAAGCGGTTATATAAACAAGATACTGTCATTTATACCGCTACAACAGGAGTACACATCGATAATCTTTATAGTCATAGGACTGATAGTCATGGGGCTCAGTTTTCATTCAAAGATGGGCAAATACTACAAGTATTATTGACATGGGATTTGCCGGAACAAGCATAACAAATAGCGATGCAGAAGAGATATTGACTTCGCTTGTAAAAGCTTACTCATCTATACCTCCTATAATTAAAGAGTATATACCTACTTTAGACAAAATATTAAAAGTTCTGCCTGAAGCAGTAAGAAAGTACTCCGTGGAAGATGTAATAAAACTGCTAGACTGGGCTGCAAAAAATGAGATAGTAATCTAAATCTCGCAAATAAGAAACAAACAAAACTAGGATTAAATCATTTTGAAACAAAAAAAGATAAGATTGGAAAATATCAAAAAGCCTATTAAACTTAGCGATAGATTTAAATTCAGATAGATAGTCTATTTAAAGATATGATAATTGACGGAAAGGACTCTGTGTTGGGAAGACTAGCTACATTTGCAGCAAAATCTGCATTAGAAGGGGAGGAAGTAGATATAGTCAATGCAAAAGAGATAGTGATAATAGGAAACAAGAATAGTATACTTAAAAAATACCTGGAAAGAAGGAGGATAGGAACGATGGCAAAAGGGCCATTTTTCCCAAGGGATACCAAGGGTATAATAAGAAGAGCCATTAGAGGAATGATAAGGGACAAGAGATACCATGGAAGGGAGGCATTCAAAAGGATAAAGGTATACGACTCAATTCCGGAAGAATTAAAAGGCAAGGATATGATTAATATCGCAAAGGTAAGAATAGACAAGCCGATACATAAAGTTAAAATAGGAGAGCTTGCAAATATACTTAAACAGGTAAAATGAAAAAGAACGCAATGATAGTGGCAAAGAGAAAAACCGCAGTAGCGAATGCTATTATAAAAGAGGGAACTGGAAATGTTTTCATAAACGGAAAGTCTTTGAATTCCTTCAATGACAAACTATTCAACAGGATAGCGTCAGAGCCTATTGAATTATCTGATGATCTATACAAAAAATATGATATATACATAACAATAAGAGGAGGAGGGCAGGTTGCAAGAGCACAAACGATAAGGTCTGCTATAGCAAAAAGCCTTGTGAAGAAAGAAAAAAGCCTAAGAAAAAAGTTTCTTGAATATGATAGGGCGATGCTGGTAGATGACAAAAGGCAGACTGAAGCCCAAAAACCTTATAGAAGTGCAGCCAGAGCGCTCAAGCAGACAAGCTACAGATGAGCGTAAAGACTTAAATATATTAGATTTTCTCAATATTTCAGTGGAAAGCCTGTATAACTTTATAAAAAAACAAAGTAAACTTGAGCTGCTTTCCGGGCAAATCGGAAAAGGATGCAGTAAGGAGGCACAGAGAACACTGCATGACATATTACTTGAACGCACATTTTATATGGGCATAGTGAAGAAAAATAACCTTGAAAACGAAATAGACCATCCTTTAAAGATATACATTGCAGGCCCATACACGCCGAAGAATACAAGCATGCATTATGCCGCAAGGATTGCGCATGACAACACAGTAAATGCAATAAACTTTGGGATAGATACAGTGGACAGGGGACATCTGCCTTACATACCGCATTTATCTCACTTCATGCACTTATACGGCAAAGAAACATTGTCATATGAGTATTACACAAAAGCAGACATTGAATGGCTTAAGGACTGTGATGCAATACTTTACTACTATCCAAAAATAGGATATTCAAAAGGAGCCGATAACGAGCTTAAAATTGCAATAGACAGCGGAAAAACGGTATTTTTCACTATATACGAAATACCGCGTTATGTTCCCGCTAAAAAGCAAGGTATCTAATGCCAATCATTTCCGTTTCCTTGTGAATATTGAAAAAATTAAAAGCAGGAATGCAAAAATGATAAAAACAGTATCAACATATAAGTTTATAGGCTGGTAATAGTTGCTTAGGCTGTAATACTGGCCAATACTCACAAGAAAATTGGCCTCATCTGAGATAAGCCCCACACCAAAGCCGAAAACAAGTGCAATAACACACATTGCTCTATTGTATTTTCGTAGCTGTTCATTCAATGAAAAAAACACTAACCCGCTTGCTATTACTAGAATTATCCCAAGAAATATGTGATGGAATTTTATTCCATCGTAGCCTAGCCCTAAATCTCCTCCTAAATAAACGTATAGCCTAGCCAGTACTATAGCCGAAGCTATCCCTAAAAATAAATAAAGAGAGGGCTGTTCGTCTATCCTTTTGCTGATATTTTTGACCATAAATTTAATATTATTAATATTAACAACTTCTATTTATAAAGATACGGGCCGGTGGTCTAATGGCATGACATCACGTTCGC
The DNA here is from genome assembly GCA_021798355.1 of Nanobdellota archaeon. Taxonomy (GTDB): domain Archaea; phylum Nanobdellota; class Nanobdellia; order Parvarchaeales; family Parvarchaeaceae; genus Parvarchaeum. Next base: position 3,434 of record JAJZMG010000027.1, on the reverse strand, counting down.
ATCGTGAAGGCTCCGAGTTCAAATCTCGGCCGGTCCAAAATAAAGTTAAAAATAAATAATTTTAGGAGTGCTGGTTACAAAAATACTTTTTGATGGTTGCCCTTGCCCCATATTATTTTATTAGTAAAGAAAAGAGAAACGGCTGACACAACCACTATTGAAAAAGTGGATATGATTGAAAAATCAGTCCTACCAAAGGCAAGAAGGTATTTTGATATTATACTTATCATAAATATATCGAAAGCTACTACTGCGAGTATGAATGCATTAAACTTCCCAAAACGGTATGCTGAGCTTAATAATCCTTTATTTCTGAAATTAATTTTTTCGTTTACAATGAAATTTGATAGTCCGCTAATCTCGCCTCCCAAAAGCACTGCTACTGGATAGAAGAATCCTAAGCTTAAACTGACATATACCATTAAAAGGTTAACCAAGTATGAAAATGAGGAAATTAAACTATAATTTATCGAGGTTTTATTGAAGCTTCTTACTATGGATTCTGCCATCTCAACTAAGTTTATTCTTTTATTGTCTTTCCCGTACTCTTCTCTTATTATTTCAGTCGTTGGTATACCGTGGGTATTAAGAATATTTATGGATTCGACAAGAAAAGACTTGCTATTTAATTTTGTGTCTTTAAGAAGGCCTGCCGCCTGATTTGTAAGAATCCTGTTAAATGAGAAATTATTATAAGAGTTGCCAAATGACAGCAAATTAGCAACCTCTGTAACTAACATCTCCCTAAAATTCCTTTTACCTGTCTCAATTAAATTGCCGCCATTTAAGTAATCTGTAAACCATCCTGCGTTTTCCGCAGAATAACCTTCAAAAGTAACTATCTTTTCGGCTCCGAGATCCAGAGCTGCAGATAAGCCAAGGCGAAAACTTTCACCGAAAAGCTTTATGTGTGCAAATCTCACAATCATAAGGTTGCTCCAATTATCCTCGTTTTCTTCATTTGAGTCCAGCAATACTATGGATTTGCAAGCTACTGCGGCATTTAATCTATCAAGAAACTGCCTTCTCTGCGCGCTTTTCTGGTTTACAAACTCAGGTAGAAGAAATGCTACACTCGGACCGTTCATTAACTAATAAACACAGTACAGGATATTTAAGCTTAATTTTCTACCTTTAAAAGGTAACCTATTTTAATTTAAAACTAAATACTTGTAAATTTTACAAGAATACCACCAAATGAGTTTAATTGACTCAAAGACTCATCGTTTTCATCAAATAAAACGACCTCGCAGCCAAGGCTATCGAGTTTTTCCAGAATTTCTCTATTGTTTAGTACGTATTCTTTTGATAATAACGCCTGTTGTGGTACCCTCTCTATTAATGCCAGGTTTATTTCCTCTTTTCCGTAGGCATATTGTTTGTCATTTCTAGATATCCCGGATAGATACTCATTTATAAGCTGCCTTTGAATAGAAAGCCTTGCATTGTTTAATACCTCATTTATTCTATTCTTTGACAAAAGTTCCCTTAAACCAGTATCTGCATAGGAAACTACCTCATATGTGATATTTTTGTCCTTAAGGTAATTGTTTCTTAAATCTTCATTGTCCATTGCCTTTCCAGCCACTATAAAGGCACTATACCTCTTTTTGTACTCTTCTAAAAGAAGCGCTGACAATTTTGTGAAAAAATCCTTCCTGCTTTCGTTTTTGAACCTTTTTCCACTTACTGCTTTACTAAATTCCATTTTTCTTTTTATCCTGTAATTTGACATTACGTAGAAGAATGCTGCCCCTTCTTCGTAAACGCAGATGAAAACTGTTGGAGAGGATTCGGCGGCCTGTCTTAACAATTTAATCTGAAAATTAAGAAACCTGCCTTTTTTCAGAGTAAATCCTATCCCTCTTTTTATTTGGATAGTGTGGTACTTATGCAATGGCACATTTTCATCTGAGGAATAAGTAATCCTGCCCGTTATATCCAAAGAAGTTTCAGTTAGTTTAACCTTTTCTATGAGTATCCCTATTTTTATCGTCTTTATCTCCTGCGACTTTCCTACAACTACTTTTCTTCTAGAATAGGCAGTTAATTCGTCTCCACTTTCCAATATATATTGTAGAGCTACAAGGTCGCTATATGACTTTACTATAGCTTTTACTGAGCATGATTTAGTATCTAATTTTGTAATTTTCATATTATTGAATAAATTGTATAAATTAAACCCAAAAGCATTACTAAGAAGGTAAAGACTATAAGGTACACTCCTCCAGGAACTAGGTATTTGATACGCTTAGCCCCTTTCATTTTTCTCTCAAGAAAAACTGCAAATAATATCATCATAGCCAGTAATGATATGAATATGCCCCCAGTAATGTCAAGTATGCTTTCGAAATTGAAACGAAAAAATGCTATTGCGAAGGGGGCTGCAAGAGACAAAAACATGCTTGGTTTTCTTGCAATCCCAAAATCATAAGTAAAAGAATCGGCTAAAACTAGACTAAGGGCTATGTAAGGAGTCAGCAGGAGAAACAAGGTAGTAAATGAAAATAACAGGTCATAATAAACAGAGTGTATGCCGTTAGTTGCAACTGTTGAGACTGAGCTGCCAAATGCGCCAACGAATGCAAATGCGAAAAATATATACAGAAAAATCGAGATTAGGTATGAAAAAACTATCACACTTGTAAGTTTTTTTATGCCCCCTAACTCTTGCTTGACTTCAGGTATTACAGTATAGCCAGTAAACGAGAAAAGGATTATCCCGAAGGGCCCGAAAAGATTGGTTACATTATAAGTGTAGAAATTGGCATCTTTTACTATTGTAAAAACTGAAACGGCTGCAGCGATTATAAGTATTATTTTTATGAAAAGCAGCGGAGTTTCGGCATCTTCAACTAATTTATACCCCTTATATATTAATGGAAGCGTAAGCAGGAACACCAGAAGAACGGAAAGTGCATATGAAAGATGAAAAAGAAATACCATAACTAAGGCTATACCTGTAAGGTAAGCTATTTGCGCCCCATAAATTGTCAGAACCTGAAAAACTAGGATGAAAATTCTTAATTTCTTACCAGTGTATTTGCTTATTATTACTGGAAGCTGGTGAAGCTTTTTAAAATTGCTTGAAAGTTCACCGGTGTACATGGTTATAAGTATAGATGCAAAACCTATGAGTACCAACAATGCTATTCCTTCAAAAAATCCGCTTTTTTCTATTGCATAAGGCAATGCAAGTATGCCTCCCCCTACTATTGTTCCAACAGTAGTGCTTAATGCTGCAAGATATTTCATATCCATAAATGTAGTAACATCTTAAGACTAATATATTTGGTGTTTAAGGAATTACAATATAATTTATTAATACAAGCGCTTTAATAGTATTTATGCGCTCTCGTAGTCTAGCGGCCAAGGACAGTGGCCTCTCGAGTCACTGACCCGGGTTCAAATCCCGGCGGGAGCATTAAAACAAA
>JAJZMG010000010.1 GCA_021798355.1 Nanobdellota archaeon | reverse complement strand
CTGCAGATGCATTCTTTACATTTGTAAAGTACGTTGTAAAGCTTTTAGTGTTCTCTCCAATAGGAATTGAAACAGAACTACCTGTTGGCTCCATGTATGTCAAAGCATTGTTGCTGAAGGTAATTGATCCTAGCTCGTTGGTAAGATTAAGTTTGTTCATCGAAGCACCCTCTGTATTGTATATTACATCTCCACCTGGTAACATTGAATAAGTCGCTGAACTATTAGGAGCAAAGGTTAAACTTGGCCCTGTAAGTTGTGGTTCAACGATTTTAACAGTTTTATTAAAGTTACCTCCTTTAGAGCTATTACCCTCATTCAGAGTCACACTAACTAATTTAAGTGTTAAATTATATCCATCTAAGTTGTATATTTTACTTGTGTTTATCGGCGTTGCAGAAGTTGGTGGATTCGTACTGTTATACATAGCAAACACACTGACATTGTAAGTTAACCCTGAGTGAGTCCCCGCCGTCGCATTATCCTTCAGTACCACCGGACTGAAATCCAACATGAAGTCTTTTCCATTTGGAAGCTCATATACGAAGTTAACAGTATCCTTAGTTGAGCTAGGTACTACATTGTCTACAGATCCACTACTCTTATTATAGTAAACCATTGCTTTACCACTAATCCCTGTAGCAAACGTTGGCAGTGTGCTGTATGAGTATCTTGCGTGTGCAGGTGTAGGATAAACATACTCCGAAGAGCCGTTTATGTATTGAGGTGACGAGAACGTACCATTATTGTAAACACTGTAGTGTTCGAGGTAGAAATCAGGCGAACCGTAAAGGTTAGAAGGCGAAATGTGTGTTGACCCTCTGAAGTCAGTACCAAATGCCACTCCTGGCAAAGCGTTGGTGTAATTAAACGCTATAAGTGAGGTAGCACTGGTATTCGTTAAAGCAACTGGTATTAATGAATCAGTTACGGCCGCTCCAGCGGTAACTGTCAGATTTACGCCGCCGCTGTATACGTGCGTTAAAGGCTCAAGGTCTAATACTGTCAAGTTCTCTGGGAAATTGAAAGTGCTTACGTTCTTGAAGTTGTAGTTGATAATTCCGCTCTGTGTACTTGTCAACGAAAACTCATTAGTTCCATTGGTCACGTTTAATGTGGTCAAGCCGGAGAACTTAGCTGCACTGTTGTTTATCCTCTGCGTCAAGCTTGTACTTGAAACCTGAAGACTCTTAAGGAACGCTGTTCCATTAGTGTACTTAAACAATCCTCTAGGCGTAAGTATCACTGGGCCAACAGTGTTGGCTGAATTAAGATTTATGTACTGTACAGAGCCGCCATTTACACTTACTTCAACTTGGCTTTGTGAAGCATTTGCTATGTCTTCTACTGCACCAAGAAGGTCTATTGTATTCCCTGCAACTGTCAAAGTTGCTGGCATTAAAACAGTAGTGAACGACTGAGAAGCACCGAAAGATGCATTATCTTTGTTTATGCTAAGCAAAGTATCTTTTGCATTTCCAAAGAAGAATGATGCATTTGCTAAACCTACTGTATCGTTCAATGGAACTGCATCAGTCAGACCCAAAGTTACCTTATTGCTGTTCTTTGATCTATTCGTTATGAACGACTCTAAGGAATATGCTCCTTTTGGAAGCTCAATATTCAACCCGTTGAATTCAGGTTTAGAAGTGGTGAATGTAAGGTTCTCTACCGAAGTATAATTATTCTTACCTGAAGTAAAATTATCGGCTGCTAAGTTTATAGAGCTAGGTGAAAACCCGCTAGAAAATACTGTTGCATTTGCTGATAATAACGAAGAAGTTGATGCTTTTGACTTTAAAGCTAGAGTACCTATCGATATCTGTCCACTTACTGTTGAAGAATGAGTCGCTGCTGCAGCTGCTGTCAATGCTGCTGAAACATCTATTGCACCTAATATATCAGTTGGTGCTGCGTTTGCTCCGACTACGAAGACCGCGTTAACATGCCCGTTGCTGACGAATGGTCCCGGTAAGCTGGATAATCCGCTTGCGAATACGCTCGCCATTCCTAATGTTGCTCCTACAAAAAGAGCTCCTGTTGCTACTGCTGCTAATTTTTTTACATTTCTTACTAATTTCGCTTTCATGTTTACCTCACATTTTACTCGGACTTAACTTATTTTAAGTGTCTAAGGTTAACTAAACCTTAACTATTTGATAAATTAGCTATTTAAAAAGGTTTCTATTTTTATTCTTTACCAATATTAAGTGAATAAAACATAATTTATGTTGAATGAAAACACTAATCACTGATCTTCAGTATCCCATCTTCTTTATTCTTTGTTTTAACAAGAACATAGATGATTTCCTGCGAAATTAAAAGTGGAGTCTTAACCCTAAAGCCCCGCTTGATAGGAACCTGTATTCCTAAAGAAATTCTTCTCTCTAACTGGAAACCGTTATGTTTGAACAACGACATTAAGTTTCTTGGAGGTATAACAGAAATATGCTGTCTAGCAGTTGCCGAATGAGTTGGAAAGAGAATATTCGAAAGCAAAGTTGGCGGGGAAATGGGATTTGGGACAGTTATTATGAGCTTGCCGTTAGTTTTGAGAACGCGGTAAGACTCTCTTAAAAACAAAGAAGGATTTTCAACATGTGCTAACACGCATCCTACGGTTATAGTATCAAAAGACTTATCCTTAAACTTCATATGCTGTGCATCCATTACAAAAACGCTTTTGTAGTTTTCTGGTTTTTTGGTTTTCTTTATTTCTATTCCGACTACATTTTTAAGGTAGGGATTTCCTTCCCCATACCCTATGTCTAAAACCTTGCCATATGAGGGATCAGCTAGCTTTTTGGCTCTGTCCACTAAAAATATTTTGCGAGCGTTTTTCATAGCCTACTTATTTGAATTTGGATTCTTTTTTAACTCTTCCAATTGCTGTGAAAGCAAAATCGTTTGGCCGGAGAATATCTTAAGCCTTTGATCCATTTCGTTCATCCTTCCTGACAGGTCATTCAATAATGCTTGTAAATCAGTAATTGAAAGCTTTGTGTCCTTTGTCGTCAACACTTCTATAGAAGAAGGAGCATAATCCATTACAAAACCGAATAAGTCTACAACATTGCCTTTAATCTTAAAGTCTGCAAACGAGGAGTAAAACCCGCCCTTAACCTCCTTTGGCTCGGCATAGTTTTCTTCTTTGACTTCTAATTTCTTTCCGTTTTCTTCAATGTTTGAAAGTATTTTCTTCAAAGAGTCAATTACAGCTTCCTTCGGCTTTCCCATTATTTCTATCGTGCACTTTAATTCTAATTCATCTTCTGCCATTCTTTATTTAAAATTTGCAACCTATTTAACATTTTTACTTGCCTTTTTTCCTAAACATTTAAAGAGGTAAAAGACGGTTGGAAAAATAAAATCGATTTACTTGCATGGCAGTATTATACTGCAAGATTGGGTGATGCCCTTCACAGATTATCTTTATTGATTGAGTTTTCGGAAGACTACATTTTCTGTCACTACGTAAAATAAGAATCGACAACCGAATAAAGCGTATCGGAGCAATAATCAATTTGTTTTATGTAAATTTTTATATGTACAATTCCAGAATACAGTATGGATCAAGATAAAATAGAAGACCTTTTCAAGGAAGTCTTAAAGGAGATAGGCATACGGGAAAATACTGAGGTTTTAAAGAATACTCCTAAAAGAATTGCAAGAGCTTATAAGGAAATCTTTTCTGGAATGGATGACGGCAATGAACCTAGAATAACACTGTTTAAAAACCCTTGTTACGATGATATCCTTGCTGTAAAGGATATCCCTTTCTATTCAATGTGCGAGCATCACCTTCTGCCGTTCTTTGGAACGGTTTCAATAGCTTACATACCTGGAAATAAAATCCTTGGGCTGTCAAAGTTTCCAAGGATAACAAAATTCTTTGCGGCTAAACCTCAGGTGCAGGAAAGACTGACGAAGGAAGTAGCTGATTTCATCAATGAAAAAGTAAAAGCAAAAGGCGTTTTAGTCATAATAAAGGCAAGGCACATGTGTATGGAAATGCGCGGCATAAAGTCAAGAAATGCGGAGACGAGGAGCTCTGCTATAAGAGGAGTATTCAGGAAAGGCAAGGAAACAAGAGAAGAAGCTCTCAAACTTTTACTGGAGGAATAGATGTCAGTCGACATAGCTGTTTACATGCATGTTACAGTCAATGGGATGATTGCCAGAGTAGATAACAGTGATTTTTCCTCAGAGCTTGCCAGATCTGATTTTCTAAAAACCATCAAAAAGTACAGAGTAAACGTTATCGGCAGAAACACCTTCAATGTTGCTTCAAAAAGCGATTATTTTCCTGTAGGAGATTTGAATATCATTGTCACTAAGCACAAGATAAAGCTGCAAAAGACCTGGGAAAATGTTATAGTAACTAACAAAAACCCCAAAGATATAATTAAGATAATAGAAAGCAAGGGATACGGAAAAGCGATGGTTGCCGGCGGAAAACTTGCTACAAGCTTTTTGAAGGAAGGTTTTGTAAATGAGATCTACCTTAACGTTGAACCTATTGTTTTCGGTGGAGGTATTCCGATATTCGCAGATGAAAACTTTGAGAAGAAACTTGAATTACTGAAAGTAAAAAGATTCTCAAAGGATGAGATCAGGCTGCATTATAAGGTTTTGAATTAGAATTAAAAACAATAGTATAAAGAGATTTGTGTATGTTTAGATAATACAAACATACGTTTATGTATTTAAATGTATTAAAAGTTGAGGCTCTAAATTAACATTAGAAAAATTGATACTGGAATCGTAATCGTTTTATTCTCTAAAAATTCATTTTTGCTTATCAGATACTTTAATCCTTTGAATTTATCAAGCTCTCTGTAATCACCAGAATTTATACTATTCTGATACTTAACTTCAAATGCCGCAAAAGAACCTTGGTTCTTAAGAACGAAGTCTATTTCTTTGTTTGAACCTGAGTAAAAAAGTAGATCCTTAGGGTCAAAAATATCCGACGGAAATGTGCTGTAAGCCAGCCTTATCAAATGGTCACATACAACTTGTTCAATCAATTTGGATTTAATCTCGGTGTCATCCAACATTTTTTTGCTTTCAATGAAGTAATTTGCAGCAGGGTTTTGAAGATATGCTTTAAACGCCATGTAAAAAAATGAACTTGTAAAATAAAATTTTTTATTTGATCTTAAAGCTGGCCCGAACCTGTTTAAATCCAATTTATCAAGGTAATTTATTAAAAATATTGAATTAAACATATCCGAGTACTCCATAGCCGTTTTTTCCTCTACTATTCCACTACTGCTACAAATAGCTCTCCAACCTATGCTGTTTGATAAATTATTTATCAAGCTTCTTATTAGATTTTTTGCTGTTTTGTTGCTCAGTTTAAAGCCGGCTATGTCACCCAAAACCCACTCTATGTACATTTCATAAGTGTAATTCTGTATGCTTCCGTTAGCCTTTAGTTCGTTTATTGGCTTTATTATGCCCCCTGAAAGAAAAAAATCATTTAAATGTCTGTCTAGCTGATTTTTAAAAGGTAACATGCTACTTATTAACTTTACCAGTTCCTTGCGCTTTTTAGAATTCAAAAGCAACTCATGAAGTTGCTGGGTGGGGTAACTTAAATTCGATTTATACTCTCCTTTTATTGACCAGACCTTAACAAGATTTTCATATAGACCTCTATCAGCCAAACTTATGTATTCTGAAAATTTCATCGGCATAAATATAATTTGTGACCTTCCTGTTTTGCCCTTTCTTCCTGGGAGTTTTTCCGTCCCTTTTTTTAGATCATGCGAAGATGAACCTGTAAAAATAAATGTCTTGTTAGAAAGTCCAAACTCTTCAAAAATTGCCTTGTATGCCAGCTCCCAATCCTCGACAAATGTAACTTCATCTATAAAAAGCAGTTTATGCTCTTTTGAATCTGACCACTCCAAATAAGTACGTAGTATATCATATAATTCTTTCCTATCAGTTACATTATCACACGACCAAAAGAATATATTTTTTGGGTCTACTCCTTTATCCAAGGCCTCTTTTATCATTAATCTCAGTAATGTACTCTTTCCTATTCTTCTAGGACCTCTTATGACATAAATCCCTTCTTGGTCTAAGTGTATTTTATTTTTAATTCTTGGAGTCCATTTAAACTTAGAGTTGTTATATTCATCCAGCTTTGGATCACTTATATCGGTGCCATATACCCACCAAGGGTTCTGTAAGGTAAGATCACTTATACTTATCATATTGCTATTAGATCTCCATTAGTATTTAAATGTATCGTGATACACTTATTTCAACAAAATTAATGTATCGTAATACATTAATGTGGTTGTTCATTTAATCTCTAAAAGCCATTTCCACAGCGGAACAAACTTAATCTTTTTACCTTCTATTTTTTCCCAGCCTTCATAGTCCCAGGTTATTATCAAAAGGTTATTGCAATGTAGGTTTTCGGAAGCAATGATAAGATTCTTTACCTCCCTTTCATTTATAGCCTGTCTATCGGATGCATATGTAACTTGTATTAGCTCTGTGATTTTACTTCTATCTTTCAATACAAAGTCAACTTCTCTTTGCTGGTAATCCTTCCAGTAAAAAACATCATAATCCTCTTTTTGTCTTAACAATTCTAGAAAAACTATGTTCTCCATCTGCCTTCCATACTCATTTTTGCCTGAGATATTAACAAAACCATTATCATTCAAATATACCTTTTTAACAGACAAAGAGGATTTTCTCAATGAAGACGAAAAGCGCGGGACGAAAAAACAGAAAAACGCATCCTCAAATAATTGTGCATATGAATATACACTCTTTTGACTCACATGTATGCCCATACTTTTTAGGGTTTTGTATTGTTTGCTTATTGAGAACTCTTTTCCAAATGCGGACAAAAGTGAGTTCATAATAATCTTTACGACGGATATGTTTCTTATCCCAAACCTTTCGGTTAAATCCTTAAAGACCACTAAATCCAGATACTGCCTAAAGAACTGTACAGGTTTTGCATTACCGAACACTATGTCTGGAAACCCGCCGTTGGCTAGATAATTTGATAGTTCATACTTTATGCTGCTGCTCTTTTCACTCGGCAATGGTGGCAAGAAATCTATACTCTTTGTTCTTAGCAACTCCTTAAAAGATAATGGAAGAACCATTAACGGCAGAGATCTTCCACGCAACGAAGTTGCTATCTCTTTGCTAAGTAACTTAGACGAAGAACCTGTAATGACTATCTTATATCGTTTTTTCTCAAAAAGAGTATAGACAAAACGTTCCCAGTCTTTCAAATTTTGAACTTCATCTAAAAATAGATAAGTAGGCTCTTTGCCGTATATCTCCTTGGATAGATATGGTAACTTTAACAGTTCTTCCCGCCTAAAACTTATAGTTTCCTCATCTTCGAAGTTTATAAACGAATACTCCTCGGGTTTAAGTGATTTTTCTTTTATAAATTCAAAAATTAAGTAGGTTTTCCCTGCACGCCTTGGTCCTATTATGGTGGTAATGAAATTTATAGTAGGCTCTAATTTTAGCCCACGAACCTTTACATCCAATGAACCAATGTCCTGCTTTTTGTCTATGATATAGGTTTTTATATCCATAGTAGTATAGGGGTAATGATTATATTTAAAGTTTGCCCTTGTAATTAATTATTTCCCTTAGACGGTTTCCTAAACAGGGAAGCTATTTGTATATTGTGTTCCCCTATAAATTCAATATAGTTTACTTTATGTTCATGTTTACATAAAGCCTTGATGTATAAGAATCATTTAATGCCTAGAATCCATTTCCACAGCGGAATGAACTTAACTTTCTTTCCTTCTATTTTTTCCTCAGATTCATAGTCCCAGGTTATTACGAAAAGATTATTGCAGCGGAGTTCTTTAGAAGCCAACAAAAGGTTTTTTGTATCCCTTTCTTTTATTTCCGTTTTATCATTTGCGTATGAAACTTGGATTAGACTTGTTACGGATCTGCCCCTCCTAATAAGAAAATCCACTTCTGCCTGCTGTTCATTTTTCCAGTAGTTTATCTCCATCGATTTATCGAAATAGCTCTTTCTTCTGAGTAGTTCGACTAAAACCGTGTTTTCTATAAGTCTGCTTATTTCATTTGAGCCGGTAACCTGCGTTATGAAACCGTTATCTACTGTATAAACTTTTTTAGGGGCCAGTATGGACTCTTTTAATTTAAATGAGAACCTATCCACTAATATGGTAAGATAACTATTCTCTATGAAGTTTATCCAATTTTGGACTGTGTGGAAACTGCCGATGCCAAAGATATTCTTCAATTTGTTATAACTTATCTCGGAAGAAGAATTACTAATCAAGTATTTAACGAATTGCTTAAATTTCGCACTTTGTCTTATCTTGTATCTTTGTATTATATCTCGTTCGACTACATCCCTATAAAGTCCTAATATCCTACTTAAATCGCCGTCTAAAACTATGGGAAACCCGCCATTTTCAAGGTAACCCCCCAACAATTTTATTATCTGTGCTTTTTCTTCGGTTGTGTATACTCCGTTTAAATTTGGATGCAGTTTTTTATACTCCAAGAATTCTCTAAAACTAAACGGCAGTAGTTCATACTCTTTATGTCTGCCTGTTAAATGGGTCGCAAGTTCCTTACTTAAAAGCGATGAATTGCTGCCTGTCAAAACCACCCGTTTGGATACCACCAACCTTGATATGAACAGTTCCCATCCTTTTATATTCTGTATCTCGTCGAAAAGCAAAAACTTTACGTTTCCCTTGAGGTAATATATCCCCTCCAACACTTTGTCTAAATCCCTAAGGGTTATTTCGGATAGCCTTTCGTCATCAAAATTTATATACCCAAAATCTTGATTTTGCAAAAGAGCGAATGCGAAGGTTGACTTGCCGCTTCTTCTTGGCCCAGTGATTATGCTAGCTACATCGAATTTAACGTCTTTTTTATCTAGTTCTAACTCGCGTGGTATGAATCCGCGGGCCAATCTCCTTTTCATATCGCTTTCCTGGCTCTTTACTATTTGTGCTATTTCGCTTACCGAAGTCATGTTTTTTATAAGGCATCGGTTATATTTAAATCTTATGCACTATTAATGCATAGCTTTAAAGATTTATTTGGCAGTAAATATAGCTTAAACAAGTCGCAGATTCATAGTCTAAATAGTTTCCGCAGGAAACGGAATCATCAGTATCTTGTTTCCATCTCGATAAGAAGATAGGAGAGAGAAGAATTTTCTATTTTGATTATAGTATTGCTATACTTAATCCTTGCTTAGCCGATCTTTCGGAAGTACTGGTAGGTCATGGGATATTCCAATGCTGATTGCGATTTGTGCGTCAGGCCTATATGATTAATATCAACAAATCATATATATTCCTTAACAAAACCCATCAAAAAGACGCTTGCCATTTTACTGGTGCGGCTAGTCCCATTTCCTTGAGATAGCCATATCCTCAAAACAATTTAATATCCCGAACTCTCGAACTTTTCCCCTTCTGCTGAGAGTCAATAATTATTAATATTTTACCTAAATTAGCCTCGAGGTATAGTAGAAGTTACCTTGAAAATACCCTTAGATAATGGGTATGTATATTCGACATTACCTTTGGGTAACATAGATAGTATTACGCTATTTATGGTATTTAGGGTGAAATTAAGAATGAGATATCATATGCCCCGATCTTGAAATGCGCCAACCGGGATTCGCACCCGGGTCGCTGGCTTGGGAAGCCAGAGTTATGCTGCTAGACTATTGGCGCTTTTGATAAGCAGCATATGGTTTATTTACATTGGAAATTAAAATATTATACTTTCTCTGATTTCAATACAATGATTCTTTTGAAAAGCCATTTAAAGCCCGTTTTTATTTGAAGACTAAATACAAAAAAAGTTATCTGCATTGCTATCAACAAAACAGCAAATGCTATTACAAACAGGTTTGCAAATCCATTGATTTTTTCCTTCAAATGCATGCTAATCTATACCTTGTGTTAATTAAAAGCTTAAAATCTTAAACTTTTATATACCTGTATAATAATTAATTAATATGGCACTTTTCAAGAAGAAAAAAGAGGAACCTATAAATCCTTATTACAAGGAAAGCAACCTAAAGCCTATTACGCCTGAAAGTACTGCTCAGAATATTAATCCACAAAACACGGCAGTACAAACTGCTGAAAACGCTGCAAATCAGCAAGTACAGCCAAATCAACAGCAGCAAAAGCCTGCCTATTCTATTCCTCTTATACCTGTTCCAAGCGTAAAGATACCTGACATTAATTTACAGCCTGTAAGATCCGCGGGAATAAGCGTGCTTGATGCATTAAGACTTGAATCAAACAGCAAATCAATAGCATTCATAAAGATGAACGATTTCAAAAAAGTACTGGATGACATTAAAGAGTTAGAGAAAAGGATAACACAGTCGCAGGCAGACCTGGAGGATTACTCAAGGACATTGGATACCCAAAGAGAATATGTTAAAACGTATAATCTTCTTATTCAGGACATGAGAAAAATGGTTGAAAGAATGTCAAATTATCTTTCAAACGTAGAGGATTAAGTTGACAAAGGAAGAAATAGACATTGATTTTTTTAGGAAGCTTGACTTGAAAGTTGGAAAGATACTGGAAGCTGAAGACGTGGAAAAAAGCAGCAAGCTGATAAAGATAAGGGTTTCTTTGGGCGGCAGGGAAAAAACGATTCTAAGCGGTATAAGAAAAACTTACAAAAGCAGCGATCTTATCGGAAAGAAAGTAATAATAATAGACAATTTAAAACCTACGATGATAATGGGGCTGGAATCGCAAGGCATGCTTTTAGCCGCTTCTGATGAAGAGGGCATTTCGCTTTTAACTGTGGATAAAGACATTGAGGAAGGCAGCTCTATATCCTAGACAAAACCGTTTTCTCTGATTACAGAGATGGGATCGCTGTCAACTGCAACGGTATCATTGGGCAGGTATTTCTTGAAAATAGGGGTGTCATATCTTGAATCCATCAACACTATTGCGCACCTGTCGTCTTTTGACCTTATGCCCCTGCCTGCAGCCTGCATGACCTTTATCATTGTTGGAAGGACCTGCGCGTATTCGAAGCCGCTGCCCATTTTTTTGTCGTAGTAAAGCTGCATAGCCTTTAATTTTATAGAAGGCGGCTCAAATGGAACTCCTACTATGCCTATCAGCTTTAGCATGTTGTTCTTTATGCCTATGCTTTCGGAGAAATTCCCGTTTATGACTGCAAAAAGAACTGAGCTTGAAAATGAAAGCTTTTCCATTATCTCGTTTTTCTTTTCCCTCTCCATTTTCTGCTCTTCCTTTATTATCCTTTCTTTTTCGTTTATCAAAGGGTATATTCTATCCATAAAGAAGTATGACGGGAAGAAAAATATCATGTTGTACTTTGCTTTTTCCAGTATGTTGTTTATAGACTCCGCTATTTTTGAATATTGCTCTTCCCTTGAGGAAAACCTGGAGGTAACCTCTTTGTCTATTATTATAAGCCTGTTACCGTTTACAGCATCTCCTTTTACCTCTAAGCTTTCATGATTTTCTAACCCAAGAAGATTTGCAAACATGTCTATCGGCCGGAAGGTTCCGCTCATTAGTATGGTGGAATAAAAGGAGTCTATAACTCCCTGCGAATAATCGGCAGGATCCAATGAGTTTACGTTTATTCTTCTCCCCTTTTCCTCTATTGAAACGTATATTATGCTGTCCACTTTGGAGGAAAGCAATTTTTCCGTAAAGTTTTTCAGCATGAATGCCGCGGGAATGTTATACCCTTTTTCATGGAATTTTACTATGTCTTCCATTTTATCTAAGTCTGCTTCATTGAATATTCCCCTTATGTCTACCGCTTTTTCCATTGTGACATTTCTTATTTCTGCTATTATTCTGTCTATCTTTACTGCGATGTCATTGTAGCCTGCCATGTTGGCTTCGGAATATGCCTTTTCAAGGTTTCTCTGCGATATCGAAAAGGAGTTCATATCCAGTATCTTTGCCGGCAGATTATGTGCTTCATCAACCACCAGTATAGTATTTTCTGGATCTATCCCTGCTCTCATAGTAAACCCTAGCGCTATGCTCTGATCAAAGGCATGCGAGTAGTTTGCAACGACTACTGTGGACTGCTTTGCATTAAGAAGGGAGAGCTCATAAGGGCAAAGCTCAAACGCCCTAGCGGTTTCCATCACGCTTTTAGGATCCGAAATATTGCCGGATAGCGCTTCAATAACCGCCGGCTTTACATCCTTGTTCTTTGTAAAAGTGTTGCTGTAGAAATCGCACATGTTCTGCTCCCTTACGGCTCT
>JAJZMG010000013.1 GCA_021798355.1 Nanobdellota archaeon | reverse complement strand
GGAATAAACGGGTACAGAGATAAAACTATCGAAATAATGAAGGATTACTGCGGCAGGTATGGTGTAGACTACAAAATGTACTCCTATAAGGAGTTTACTGGTCAAACTATGGATGCGATAACAAAAACAAGAGACGGGATTCCCTGCTCTGCATGTGGAGTTCTTCGTAGGCACCTTATAAACTATGCCGCTTCGGAAGTAGAAGCAGATAAGGTTGCAACAGCCCATAACTTAGATGATGAAGCGGAAAATGTTATTATGAACTTGGTGCAAAATGATATAGAAAAAATGGTAAGGTTGGGGGTTTATTCTGGAGTTATAAAGGAAAAAGGTTTTGTTCCCAGGATAAAACCATTCATTTTTCTGAGCGAAAAGGAAACCATGCTTTTCTCCATGCTGAATGGTATAAACGCAATACACACTCCCTGCCCGTATGCTGGAATGGGATTTAGAGGCTTGATTTCAAGGAAAATAAAGCAGATGGAAACTGAATTTTCTGGATCTAAAAGAAATATAATAGAAACAATGCTGGAAATAAAGAAAGAATATACTAAAAAAACTACTCTAAGCATAAAAAAATGTATTTATTGCGGTTTTCCATCGGCAAAGGAAGTCTGTGAAGCATGTAATTTGAAGGAAGAGCTTAGAAAAAGCCCTGCAATTTAAAAGTTTAAATATAAAAAGGAGCAGTAAGCTTTATATGGAAAGCAACAACAGCCAAAACGCTGCAAAAGACTATGAATCTTACTTAACCGGGATCGATAAATTCAATAGCTCCATAAGTACATTGATTTCTGATTTGTATAAAAAAATAGATGATATTAACCAACAGAATATAATACTGGATAATAAAATAGGCAAACTTGATAATACAACAGAGCTTGAAGGCAGAATTGCCAAGATAAATTCGGAAGTGTCCAATCTATCAAATGCGCTAAATAGCGCCATATCTGCCTTTAATTCCTCCATAGAAAAAATGAACGGTGCGTACAATGATGCAGCTGCAAAGATAAACAAATTAAATGATTCATTCAATTTCATTCACTCAAATATCGAGGAGCTGTCTGAAAATGTTAACAAATCGATAGAAAACTTCAACGGCGTTGCAAAGGCCATAAACCTGAAAGATAAAGATTACAACGATAACTTCAAAAGAATAGAAGAAGGAATATCAACGCTCTCAAGTCAATACGGGGTAGTGATGACAAACATAAAAGACACGGCTTCAAACTTGTCGGCGGCTGACAATGAGCTTCAACAGAGGCTTGATAAACTAAATGAGACTGTATATTCGTCTTTACCGGGTATAAGCTCATTTTCAGATGATATAAATGAACTTAAAAAATACAAAGTAGAATCAGAAACTAAATTTGACAAAGTGATCAACACTGTAAACTCGCTTACGGTTGAAATAAATGGGTTAAATCTCAAGATGGAAACAGTAAGCAGCGAATTTGAGAATATACAAAAAGGAATAAACGACACTCAGAACCATATAAATGACTTTATGAACACGGCAAGATCGACTTTATCCACTGTAACTTCTTATAATCCGGCAGAATTGGTGATAGAACTAAGAAAAACGCAGGATAAAACCGAAGTAATCTCGGGGGAAATTGAAAAGATAGTAGATACAAATAACAACCTTTCAAAATCTATTACTGAGCTGTCTAACAGAGTAAATTCGCTGTCGGTAGTAAAAAATGCGTCTAAACTGTTTGAAAACGTGGAAAACGCTTATAAAAATGTAGAAGAAAGCGAAAATAGAATTAATTCCCAATCATCTAAAATAGAAGTAATGTTCAACCAGATAAATTCGAATATGAACAAGTTTATGGACTTAAGCGCAAGAATAAACGATTTGAATAAGAGAATCTCAGAAACAGAGGGAACTATTAACAGAGTAAACAACAGTCTTTCACTTTTTGCAACAAAAGATGATGTACTTCAGCTACAAAACAAATTATATTCACAAGATGACTCTAAGAAATAATATTCATGGATAATAAAGAAAATAAAAAAATAAAAGAGAGACTGTTCAAAGATAGGCCACTAAGCGGAATAGCATTAAATGAATTTGAGAGACCAACAAATGACTATAATACCAATATAAGGAGATTCTGTATTTCTTTGGGTTTAGTAAGTCCTGGAGAAAGCAGAATAGCTATAGTATATCTACTAGACATACTATTAAAAGCTAGAAAAAAAAGACCAGAAGGACTGGACAGCTACGAAATAATAAAAGAACTTTATAAAAGGAAGATAAAAATAGTATATGCAAACATATTAAGAGATTTAAGGAAACTAATAGCAGTTGGATTAGTTGAAAAAAGAAACAGTTTATACAGAATAAAGGAAAACCTTAAACTTGATGAAATAATAACGAGTTTTATAAAACCCTATATAATAGATCGAATGCTGGGTAAAATAGAGGAATACGCGAAGTCAATCGATAGAGCAAATTAATCCAATTCCGATAAAAGCTTAAAGACCTTTTTCCCTTTTTGTGTAAGGTTTATTATTTTTTTGTGATTGCTTCCATCAAAATAGATTAACCCCATCTTACTCATTATTTTTATCAATCTGACTATGTAAGCGTAACTGCAGTCTATTTTCTTTGAAATCATAGTAGCATAAACTGGTTGCCTGCTTTCATTTATAGCCCTTAGCAAAAGAAACGGCTTGTCGTGCAAAAACAACTTTGATATACTTTTTTTTGAATCATCTAAACCCATAACTACAAGATGATTGTTAAGTATTTATATTTTTTTATATGTCGATAGATTAACTTCCCTTACAAAGTCGACAGTACCTTCTAAATCTGATACAAATTCATTCATGGATTCTATCTCAATTATCTCTTTTAAACTATCTCTTATTTTTTCTTTTCTACCGTAATCTTTAAAAACTTTTTTGGAGTTATTTGTATCTAAAAACAGATTATTTAGATTTAAATCTATTTTATATATATCCGCAATATCCTCGATAGTCTGATCAAGTAGATAAAAAAACTCCTCATTAAGATAAGGTCTTACAAGGTAGCATCTTAAACCATCATGAAGGTTATTACCAAATGAGAGCGTATCACATTGTTGTACATACTGATTTAATGTTTTTGCTATTTCTAAAAGAGAGCTTTCTAAAGTGTACTTCCTATGGTTAAATTCTTTCTTCTGCAAGCTTTTGTAATTAAAACTCTGTCCATCTACAATTGCATGAATATATGCAAGCCCTTCCTTCTTATTTTCAATAAGTAGATTAAGCAGAGCGGAAACTTCCCCTTTAACTTCTGTTTTCTTATCAAAACTTTCCATATTGAAATTAGAGTCAAACTAATATAAAAACTTAGGGCCCAAAGGGATTTGAACCCTTGTCAGATGGTTACTTCCACCTGAAGGCATTCGAAGCCATCAGTCCTGTCCAGGCTAGACTATGGGCCCACTATATCTTAAGAATTAAGGGATATTTATCTTTTGGCGAGTTTAAAACATAAGGATGACCAGTGACAAAATTAACAAGAGCAAATTTATAGTTAAAATCCAACCATGCTCCTTATAAACACTACTTGACAAAGTATAATAACACAAGCCGACCAAAATAATTAAATAGGTCAGCCCTAATACAAACTGACCTGTTACTCCTAAAGAAAAAGTAAAATCTGAGTATATTGTAATAGGTATAGCTACCATGAAAAATACAAATAAACCGTATACTAATGTTGTTTTCATTTATTTAACTGAAGCCTACCTCTATTTATAATTATTGAGCTATATTTCGATTATCTTTCCCCTTGGGCCGGCATTTATTATATCTGTTTTTCCAAGTTTTTCTTCGAGCCCAAAAGTCTCATGCACATGCCCACATATGCAAATATCAGGTTTTGTTTTTTCTATCATATTTCTTACAGCAGTACTGCCTATCTTCATGCTATGTCCTATTTTATCCAATTTAGTATTATAAGGAGGTACATGAACTACCATAATTTTCTTCTTTGAGTTTTTTATGTAGTTATATGAATTTTGTATTCTTTTGTATAACTCCTCCTCTGAAAGCTCATTCGGCCCAATATTCGCTAAGCCACAACCAAAAAACCCGACATCGCCAATCTTAAATGAATAATTATGCAGATCATATATGGTGTCAGGGTAACGTTTTTTTAACATAAAAATATCCGCTTCGCTGTCATGATTGCCGGGGATTAATGCCACTTTTTTATCAGCATCCTTAAACGGTTTAAGCAAGCCTTCTAAGCCGTTTCCAAATATTGATAAATCACCGGCAAGTATTATCAAATCGGCTTTTTCTTTCTTGGCTTTCTTAGCGAGTGCTTGTGCCGCCTGTAAATCCCCGTGTATATCTGAAGCTGCAAGTATTTTCATATTTTATTATTAGATGTTCTAAACAAATACTTTTCTATCCAAGTAAAGTATTCTCATTTTTGTGTAGATACGCATAAACTTTCTGTGCAACACCTTTTCCTAGAATTTGGCTTAGTCTTTCCAAACTTGCTTCCCTCAATGACTTCAAAGAAACTACTCCAATAGAATAAAGCTTTCTTGCCCTGACTCTACCAATTTCAGGCACAGACACTAAAGGGATAAGCTCTGCTTTTATTCCGTTCTTTATCCGTATCCCCATATCATTCATATCTTTTCGTCTTAACTGCATAACTTTGCTAATTTCATTTAATGAGTAGATGAGCCATTTGGTATTCTCAAGTATGTTGTAAAACTCTCCTGGCAAAAGCCCGTATTCTTCTTCCATGTATTTTTCATTCTTCTCAGAAATCCAATCCTGCATGACATGTGCCATTTTGATGGCAGATATAAATCTTTCATAATCAACAATATTTTCGTCTGCGGATAAATCAAGTTCATAGCTTTCTTCCTCATATTTCTGGAATTCTTTTTGATTTGTTCTTATATTTCTAAATTCCTCACTGCAGAAAAGAACATGCATAAGATCTAGTTCTTCTACATTTTCCTTCTTTTTTATCCTTTCTATAAATTTTATGAAGAGAGAGCCTGTTAATGGATCAATATATAAGGAGTTTACAAGTTTACCCATTCTGGTAACCTCTATTTTATTTTTATTATCCGTTATGAAACCATTTTCCTCCAAAAACGACATGGCATCTTCTATCTTCTCGTATACTTCTATGCCGCTAAAATGCATAAAAGTTTCGCCAAAGAAATCAGAAATTTTATCTTCTTTGTCATATATACCCAAGCAGAAAAGATTGAGCGTGTACTTTCTTATAGCTATCTCGCTATTAAATTTTGAGGTTATTGGCTCGACTTCTCCGCTGAAATACTTCTCGTCTATTATCTCAAGTTCCCCCTCATTCCTTGCGATGACTATTGCATTCCCCTCCTTGTCGTATCTTGGCCTGCCCGCCCTTCCCATCATCTGCTCTATTTCTATAGCAGGTAACAACTCCATCCCGTAGTCTCCATACCTTCGTATTGAATTTATAATAACAGTGTTTGCTGGAAGGTTTACGCCCATTGCAAGCGTAGGCGTAGCAACTATAAATTTAATCAGACCTTTTTTGAAATTATCCTCAATTATTTTTCTTTGGCGATTTACCAAACCTGCATGGTGAAACGCTACACCATTTTTTACTAGCTCGCTTAATATTTCACACTGTGTTGTAGGCCTGTCCAATACTCCCAGTATCTCCTTTGATACTAAAAGTAACTTTTTCTTGTCATCTTCTAAAAGTTTACCGCCAATTAAGGAGGAAACGGTCTTTGCATTCGAGACTACATTTCTTTTATTTTGCGAGAAAACAAGAGCTTGTTTATTGTTTTTAAAAAGCCATGCTGCTATGTTTGATAGCGGGTCCTCATAGCCGCTGTTTAATTTCTCAATGTTTCCGTTTATTAATTCTCCCTCAAAGTACTTTTTCTTCGAAAGCTTAACGGGCCTAAAGTCGCTTTTAACCAGTTCTGCCTTCAGCCAATCTGCTAGCTCATCTGAGTTTCCTATAGTTGCGCTTAATCCTATTATTTGGGCATTCGGAAACAAAAGCTTATTTAATGTTATCAGAAACTCTAAAGTAGGCCCTCTGCCAATATCTGACAACAAATGCACTTCATCATAGATTATGCAGCCTATATTGCCTATTTTATGTAAAGAATTCCGTATTATGCTGTCGAATTTTTCTGTAGATGCAAAAATAACGTCATATTTATCTATGTTGTAGTCCGTTTCATTGTAATCTCCTATAGACAATATTGCTTTTATGTCTGGATTCTCTTTTATGAAATCTTCATATTTTTCTGATATCAGAGCTCTTAACGGAGCAAGATAAATTGATTTTTTGCCGGATAAAAAGGAATTTAAAATTGCCATCTCTGCTATTAATGTTTTGCCTGAGGCAGTTGGCGCGGAAACAATTATATTTTTACCATTGAACAAACCAACTCTAACTGAATCTGCTTGAGGGGGCATTAGAGATTCTACTCTTTTTTCAAGTCTTGCATAGATACTCTCCGGGATGTGACTTTTAAACTCACTTAATTTTTCCATTAAGTTTATTGTATTTAAAGAATAAAAAACATGTTATTGTTAGTAATAACACACAAAATTACAGAAACAACATGAAAGTTCTTTTCTTGGGATGGGAGTTCCCTCCGCAATCCGTAGGGGGTTTAGGTACTCATTCCTATAATATTGTAAAAGCACTTTCTGATAAGGGAGTAATAGTAAATGTAATACTTCCATTTAAAGAACATATCAAGGTGAGAGGTGTAAACTTCTTCACATTTGAAAGCCAACTTTTTGAGGGAGTGTATGCTCTAAGCGGTAAAAAAACAGACACTAACAACGAAGAAACAAGGTTGTATAAAGACGTTTTAAACGAGGTAGAAGAATACAAAAAAAAGGCGCTGGAATTATCTAATAAAATAGACTTTGATATTATACACGCGAATGACTGGGTAACGGGTAGAGCCGCTATAGAACTTAAAAAAAGAACGGGAAAGAAATTAATTGCGACTATACACAGCATAGAATACGACAGAACTGCTGGAAAGCCATGGAATGAGATCGTTGAGGAAGAGAAGGCGTTAATAGACCGTGCGGATATTGTTGTAACTGTAAGCAGGAGGCTAAAGGAAGAGATAATAAGCTTGTACAAAGCTGACGAAAAAAAGATAAGTGTTGTTTATAACGCTATAAACCGAGAGAAATTTAAGGGCATTAAAAAGAACGGCAAACAAAAGATAGTACTGTATGTAGGCAGGTTATCTGTTCAAAAGGGGATAGACAATTTAATAAAGGCGTTCAAAATAGTATCTGAGAAGGATGAAAGTGCTTTACTCTACGTAATTGGAGAAGGCCCAGAACTTCCTAATTTGATAAATTTATCTATAAAACTAGGCCTTTCTGATAAGGTAATCTTCCTAGGTAGAGTACCTGATAAAGAGATGGAAATTCTTTACTCTATTGCAAGCGTATTCGTAATGCCTTCCATATCTGAACCTTTCGGTATAGTAGCCCTTGAGGCTATAGCTTCGAAGGTGCCGACAATAGTGTCTACACAATCAGGGGTTTCGGAGATCATAAGAAATGCGCTTAAAGTTGATTTCTGGGATACTGAACAGATGGCAGATTTAATATTAGGGGTTTTAAATCATAAGCAAATAGATCAAGAGATATCAAAAAATGCATACAAGGAACTTGATAGTATAACGTGGGAAAAGGCCGCGGAAAAATTCATAAATTTGTATAATAAGTAAAGGCTTTAAACAAACTTTATTAATGCATATTTCTTAGAATAAGAATGAATATAGATTTGACTTTCGAGTATATAGTGCTTTCAATAGCATTGGGTGCAATCTTTGGCCTTGAAAATGAATATAGAATGCAAAAAGGGGTCAAAATATTTATGGGATTCAGAACCTCAATATTTATAGCACTTTTAGGTGACGTGTTTGCAATTTTTTATGAAATGTTAAATTCTTCTGCGGTTATAATAGCAGGATTTGCCGTCATGATTGCTTTCTCGAGTGCAATTTACCTTGAAAAAAACGCTAAAACTAAAAATCCGGGTGCGACAACATACATAAGCTCAATGATACTTTTCTTATCAGGAATGCTTGTAGGGTTGGGCCATTACCAGTATGCAATAGTTATAGTTATACTTATAACGGCGATAAGCTTTTATAAGCGAGAATTTCTCTACTTTATAAATTCTATAAAGAAAAGTGAAATGATAGCTGCAATAAACCTCCTTATAATTTCTTTTGTCATACTTCCTTTACTTCCAAATAGTTATATGGGCCCTTACGGCTTCTTTAATCCCTTTCAATTTTGGCTGCTTGTAGCATTAGTAGGCACGGTTTTCTTCCTGCAATATGCAATACTTAGAATTTCAAAATCCGGGCTCCTTGTTTCAACTGTTATAGGTAGTTTAATAACTGGTACAACAATAACCTTCGCTTTGATAAACTTGGGAAATAGATTCAAAAAACTTGGAAAAACTGTAGTTTATAATGTTATTGTCGCGGCAAACATACCAATGGTTCTAATCCAGGCGTTGCTTATAATATATATTGTAACCTTATCCTCTAAAATAATCTATTATATGATTCCTGTAGTTTCAGTATCAGTCATAAGCTTACTAGTTATTTACTTGATCGGCAAGAAAGAAATAAATAAAAAAGCTGAAAGACCTGATAACCCATTTCCATTGATAAAGACATTGGAATTTGCTGCCGTGTTCTTTGTAGTGATTTCTGTTTCTAGGATAGTTGCAGTTGTTGCGCCAAATCTGCTTGTAGTGGACATGTTCTTATCCGCACTTGCAAATATAGTGGGTGCAGCATTTGCTTTAGGAACGTTGTTCTTAGGGCATGAGATAAGTGCAAGCTACACTGCGATGCTATTAGGTATATCAATATTCGCAGCGATAATTGAAAAAGGGTTTATAGGGTTAATATCAAAGGACAAAAGCATAAAAAAGGGCATATTTGGCTATTCCGTGGCTGTTGGCTTACTTTTATTAGTAACAATGTTTTTACAGTACCATGGAATTTAAATTTGACAAAGAAAGGCTGGAAAAACTAGAGAAACTAAAGGAAGAAGGCACAGAGCCATACGGCAGCAGATTCGATGTAGAACTTCATTCTATAGATGTAAAGGAGAACTTTGAAAAGCTTGAAGGTAAAGACACTGCGGTAGCAGGCAGAATCATAGCAAAGAGAGACCATGGAAAAATAAAGTTTATAGACCTTCAAGATGAGAAGGGGAGCATACAAATTTATTTCTCGGAAAAGCACGTTGATGAAGAATCAAAAAAGATTGCAGAAGAACTTGATGCAGGGGATATAATAGGAGTAAAGGGGACGGTAGTAAAGACAAAAACAAATGAAATATCAATTGACGCAAAAAAAATGACAATGCTAAGCAAATCGCTACTGCCGATGCCTTCTAAGTGGTACGGACTTGAAGACACTGAAAAAAGATACAGGAAGAGATACTTAGATTTCATAATAAATAGAGAGTCCTTGGAAAAAATACAAAAGGGCAGCATAATGCTTTCAAAAATAAGAGATATAATGAAAAATAAAAATTTCATTGAAGTTACTGTACCAATACTGCAGCCAATACCGGGGGGAGCAAACGCAAAACCATTTATAACTCACTATAATTCTCTTGATAGGGATTTTTACTTGAAGATAGCGTCGGAACTTTATCTCAAACGTCTTTTGGTGGGAGGATTTGAAAAAGTATTTGATATAAGCAAGAACTTCAGAAACGAAGGTGTCGATACTAGACATAATCCTGAATTCATAATGATGGAAATTTACCAAGCCTATGGTGATCTAAGCACTATGCTTGGGCTTACAGAAGAGATAGTAAAGGAATCAGTGTATGCGGCAAATAAAACCTATCAAGTAAAATTCGGGGAAAGAACACTGGATCTGTCCAAATTCCAGATAAAAACAATGGAAGAGATGGTAAAAGAGAATATAGGAGTAGATAGTGAAGAGGAGATTATCAAAAGGGGGAAACAAATTGACGGCAAAGTAAGCTCATATGGAGAGGCTGTAAACGCTTTATTTGAGGCCAAAGTGTCGGACCAGATAGTAAACCCTATATTTGTCACTAGATTCCCTATTGAAGTTTCGCCTCTTGCCAAAAAAACGCCCGATGATCCTAGATTTGTATACAGGTTTGAACTTTATATAGCAGGCATGGAAATTGCAAATGCATTTTCTGAGTTAAATGACCCAATAGACCAAATAAGCAGGTTTGAAGAAGAAGCAAAAAGAAAAAACAGAGGGATAGATGAAACGCAAGAATTCGATATGGAGTTTATAGAAGCAATGGGCTATGGTATGCCTCCCGCCGGTGGTGTAGGCATAGGAATTGATAGATTGCAGATGATAGGAACGAATTCAAAAAGCATAAAGGAAGTTATACCTTTTCCGCAACTTAGAACAGTTGAGGATTAGTTAATAAAATAATAATATAAAAAAATAATTAAAGTTTTGCTATTTAGCTAAAAATAGGAATTACTGTGTTCCTTTTCTCTTGCTATAGCAGTCTCTGCAGTAAACTGGTCTGCCCTCTTGTGGCTGGAAAGGAACTTCCGTCTCTTTCCCACAATCGGAACATACAGCTTTATACATTCTTCTTTCGAACTTTGCCATATTCCTCCTTAAGAATGAAGTTCAGAAATCCAATAAGAGAATGTTTGAATCAACAATAAACTCTCACTAGAACCCCCTAACATCATTCCTCTATTCATCTATAAGAACAGTTCTATTTATAAAGCTATCTGTTAAGGTAATAGTTCGAAAAGCGAAGCTATAATGGCAGCTACTATCGACTTTTGACCCAAACCTTAGAGTTTCATTAGCAGAAATCTATCTGTTCAATTTATAATAGCTTAATGTACTTAATTTATTAATTTTCTCCTTTGATGAGACTAAAAAATAAGCGGTACAAATAATAGTGGCCTGGCCGAGATTTGGACTCGGGACCCCTGCTTTTCCTAAAATGTTGGAGCATACTCATATAAGAGCAGTGCTCTACCGGGCTAAGCTACCAGGCCATACAATACTTTGATAAATACTGTGAACTGCCCCAAGCTTCCACCTGTGGCTTCACGCCTCTTAGGAAAAGGCTGTTATCCTCTGCGTGCATACTGCCCAGTTCCTGAGCAACCTGTTTCTCTTTCGGTCTTACATCGCACAAGACGTTTGTGCAAAAGAGACTTTACTGAGTTTCCCCAGCGAGGTGTAGCACTTTCAGCTTTCACCAAGACCTGCCTTTTACGTATGATATTTGATTTTTTCATATTTATACTTTACAGCCTTTCATGCCCTATCTTCCGAAAGGGGAATTCTCGAAGGACTTGTTGAATGAATTCCTAGGAATCTCTTTAACTGATAAATTGTTAATAGAAAATTCAAGAGCTTCTCCCAAAAACGGTTCTTTATAGACACCTGCGTCGGTAGCAATTAGATCATAAGTATCTTCCAGTTCTTTTTTAATTTTTTTTACACGTTCGGCTTCATGATAATAATTTAAAAGAATTTCAATGTTCTCTATTCCGCTCTGCTTGTAGTCCTTAAAAGCACTTTGTATCACAGAGTAAATAACTTTTTTGAGTTTTTTCCCGTTTTCAAAGTACTTTGAATTTATACAGTATTTGACAGAATTATCTGAAAAAAGCCTAACATATTTTTTATTTACGCTTAAAAGCCCTTTATCCCTTTCCTTCTTTGAACCTATGACTACATCATACAATGATTGTTCGTGTGAGCCTGCCAATAGCTCAGATAAAGACCGTTCCATTTTACATGTAACCAAAAAGTCTAAGCTTTTCCATTACTCCCTCCTTATCTTGTGACCTTCCGGCTCTTTCTTTAGTGTGCTCAAGATCTTGCTCCCAAGCAGGCAAATCACTTGTTTTCTTTGAATCTAACTTGCCGTCTATTGACCTATACCCTAATTTGTAGAGCGGATGAGTAGGCAATTTATATTTGAAAATGTATTCCCAGACATTCCTCTCTGTAAATGGCAATATTGGCTGTACTCTTACATGATCAGGATGAGTCCTTGGGCTTATAAAGACTTCCATAGACCTTGCGTCATTTTCATCCCACCTTACACCTGTAAAAAGAGCATCGAATCTATATTTTTCAATTGCCAAGTTCATCGCAACGGTCTTAAGCAAATGATTCCCGATTTCAGTCTCTAAACTGTATTCAAATTCCTCTCCGCTGAAACCTATCCTCTTAGCCTCATCTTGATTCATCTTATTAAGACTACTTAATTTTATGTTATTATTCTTATCCACGTTTTTAATTACGTCTTCGTTCTTTGCATATACCATCTTAAAACCCCAGTCCTTGCTTATGTCCTCTAGCATTTTCATTGTTTCATCGTAGTGCTGCCCATGATCTATAAACAACGCAGGAGGTAACTGCATCCCTAAAT
>JAJZMG010000026.1 GCA_021798355.1 Nanobdellota archaeon | reverse complement strand
GGAAAGTGGCTGGTATTTTTCTTTTATCCAGCGGATTTTACATTCGTATGTCCTACAGAGTTGGAAGGATTTGCAGATGGCTATACAAAATTCAAAGACAAGGATACTGAGATAGTTGCCGCGAGCGTTGACAGCGTATACGTACATAAAGCCTGGGCTGAAAGTGACAAAAGGATATCTAAGGTCAATTTTCCTATTTTAGCAGACAGATTAGGTACAGTAAGCAAAGCATACGGCGTTTACAATGAGGAGAGTGGAAATGCTCACAGAGGATTGTTTATAATTGATCCAGAAGGTATTGTAAAATATATGGTCGTTACGGATGACAATGTGGGTAGAAGTACAGATGAAACATTTCGCGTTCTATGCGCTTTGCAGACCGGAGGGTTATGCGGCGTTAACTGGAAGGAAGGCCAAAAAACATTGAATTAAAATGGCAAGGCTTTCATGGGATGAGTATTTTACTGAAATAACTAAAAAGGTTGCAGAAAGATCAACATGTGACAGAGGGCATGCGGCCTGTGTTGTAGTCAAAGAAAACAGGATTTTGACTACCGGCTATGCTGGTTCCCCAAAAGGAATGCCGCACTGTGACGATGTTGGTCACCTTTTAAGGAAGCAATATGATAATGATACTGGGGAAATAACTACACATTGCGTTAGGACTATTCATGCTGAACAGAATGCTATAACTCAAGCGGCAAAATTTGGAGTTTCTCTTGACGGTTCAACGGTTTACGTAACAATGGAGCCTTGTTTTACATGCGCGAAGATACTTGTCCAAGTTGGGGTAAAAAGAGTTGTCGCATTCAAAAAATATCACGATGACAAGGACACTATTGACCTTTTCAGTAAGTCAGGAATACAATTAGAAGTAAAAGAAGACAAAGAAGAGGAATACTCAAACAAATAAATTTTTATTTATATACTAAGCAGCCTTTGTACTCCTTAGCATGTTTGTTTATTTTATGTTCTAAGGTTTCATTGTGGTTTATTATATGTGTTACTGAAAAGCCTTTTGAAACCAAGGCATCTGCTACAAGTGAACGATGGCATTTCCAGGGCAATATCTCTGCGCACATTATAGCAGTCCTATTTTTATCAGATAATTCAATGAGATTCTTTAAACCATTTTTGAAATCCGCAGTTTGCATGTAATCTGCAAATCCTCTAAAAGAACTGTTCTTCCAAAATGTATTTATTGAATGTTTATTAGTCCGCCTCAATCCTCCTAGCTCTTTAATTTGTTTATACCTGATTTTATTCTTAAATAAAATTTCTTTTAAAGAATCAGAATTAAATTGGGGATTGTGCCTGGATTTGGGTATTGTTCTGATATCTACGACTTCTTCAATCCCATACTCCTTAATGATATCTATAAAATCAGTAACATTCCTTGTGGAGTGTCCGATTGTGAATGTTCTTTTCCCTTCACTTTTATATATGTTTTTTATACGTTCTATTCCATCAATTTTTTGAATTACTCTCAATGTTTCAGGCGGTAGGAATATATCCACTTTTTTGTTTTGTGCAATTAGTTTTCTTATTTTTGTTCCAGAGAATTGGTTTCTTTTAAAATGTGGCACTGTTTTTACTTCTTCATGATTTTCCGTTAAAATCTTTTTTACAAGTTTATTTCCAGTGTAGCACGTGTCAAAGTAACCAACGGTATTTTTCAGGTTATTAAACCATTCTTTATGTGACTTTTTGTCTTCTACTCCGAAAATCAAAAAATTTTTTAAGTTTTCTTTTTTTAAAGATTTTTCAACCATTTCTTTCCTCTCTTCGAAAGTAAAGGGGTTTCGTTTTGCGAATGATAACTGCCTGCTTCCTATTACTATTTTTGTATTATCCGCCTTTTTAGCTAGCGAAAGTATGGTATTAATGTGCCCCTTGTGAAATGGCTGAAACCTGCCTATAAACAATACATCCATATCCTATTTGGCTTTTTAATCATTAAAATGGTATACTTGTAGCCGAGTTATAACTTATAATCCAAGTCCTGTTTGAATTTTTCTAAGTAAAACTGCTTTTCATTGTAATCCGCTAGATAAAGGCAATTATCCATTGCTTCTTTCAAGCAGGAAGTTGCACCAGGAGAAGGCGTTACCGAGAACAAAGCGCCATCGCCTTCTATTGCAGTTCCCCCTAAAGCAAGCTTTCTTTTATTTGTGTCTATTATTTGAGGTCTTATCCCTCCTACATTGCGTGCAAGTTGAAGGTCTTCCGGTTTTAATGAAGGCACTATCTTATTTACTTCATTTTTAGTAAAATGTATTTTTCCAATAAAAGGTATCGAATAAATTAAGTTCTCTTTGACTATTTTTGAGATAGTCTTGTCAAAAAGTATATTTTCTAGGCTTTTGGCAGTAGCTTCATTAAAGTTCAAAGAATGGAAGTAATCAGGCATTGAATACAAGTTGCCTTTTTCAAGTTCAGGATATATGTTAACGGTCGGTCCGAATCGCGTTATATCTGGATTGGTAATATCCGGGTCCCCATGAACAGCTGCAAAAGGAATACCTTCTCTTTCAACTCTGTAAACTTTTCCGTTTAAGACCTTTTTCGAATAGTAGAATTTACCCCCTACAGACAATATACCTAGATTATTGCCGTAGCCCAATTTTTTAGCAAAGAATAGGCTGTATGCACCAGCAGTTACAAGAACCGAATCAGAGAGTATCTCTTCTTTTCCCGATTTGATTATGTAGCCGGCTGATGTTTTTGTTATTTCCTTAACTTCTTCATTAAACTTTGCTTTAAATGAGTCTTTTTGGAGTGCTATGTCCAAAAATGATTTCGAAAGATTATGGTAGTCAACCATGTATCCATTATCCGTAAAAAGCGCAAGTAAATTTTCATTTTCTTTTCTCCCTTTTACTACATTAGGTTCTACCTTTGCTATATCTTCCTTTTTATCTAGTTTTTTAACATAAGGAAATATTTCTTTGAATTCAGAGTCGTATCTTTTTTCAAGCTTATCTATCTCTTCGTTTCCAACAGCAAGTGTCATTTTTTGGCATTTCTGTATAATGTTCTTTCTTTCATCTTCGCTTAATTCTTTATTAGCATAGCTCACAACTAATTTTGCGTTCTCTTTTGTTTCCTTGGTCTTTTCTATAGAATAATTTGTCTCTATCTCACCGGAATGCAGGGTTTGACTGTTGTTGTTGCTGTTTGAGTTAAGCAATGCAACATCTTTTTCCTTTTCTATTATTAGTACATCATTAAAATCAGAATACCTGCTGAGGGCATACATACTTGCAGTTCCTACAACCCCAGCACCAATTATTACAATTTCATACTTTTTTGTCATGATATCTTAACTAATTATTAAAATTTAATCGTATCTTTACATAAACTTAACAAATATGCGGTCAGCGGGATTCGAACCCGCGTTCTCAGCTTGGAGGGCTGATGTTCTACCACTATACTATGACCGCATTTTAAAGATTTGTTTATAGGAAGATAAATATCTTTATTTTAATTTTACACCTTATATTTTTGAAAGATAGGAGGTATTTTATACTTAGTGTATTCCTCTAGTAAGTTTTTGCCAAGTATAAGTCGGGATAGCGCTTCTGCTTCCATCTTTGCTCCGTTTAGTCCATTATGAGGCTTGGATTCAGCCGGTAAACCAACGTAGTTAAATACATAATCTGAGTTTATATCGGTCATTTCATTTTTTATTGGCACATTGAGGCCTCTGGAAATTATAGAAGCATAAACGAGAGAATGGGTATCTATAACTCTGTGGCCGAATGAAAAGCCTATATTGTATTTTTTAAATGAGTAGTTAAGGAAACTGGCATCAAAATTTACGTTGTGCCCGCCAATCGTTTTGTCCTTTATTGGTTTAATCCAAACTATAAATTCATTTAAAACGCTTTCTAAAGTTTTCTTTTTAGGATCATTCAATTCTTCTCTTTTAAAACCATTTACACCCAAGGCTTCTTCCGTGTACTCTTTATCTTTTTCAATCTGGCATTCTTGGTAGAATTGTCTTTCAGGATTAGAAAAATCTATTGCGCCTATGCTTAATATCGAGTGCTTGTAGGGATCGGTTCCTGATGTTTCTACGTCTATTACTATCATATTGCTTCAATAATATAGTTGCATAAAGCTTAAATATATTGATTTGACATTAAATAGCAATGGTAAAAGCTGTTGTATTGGTTAATATTGCTCCAGAAAAAACAGAAAAGACTTTTGCAAGTATCAAAAAATTTTCAGAAGTTACCGAGTCTTTTTTGGTTTACGGAGAGTACGATGCAATTTTTATTATAAATACCAAGGCAACACATGATATACAGGAATTCGTTAGAAAAATAAGGAAAATGCCTGGTATAATGAGAACAGTTACAGTTATAGAAATGATATGATACCGATGAGATGTTACAGTTGTGGGAAGCCTTTGTCGCAGTACTGGGAAAAGTATAAAGCGGAGGTAACTGAGAAATCCCCAAAAGAAGTGCTTGATGGACTAGGCATAAAAAGGTACTGCTGCAGAGCGGTTTTCTTAGGAACGTTGGATGAAGATAATATAATAAACTTCTCAAATATGGAGTAATTTTTAGCAATTAATTACTCAAGAATAGGTTTAAATACTAGTTTTATTCATACACTTTAATGGTTTATATAAAAAATAAACTAGAAAATACCCTGCTTTCTAGGATAGCAGAGACTTGTTCAGGTCCAAGGAAGCAATTATTAACAAAGATATTTCAACTTGATAGCAGTTGCAAAGAGAATCATGAACCTTATTTTGTTAATAATCTAAATGGTTTTGTTAGCGATTTGAGTAAACGCTTAGATCCTGCAGACAGGTTTAAACTTGAGGAAATAGCAGAGAATCTGTCATTTATATACAATATAAAGGAATTAAAACAAAATTATAAATTTGGCAATATCCCTGAAAATTCAGAAGAAGACAACCTAAAAGGGTTTTATAAAGTGATCTCTGATAACTGCGAAATCATGAGTAAAAAACAGATAAGCACAGCAGCAGACTTAATACATTATTTAAGCACTTCCGATAGTTGGGAGAGGGTAAACTATATCCGCTCTTTAAGTCACAGTTACTAAATTTTAATGGTAGTATTTGTAAAAATTACAAAAAATTTGTCAGTTTTCTGTAATATTTATATACTAGTTTGATTCTACTCAATAAATGGACCTAAAAAGGTATAACGAAAAATTTAATTCCTTGGCCTCTCTCTTGCTGGACAAGGCAAAGAGACTTGATGCTATACTCCAAATCCCCGCAGAGCAGGTTTCTATAGATTCACAGTCCTTTGAAAAATATGGGTTACTACCAGATTTTGAAAAAATATACAACAAAGAATATATAGATTCTCTGTTTCTTCTAAGAAAATTTATAGGGAAGGACATATTGGTCTCGGACCTAATCAAATTAGGAGAATCAAAGAAAAATGGAATTCTAGACTCATATATTAAAGACATAGAACAAGAGAGCAGGAATTCTCTAGTTTACAATAGTTCCAGTAATTTTATAGATTATTTTCTAACTGTGAGGAATGAAATAAACAAATTTTATATCTCTGACGAAAGAATAACTTTTTTTTCCGGTGCAAGTTTCTATTTCGAAAGAACTGATGAAAAGTTTTACTCTTTTTCTAAGCTAAATGAAAAGGAAGTTAAACTCGGCGAGCTTATTTTAAGTAATATCTCAGAGGAGGAAAGAAAGATTAAGCTTAAAAGTTCAAATAATTAAAAACAGAATACTTATTATATTAATAATGTCCATCTTTTACCTTAGGAGGGGCGGTGATCTAACTTGGTTATGATGCCAGACTTGGGCTCTGGATGTTCCGGGTTCAAATCCCGGCTGCCCCATTTTGTTTCAGGGGTATATGATATCTCATTCTTAATTTCACCCTAAATACCATAAATATCGTAATACGATTCCAAAGTAATATCACATAGATATATCAGTTATATAAGGGTATTTTCAAGGTAACTTTTACTATACCTCGAGGCTAATTTAGGTAAAATATCAATAATTATTGACTCTCAGCAGAAGGGGAAAAGTTCGAGAGTTCGAAGAATTAATTTATGATTGATTGGATTTGAGTTCAAGGCAATATTGGAAATATTTTAGGTTAGCTTATCAACTAGGTTATTATATTTATACTAACACAAAATTATTGTAATATGAATGAGTTACACGCTTACAGAAAATTGGCAAAATACTATGACTTAATCTACTCTTTCAAAGACTATGTTAAAGAATCTGAGGAGATATTCAGATTGGTTTCAAAATACAAAAACAATGAAGGTAAATCCCTTTTAGATGTCGGATGCGGAACGGGCCAGCACATAAAATACTTTAAGTCAGTGTATGACTGCACAGGCGTTGATTTGAATGAAGAGATGTTGAAAATCGCAAGAAAGAACGTAAAAGGCGTTGATTTCCTAAAGAGAGACATGTCCTCTTTGGATATGAGAAAGAAATTTGACGTTATAACCTGCCTGTTTAGTGTAATAGGTTATGCCAAGACATTAAAGCAGTTGAAAGATACTTTAGTAGGGTTCTACAAACAGCTAAACAAAGGAGGGGTATGCATAATAGATGCATGGTTTGACAGGGCGCACTGGAGAGTGGGTTCTGTGCATTTGACTAGTTATAATGGGGATGACCTCAAAATAGTAAGGGTGGGATATTCTGCCATAAAGGGAACGATGTCTATTCTAGATGAGCATTATCTTATTGCTGAAAAAAACAGAGGCGTTACATACATACCAGACAAGAGCGAGCTTAGGCTTACAGACAGGCCAGAGTTCTTAAAGCTGTTAAAGGAGGCAGGTTTTCAGCCTATTCTACTAAAATCAGCTATAATGGGAAGAGACAGATACATAGGAGTAAAAAAATGAATTTTTCATTTATTTTTTCTAATGTTTAAGATACATTAAAAGTTTTGTCTAAACCTGGTTAAGGTTTAATTGATAATTTCTTATCGGGGTTGAAATTAATTTATTCGGAGGAATTTTATTCTTACCAGAGACTATAAAAGAAAGTTGATTTTAACAAGTCTATCGAGAATTCCCCTTTCGGAAGATAGGGGATGAAAGGCGGTAAAATATAAATGTGGGAAAACCAAATGTAAAAGGCAGGTCTCGGTGAAAGTCGAAAGTGCTACACCTGCCTGTAAGTGGAAATCTCTTTTGCACAAATTAGCTCTGTGGAATGTAAGACCGAAAGAGAATAAAATAGTTGCTCAGGAACTGGGTAGTACGCACGCAGAGGATAACAACCTTTTCCGAAGAAGCGTGAAGCTCCATGCGGAAGCTTGGGGTAGTTCACCGAATTTACTAATTTCTCACTACTGACATGTCATCTAGACGGACTGTAAGAAACCTCCATATTGGTTTACTAGATACGCGTGATTCGCCTGCTCATTTTTATGGGGCTATCGAAGTTTTAAGAACAACAGTAGCAACCATAATTCCCTCCTATTTACCATTATTTTGGGTTTATAGGCAGAAAGCCAAAAAGTGGAATAAATTTTGATTGTGAGTATAATATCATTCATATAAAATAAAGACAGTAGATACGAAAAAACATTTAAGCACTCATTGAGTCGAGTACAGGATGAAGAAAAAATATTCTAAATACGACAGTCTACTGTTTTATCTGTCAGTAGCGGCGATGATAATACTCATATACTCCGTGTTTTTCCTGTCATACGGGTCATTGCCGCAGAATTCACTTCTCTTAGTAGGCGCCTTTATACTTTTCATATCGGCTACGGCAGGAAAGCAGCATGTGATACAGGCCCTTGAGATCATAGTGCTAGTAGGGATAGCGCTTTCTTTCTTAAGAATGAACGTACTGTACTCTCTCGCCGTAGTCCTTTTTGTAGCGCTGCTTATAGTTGTTTATCTGCTGCATATAGAACATTACAAGAAGGAGCCGATAGGTGTAGTAGGGAGTGCAGGGTTTGTCCTGATGGGGATAGGCTTTGCTTTCAATGTAGGTAACTATCCGCTCGTCACTGGGCTTGCTCTTGCGTCCGGCGCGCTATTGGCTGCGGTATATGCCGCGACGGCGTTTTGGCTTTATAGGGTTAGGTTACAAGTTATAATAGCCGTTCTTAACGTGATATTTGCAGTCAGTCCAATACTGCTCATATTAAGAGTTGTTGGTATCTGAACGAGATCTTTTATTAATTGCTTCCGGAAGGCGCATCTGCTATTCCCTGCGGACTTTTGAATCCTGTTATGGAATCAATAACCGAATTAGATGAAGTAGAAATCACGCTTACAGTATCTGAACCAAAGTTTGAAACGTACACAAATTCGTTGTTTGGGTTTATTGTTAAGCCAGATGGGGAAGAGCCTACGCCTATGATGGAAATCTCCCTATAACTAGACGCATTTATCCTGTATACATTATTAGAATAAGTGTTAACTACATACACTGATTCTCCAGTAGGAGAAACTGCTATTGATTCAGGCCCGGATCCAACTGATATGTTCTTTATAACGTCGTAAGAGGACAGGTTTATTACGGAGACGGTGTTAGAAAGGTTATTTGCAACGTATGCGAACCTGCCATCCGGCGAAACTGCAATTCCTATAGGGTCATCTCCAACAGGTATAACCTTTACTAAATCCAAAGAGGAATTTAAGACTGATACCGAATTCGATGAGCTTTGCGTAACATATATGAACTTTGAACTTGGGGCAACTGCTATGCTTTCTGGCGTGCCTCCAACCTTAAATGATTTTACAATTGAAAAACTCGTTGCGTTTATCAAAGACAGAACCCCACCGTTGCCGAGCACCGTTGCATACACAAAACTGCCATTCATGTTCATGGTAATGCCTGTCGGGTTTACCCCAACAGTTATGTTCGCGATAACCTTATTTATGTCGGTGTTTATAACCGATACAAAGGAGTTTCCATGGTTGGTAACAAAAACTGGGTTTCCGCTTGGAGAAACTGCTACCCCAATAGGATTGCTGCTTACGCTTATATTCCTTATTATTAGGTTATTAGATGTGTTCACAACTGAAAGAATCCCACTTCCGCCGTTTGCTACAAACATGTCCCTTAATGGTATAAAGTCAAAATACGTGGTGTTTCCGCTTATAACCCCGGAAAAGGCAGTCGGATAATATGTTACGCCGTTTATTGACGTATTTTTTATGTAGAACCGCTGGTTTCCTAAATCCAAGAATGAGATACTGCCTTGCTGAGAATTCTTTATCTCATTTGCGTATTCCATCGTCCAGTTTAAGCCGGCCGGCAAACCAGATTCGATAAAGGTTATTAATCTTTGGGTGATGGACTTGCCAGCTATATATCCCCTTGATACAAGATTCTCTTCCCCTGCAGGAGTATCTATCGCGTAATTGATCGTTATGCTGGCGGAATAAAAGTTATCGGAGCTTTTGCACGCGCTATTGTAAAAAGTTAGGAAGAAATTATTGTCTATACCGGCAAAATAATTTATGTCCGGGAGCGAGCTGATTTTAATGCCATTTGAGCTTATCACGGACGCATTTAATATCTCAACGGGGCTTCCAGCGGAATTTCCCACTTCCAATACCAGCGCACCATTGCCGCATTCCTGCGATAAAATAGTAAATGGGCTGAATCCGGTTACTGAATATGAGAGGTTATTGGTTGGCGAGAATATCCCTAAAGAATAGAAAATTATAATTATTATGACTATTGCCAGGATGGCCCATCCATATGTCATCATATATTCCAAAGCAGACTGCGATTTTTTATTGTCAGCGCAGTTGAATCCGGCCGTTAATCCCCTTAGGTTTTGATAAAATTGCATATTCTATTGGAAGCACTAAAGGTTTATAGATTTTAGGTATGACAGTTAAATAAAAGATTAAGACGCAATCCTTCGTAGGAAAAATTATCTATGTAAAGTATTTATTATATAGCCCTCCTATCAATAAAATGGTCGTTTATAAAAGTCTTGACGAACTGGTATCGGACTTTAAGAGCGGCAAGACCTTTTATCTGGCACATCCAACCGTAACCAAAAATGAGGTAAGGGAGTGGGAGCTTTCAGTAGAGAAAAAGTATAACATAAACCTGCTTAACCCTTTTTTCGATAATTATACAAAAGACGCCACCAAATTAGTGGAAGGCAAAATATACGTGCAGAATCCTGACTATAGATTTATAGTGGAAGAGGACCTAAAGGCCATAGACAGATGCGACGGCATTCTTGCAATACTAACGGAAACTAGCATGGGTACTGCAATGGAGCTTTTTTACAATTCAGTTCATCTTTCAAAGCCCACTTATATAATAATAGAAGACAGCAAGTTGATCCAGCATCCCTGGATGAAATACGTCGCCTCTTATCCGCCGTTTAAAAGCAGGGAGGAATTCAGCAAAAAAGTCTTAGAAAATATTGTATTAAAATAAATAAAATAAAAATATAATTATTTAGAAGAAGCCTTTCTTCTCCTTTATAGCGGCTTGCACTTTCTGCATAACGTCTGGAGGAACTGGGTCCATTCCATGCTTCTCTTTGGCATGCTTTGCTATCAATGGCATGAGCTCTTCTTTAGTTTTAGCTTTAGTCTTAAAGCCGCATTCCATCCCTATATCCTTACACTCGAATGTGTATGACATAATACCACCTCAATCCTTTAGTGGATTTTAGCCGATAAATACCTTTTTTAGCTTCTTGTTGCTACTTAGAAGAGATTCTTTAGCTAAAATAGATAGTTTTTAAATAATTATGTTGTTAAAGATGTTTGTAATATGAAAGAAGGGCCGCTAATTTCAGTAGTTATACCCGTGTATAATGAAGAAAGCTATGTGTCGGATTTGATAAAATCGATAAAGCAGCAGACTTATAAAAACTATGAAATTATAGCTGCAGATTCGTCTACAGATGAAACTCCCAAGATACTTAAGAAACTTAAAGTAAAAGTGGTTAGAATACCGAAAACAAACGTTTCCGCGGCAAGAAATGCGGGGATAAAGGAGGCAAAAGGGGATATTCTTGCGTTAATAGATGCAGACTACATACTTCAAAGGAATCTTTTCAGTTCTGTAGTAAACTTTTTTGAAGACAGCAAGAATAAGAAAGTAGTCTGCATAGAACCTAGGCCAAAACTTAGTTTAAAAGACCTTAAAAGAAGGGACATAATAAAATTTAGGTTTCTAAATGAGCTCATATACGTATACAAAAAACTTAGCTTCTTTACATTTCTGCCCGCTGCTTATGGTTGCGATTTTTGCATGGCCGATGCAGTCAAAAAATCAGGCCTTTTTAATGAAGAGATAGACGTTGCAGAGGACAAAGAATTCTTTTCAAGGCTTAGGAAGATTGGCAAGTTCAAGATCATTAAACAGCATGTTAGGATGTCTTATAGACGGCATTCAAAGGAAGGGGCAATAAAAACGGGGCTTCTTTACTTCTTTGCTGCGATTTCTGCATTGTTTACAAAACGCTTTAAATTTAAGTTCAAGTCAATAAGGAGAAAAAGCAAAAATAAGTAGTAATCACCTTCGTTTGCCGTACTTCATAGCTATGTCTCTGAGTGCAAATGCGCTCGGCTTTATTATTCTTCTTTTTGTAGTATTGTCAAAGCCGACAATCCCAAAGTTCTTGTTATACCCAAAGTTCCATTCAAA
Source organism: Nanobdellota archaeon (assembly GCA_021798355.1). Lineage (GTDB taxonomy): Archaea > Nanobdellota > Nanobdellia > Parvarchaeales > Parvarchaeaceae > Parvarchaeum. The sequence continues at coordinate 828 of JAJZMG010000026.1, read as the reverse complement.
ATTGTCTAAAAAAGACCAGTGCAAATACCCCAATACAGGTACTCCCTTATTTTTTGCCTTCATAAGTTCTGAAAAATGCTCATTAATAAATTTTATCCTGTAATTATCATCCAATGTATCCACTCCATTTTCAGTTATCATAATAGGTTTCTTGAAAAGCCTATACTCCCTTTCTGTTATTCTTCCTATGCCTCCCGGGTCCACAAACCAAATCTTTTTGGAGCTTTTATTTATTTTAGATGCCAAAAACCTCATTGCGTCTATGGTCTTGTAGTAGTTTACTCCGATAAAATCAAACCTGGTTTGCAGCAATGGCCTTTGGTTAAAAAGGTAGTCCAGAGCTTTTGCTATTGGATAAAATATTGTATCGCTTTTAAATTCCATGAAATTATTGGCAAACGACACAGTATACCCATTTGCTTTCAGTATATCATAAACTTGGTTATGCAGTAAAAGAATGTTGTTTAATACCTTGTTAAACATAATATAAGATCTTCTGAATGGAGGGTATTCTCTGGATAGATATGCCTTTGATGCATATATTACTGGCTCATTTATCGTAAGAACATATTTTACATCCAAATTATTTTTAAGCAATGAGTCTACATACTTTATAAAATACGTGAAATTTTCCCTCCTTTCGAATCCGTGTATGTTGTAGAACCAAAGCGGCAGTGTATAATGCCATAACGTCGGTATAGGTTCTATGCCTGCATTTTTTAGCTCTTTAATTAAGCTCTTATAATATTTTATTGCGCTTAGATTTATTATCCCCGGAGAAGGCATAACTCTGGAAAAGTTTATCTCAAACCTGTAAGCATTTAGCTT
>JAJZMG010000031.1 GCA_021798355.1 Nanobdellota archaeon | reverse complement strand
CAGACAGGGATGTACGCAAGGGGAACACTGATATCCCCAGAGGTGCAACTCTATGAACCTGGAGACATCAAACCGGAAAAATTCCGAGAGGAACCCCATCAATTTATTGGTGGGAGGATGTCAGATAGATAAGATGGCGGAGGATAAAAGCTATGAGATAATAACGCACCCTGGCAGATTTGACCCTGAATCTAAATCCTCGCTTAACAAAGACAGGGAGCAGGACATAGTAAAAGTAAACCTAATAAACAATAAGATAAAACAGATGCCTAAAATAAAGCTAATAAGCTACCTGGAACTTAATTAGGAAAAGCTGCCCGATTCTAATTTATTCTTGAAGTTCTGCAATGCATCTATTAGTAAAGGCAGTTCATCGAAATTGACAGTCAAACTGGTCTTTATCCTCTCTTCTTCCTTTCCTTCTTTTTCCATTGTATAGCCTTTCTTTATGCTTATGAATGTAATTTCCTTCTCTCCTTCTGTTCCCTTTGTAAGCCCTATCTTTATGAAATTTCTTGATCCTTCTCTGGTAATCTTTTCAACAGGCTCTTCTACATCCTTGAATTCCATGAATAAAATAAACATCCGCAAAGATTTAAGCATTTCGATTGGGCCGGAAAAATTCACGGCATTAAGTTTATTGTTATGAAAGGCGAAAGTGTGCCCTTGAAATCACTTTTCAATCAGCTTCTTTGCTGTTTCAATGTCTTCCTTTGTCTTTACGCTCAGCCATCCGCCGTTATATATGTATCCGAAAAGCAACCCGTCTTTCGCAAGCAGCGGCAATAAATCAGTCTTTATATTCCAGTCTAGATCTCCCGGAGGGATATATTTGAATACGTCATGATCGAGCAAGAAAATCGAAGTTGGTACAAGCTTTGAATTTATTGGTTCAGACAGCTTTTCATACGTTAGTATCTTACTTCCCTTTAATGTAACTTTGTCTTTGGTTGGAAATGAAACATCTTGTGGCATGCATATCGCCATTGAAGCCGGGCTGTTGTGGGCCATGTGGAATTTGAGCATATCCCTCAGGTCAATATCGAATAAAGAATCCCCAGTTACAAACAAAGTAGTTGTTCCAACGTACTGTTTTACTCTTTCCAATGCCTTAGCGCTTCCTTTCAAGTTATTATCATCGATGTATTTTATGTCAACTCCGTAGCCCTCTCCATTCTTAAGTATCGAAAAAATCTGCTTTAATAGCTCGGTTTTACCGGAAATCATTATGCTCCTGAAGTTATTTACCCGTAAATTGGAGATTATCCTTTCTATAACAGTAGCTTCTCCAAGTTTAACCAAAGGCCTGTAATAATCAGTTCCGTTAACTTTAAACTCGCCGCCGCACAAAATTATTGCAGTGTTCTGCTTTTCAAAATACTTTCTAAGTATGTCTTCCACGGCTTCGCTCTTTGACCTATAATAGATATTGTCAACCAAAGAATCAAGTTTTGCGACAACGTCTGCGTCTATTGTGAAGGAAGTTCTCGCTTTCATAATATTTATTAGTTATTCTAAGCTTAATACTTATATATAAAAATAACTGTCCGAGAAAAGTTTAAATACTAACAAAATCATTAGGAAATGTAAATAAAATATTAAGATTCTTATATGAGCATAGTAAAAACAGGAACAACAACGTTAGGGTTAGTATACAAGGACGGAGTTATACTTGCCGCTGACAGGCGAGCGACCGCGGATCACATAGTTGCTAATAAAAACGCTGAAAAAGTAATGGCCATAAGCGGCAGCATAGGAATAACGACTGCCGGGATGGTTGCAGACCTGCAAGCCATGGTTAGGTTGATGCGTTCTGAGCTTACTTTATACGAAATAAGATCTGGTTCAAAACTGGACACTGACGGGGCAGTAAGCCTTTTAAGTGCAGTTCTTTTCAATAAAAGGCTTTCATTGAATTTGATTTACGGGGAGTTTATAATAGGAGGGTATGACACCGCTCCAAAGCTTTTCTCAATAGATGAAGCGGGCGGACAGGGAAAGGATAAATTCACCGTTACCGGCAGCGGAGGAGTATTCGCTTTGGGCGTTCTTGAAGGAGATTACAAAGATAACATGACGGAGGAAGAGGCTGTCAAACTGGCATACAAGGCAATATCCTCATCGATAAGGAGAGATGTTTACACGGGAGAAGGAGTAGACATAGCAGTAATAAACAAAAAAGGCTACAAGAAACTTTCGGATGAAGAGATACAAAAAGTAGTGAGCAAGTAATAATTAATCCTTTATCATTTACCTTGGGATAAATAATCGTCGAGATTTTGCCCTAATAAATATTTCGCATTGGAATATGGATATAAAAAAAGAAATAACGGAATTTATAGCAGACAGATCTCTTATAGAAGATATCAACTTCGAGGTATCAAATATTGTTATATACACTAAAAATAGGAATTTCTTCCTCGACAACTCTGAGATAATACGGAATTTAGTAAACAAGGAAAAGAAGAGGATAGAAGTAAGGCTAGATCCCTCGCTTCTCTTAGATGAAAAGGAAGCGGAAGCGAAAATAAAGAAAATGGACTTTGAAGAGGCGCACATAACAGATTTCTGGTTTGACGGGCCGAGAAGCATTGTAACTATAGAGGCTGAGCGGCCTGAAGTCATATCTGGCGACAGGAAAGCGGGTATAAACAAGATAAAGGAAGAGACTGGATGGTCTGTCACGCTTGCACGTTCCCCTCTCATAAAATCTGACATAGTAAAGGCAATAAGAGAAATGCTTTATGACAATTCCAAATTCAGAAGGAAGATGCTTAATGAGATAGGGGAAAACATTTACAATTCTAAATTTGAAGTTGATGATAAATACTGGGTAAGGATAAGTGCTCTAGGGGCGTTTAGACATGTTGGAAGATCTGCAGTACTTGTACAGACTCCAATAAGCTCGGTGTTATTAGACGTCGGTGTAGACGTTAGCAATCCAAAAGAACCTGTTCCAAGAGTAGATGCTCCAGAATTTGACATCTCCAAATTATCTGCTGTCGTTATAACCCACAGCCATTTAGACCACTGCGGCTTTCTGCCTGCACTTTATAAATACGGGTACAAGGGCCCTGTATACTCCACTGCCCCAACAAGAGACGTAATGACATTGCTTCACTTGGATTACATAAACCTGGCAAGCAAGACAAATTCAAAACTTTTGTTTGACGTGGATGACATAAAGGATATGCTTAAACACTCGATAACCCTGCCGTTTCATGAAGTTACTGACATTACACCTGACATAAGAATAACACTGCACAATGCAGGCCATATCTTGGGTTCAGCTATGATACACCTAAACATAGGAAACGGCTTCTACAATGTTCTTTACACGGGAGATTTTAAATACGACAATTCAAAAACCCTAAACAGGGCCGAAACGCAGTTCGAGAGAGTTGAAACTTTAATAATGGAAAGCACTTATGGAGGAGAGTCTGACACCCAGCCTTCCAGAACGGAAACTGAACAGTTCTTCCTGGATATAATAAGCAAGACTGTGGAAAAAAACGGCAAAGTGCTTGTACCTGTACTAGGAGTCGGAAGAGCGCAGGAATTGATGCTTTTGATTGAGGAATGGCAGCGATATGGCCTTTTGCCGGAAGCGCCTGTGATTGTTGACGGTATGCTTTGGGATGTTACTGCGATATACACGGTTTACCCAGAATTCATGAACAGCGAAACAAGAAACAGGATAATAGCGCACAACAATAACCCTTTCCTTTCTCCAATATTCAAACATACCGTGAGCGAAGAGGAAAGGCAGCAGGTTTTATCAGGCGGCCCGGCAATTATACTCGCAACCTCGGGAATGCTGAATGGCGGTCCTTCAGTAAGCTACTTTGCAAACCTATGCGAGGACCCGAAGAACGCCATTGTGCTCGTTTCTTATCAAGGAGTCGGTACTCTTGGAAGAACAATACAGAATGGCGGGAGAGAAGTTGACATTGAACTTAACGGTAAGGTAAGGCACTTTTCCGTAAGCGCATTGGTGTACTCAATAGAAGGCTTTTCCGGCCATTCGGACAGAAAACAGCTGGAAAGATTTGTTAATGACATAAGGCCTAGGCCAAGAAAGATAATTATAGGGCACGGGGAAGAAGGTAAAATATTGGAGCTTTCCGGGTACATAAGGAAAAGATTTAGGATAGAAACGCATGCACCGCATGTGCTTGATGCTTTAAGGCTGAAGTAAAAACATTGCTTTTGCTCACGCTTTGTATGGTAATGCGCTTCGGATATAAAGCTTATATACGGATTCCAGCGCCTCCATATAGGCAGATAATATTTTTTCCCTTCCGTCCTTGAACTCATTGAAATCGTACTTGCTCAAAAGCCCATCCGAGGAAAGGTTAGCAAAAAACTCCACGAGCAATTCATTGTATATAAACTCCTGTAAAAATTTATTGTTTATTAACCGGTCTTCGAGATATTTTACCCTTGGATAGTACATGCCAAAAAGCTTTTTGTTTATATAGTCTTTATTTGTATCAAACCAGTATTTTAGCAGGGCCTTCCCCCCGTTTTTTCCGTTTAAGTACCTAAAATCTTCGTCTGCCTCTTTAAAGTCACCATACCGTTTACCGGTAGGGTCTGTTGAATCATGAAAATTGCCATATTTTTGGTATGCTTTTGTGTACATGTGAAAAACGCCGTAGCCTAAATTAAAGAACTGCGCTTTCAACTGTGAGTTTGAAAGCAACTCTTCAAGTTTGTCCATTGTTAAGGGCTTTTCCATTTCAACCGTTATTAACCGCATACAATAATTCTAAAACTTTGCCAAACGTCCAAATAAGTTCTTCATCTTTATCTTTCGGGATGAATTTTTTTCCACCGATGTAGAAAAATTCGTCTCCCTCTGCTTCCATCAAGGAATTATTGAACTGCGCATGCATAAAGTTATTGTAAATGGAGCCGTATCCGCTTTTTCCAAATCTTGTTATAAGCATGTCCTTTATCCCCATTATAGTTTTGTAGGACTCTCCAAAAACCTCTTTAACCCTGTAATCGTTTGCATTTAAAAGGTATTTGTATAATTCACCGCGGTATGTGCCATTGCTCTCGTAAAGCTCTTCTGTGATTTCATCAAATTCCTTCTTTTTTTCTATTGGAAACATCTCTTTGATTTTTTCATCAAATTTTCCCTCCTCGTACATGTCGGATAAAAATGAGAATACGTCTGGGCCAAGAGAATCAACTTGCTTCTTGAACTGACTTTGGGAGAGGAATATCTCTAACCTGCTGCCAGTATTAGAAGTGCCTTCCATCTATTATTATATGAAGTAAGGGCGCATAAGTACTTTTCCATAATTCAAAGTGAAACATTTTTATTATGTAACGAATATTATAATCAGTGAAAACAGGTATTTTGGTAATTGGATTATCTGCCCTTCCAGGGGGAGGAAAGGATTATACGGCGGATGCCCTTGCAAAAGACTACGGATTTTATAAGATTTCCCCCGGCGACATAATAAGGGAAAAGCTTTCAAGAATGAAAAAAGGGAAGATATCTAGGGAGGAACAGCAGAAGCTGCAAGGCATATTAAGAAAAAGATACGGTAAAGACTACGTAATGGAGCTTTGTCTTAAGCAGATAAAAAAAATGAAAAAAGACAAGGTTGCAATATCGGGCATACGTTTTCCAAACGACATAAAATTCTTTAAGAAACAAAACGGATTGAAGTTTTATAACATATTCATAGATGCGCCTGTAAAGGTGAGGTTTAAAAGGACAATGGACAGAAAAAGAATTGACGCTCCTGGCTCATACAAGGAATTTTTAGATGGTGACAGAAATGAAAGAAAAATATTCAACCTTAACGAAACTAAAAAACTTTCCGATTTCAGGCTTGAAAACGGTAAAAATGAATCTGCAGAGTTAAAGAAAAAAATCAACAAAATAATTGAAAAAACAATGTGATATTTTATAAAAGACTAGCTTTATTTTTCTGTCAGCCTGCTTATATAACCAGCTGTAGTATTCGACAGAATTTTCCAGATTTTCGGCGTAGATTTTAAATATACTTATTGTTCGGCATGTGACATAATTTGTTTTTCGTACATAGAAGATATGTAATTTATTAATCGTAGCTATAGAACGGCAAACAAGAATAGACGTTCAGCTTTTCTTCCCGGCCTTTGCCTCTTCTATGTTTAAGTATGCCTTTCCTTCATCCCTTATAATGCTGCTTTTTTCTATCTCTATCCTGTATTTGAAATTAGGCCCGTCCAGAACCGCTGTCTCTGCCTCCCCTCCTTCAAATCCTAAGTTGAACCGGTATTTTCTGCTTAATGATATCAAACTTGCAAGGTTTTCACTGTCTATTTCCCTGCCAAGCCAGCTTTCATCCAGGCCATCTGCCGAGACGGAAATTATTACAGCGTGGAAATTGTCATTGATCAGATTTTTGAGGTATTCCTCTACATCAACATGCCACAAGGGGGTTATTGAAATCAGATTTAATTCTTTCAGTATGGCATTTATCCTATTGTACTGGTATTCGCTTGCAAGCGCACCGCTTACTACCCCTTCTATCCCATATCTTTCCTTTATATCCGCTATAAAATTCCTTAAGTCTGACAATTCCTCCTCTTTTATTCCCTTTGTTTTATGCCTTTCAAGAGGGATTGAGATTGAGTCTGCCTGCATTTCAAGCAGAGAACCGCCAACAGTATGGAACATATATGAATCCTTGTTTTCCGAATACATATTCATCAAACAGACTAATTCGTTTTCCTTGCTGGCCAAAAACGCTGAGTAAGTTGAATCCTTTCCTCCTGTAAATAACGCTCCGATTTTCATATATTCATTTAAACTAACTTATATATTATTGTTCCATTAATAAATTATATGTTAAAGCAGTTCATGCTTGCTGATGAGAAGATTATAAGATCGGAAAAGCCGTCTATACTCGGACAAAAAGAATTTTGGAGAGGGATAGGGCTTATAATCCTCTCAATCGTGATATTTGCCGCTTTGTCCCTTTTTCTTCCAAAATATGACATTTCCTTCTCCGCTCTCTTCTCTTATGTAGGGATAAAAAACCTGCCTTTAATCGGTTCATTGCCAGTTATATCCACGCTGCTGGAGATAATCGGTATACTATATATATTGGTTTCTGAGCTGCAGGTTTATTTTATAGAGTACATTATAACAAACTCCAGAGTCATGATAGAAAGAGGAATTATAGCCAAAAACACAAACATAATCCTTCCTTCAAAGATAAGCGATGTTTCGGTTGACATAAGCATTTTGGACAGGATACTTAAATTGGGAAAGGTTGTTATAAGACCGGAAGAGCAGGGAAGGCCTAACATTGTGCTCCGTGGAATACGCGATCCTTACTCTTTTCAGGGAGCGGTTCTTAAGCTCATAGGGAATGTAACATACAAAAACCCAAATGGAAACTGAAGTTTTGACCAGGCAATCCGGGTTTTTTATCTCCGCTATTACTACGGTATCATTGGCAGCCCTTTCAATTGAGTTTATATCAAACTACAAACTGTCCTTCTTCCCTTTTTCATTTATAATTGTATTATATCTTGCAGGCTTATACCTGCGAAACAGGTTCTGGAGAAAGGCATGGAGGAAAGACAGGAATATGCTGTTCAGATACTCCGCTGTAATAATCTTGATTTTAGGGATAGCGCTGCTTTCTGTTTTTATCTACTTCGGTAGCATACAAGAAATAGTCTATAAGCTTGGAAGTTACGCATTTAACCCTTACCTGCTTGTTATTGCAGCTATTTGGACGGCCTATTCTGCCTTGGAACTTTACATGATTAACGGCATAAGCTCGCTGTCAAAATACAAAAATGCTAATTACCTTGCTATGGCTGCAATTGTTTTGGTTGATCTTTCGTTTCTTACAATTAATCATTTCGTTTATATTCTTCCTATTTCTCTGCTATTGCTTTCAGTATCGACATTAGTTTCCAGCATACGCCTAAAAACAATTTATTAAATAAATGCTGTCAAGAAAAGCAGCGGAAATATTATGACAAACATTATTATTTCCCCTATGAACAGATACAAGGCCATGCTTGACAAATACTTGTCCTTATCTTTTTCTATAAAGTAAAGGATTATGTCTCCGAGCCACCCCAATATAAAAAGAACACCCAGGACTCTGTCCTTGTCGTCTTTGCTTACCAAAGAATAGATTAAAGCAACCAACTGACCAATTCCTATAAATCCCAAAAGAATCCAAATCTTACTTGCTTCTTTCTTAGTATTCCAGACCATATCATTTTTTAGGAGCCATTGGCTTAAAAGCCTTATCTTATGAACTATCTAATAAAGGCTGTGGTTAGATTTTAAAGTATCTAAAAAGTGTAAACTATATTTAACATATGTTAGATATAATTAACAACTTAACAATGTTTTTTGAAGACAACTATGCAAAGATAAATATAAGACGTTATTCGCGAGTTATGAAGGTATCCCACCAACCGCGTCAAAGTTATTAAAAAATTAAGAACATTAGAAATTATAAATTACAAAATTCCAGCTGCTATGCAGAAAGGGGGATTTGAACCCCCGAAGGCCTAAGCCACTGGCCCCTGAAGCCAGCACGTTTGACCGAGCTTCGCTATCTCTGCCTGATATACAAAAAGAAAGCAGCGGAAATAAATATATGCTTGCTTTATTTTTTTTTGGATTTAATCTTAAAATTAAACTTTACTGACATAAATAAAAATTTAAAAAATTATTTATATGATGAGTGAATTTTATAGATATGGCAACAAAGAAAAAAGCAGCTAAAAAAGGAAAAAAGAAGAGGTAAGATCTCTTTAATAAATCAAATATTACCACCAATTCGGCCGTTAAAACGGTTTAATTCTTCTGATCCTTTTTTATAAATAGTTTTTTATTTTTTAATTTTTATTTTTTCTCAACGTTATTGAATTTTATTTTAAATGCCCTAAGTTAAAATTAAGAAACATTCTGATTTTTGCTTAAATAAATTAAAACGGCAAGTATAAATAGTATAAATTACAAAATCTAAAAATAACGATAAAACCAAAGGTGAATTTAAATGCCTGAAAAAGAATCTTTGACAGAGAAAGTGATGCGTTTAATGAACCAGCAGGACCGCATCAGAAATATAGGAGTAATAGCGCACGTAGACCACGGTAAAACTACTACGTGTGACACTTTGCTTGCAGGTTGTGGAATGCTTTCTGAAGAAAAGGCAGGCAAGCAGCTTTACCTGGATTCTGAAAAAGTAGAGCAGGAAAGGCAGATGACCGTCAAATCCTCCAATGTTAACATGGTTTACGAGAGGAGTGAAAACGATGAATACCTTATCAATCTTATAGACACGCCTGGACACGTTGATTTCGGAGGGCATGTTACACGTGCAATAAGGGCTATAGACGGCGCGATAGTTGTAATGGATTCGGTTGAAGGGGTAATGCCACAGACTGAGATGGTGCTAAAACAAGCGCTTAGGGATAAGGTAAAACCAATACTATATATCAACAAAATTGACAGGCTTATTACGGAAATGCGTTTTTCGCCTGAAGAAATGCAAAAGCATCTAATTAAATTGATAACGCAGATCAATTCATTTATTAATGATTTGGCACCCGATGACGTTAAGGGAAAATGGCAGGTTGCAGTGCAGGACAATACGGTAGCGTTCGGAGCTTCAAGAGACAATTGGGCATTGTCATTTAAGAGAATGAAAGATACAGGTCTGTCATTCAAGGACGTATATGATACATACACTGCAAATGATAAAGAGAAGATAAAGGAACTTTCCAAGAAAACGCCAGTACACAAAGTACTGCTGGACATGGTCATAGAACATTTGCCTAACCCTGTGGATGCACAAAAATACAGAATACCAATCGTATGGCATGGTGAATTGGACACTGATGTAGGAAAGTCATTGATAGCCTGTAATCCAGACGGTCCTTTGATGATTTCAGTTACAAACATAGAGATAGACCCGCAGGCTGGAGAGATAGCTGTTGGAAGAATCTTCTCTGGAAAGATTGTAAGAGGGCAGGATGTTTACCTGGTAAATAACAAGCAAATCAATAAAGTGCAGCAGATATACATCTGGAAGGGTCCTCAGAGATTCCAGGTAGAAAGCGCACTGGCTGGTAATCAGATAGGCATGGCAGGGTTAAAGAACATAATATCGGGTGAGACATTAAGCTCTGCAGACAAACAAGATACGGTTCCATTTGAGCCAATAAAGCACTCCTTGCAGCCGGTGGTTGTAAAGGCAATAGAGCCGAAGAATCCAAAAGACCTGCCTAAACTAATCCAGGCTTTAAGAGAGCAGGAGATTTATGATATTGCATTGAAAGTTTCAATAAACCATGAGACTGGTGAAAACCTAATTGCAGGTTTGGGTACATTGCACCTTGAAATAGTCGAGGACAAGCTTAGAAGGACTTACGGGATAGACATAGTGAGTTCACAACCTATAGTGGTTTACAAGGAAAGCATATCAACTAAAAGTCCAGTTGTTGAGGGAAAATCTCCAAACAAGCACAATCGTTTTTATCTGTATGCTGAACCGTTATCACAGGAAGTAATAGAGGCATTAAATGATGAAGGCATGCCTACTGGAAAGATAAAGACATTTACTCCCGAAAACATTGATTTGCTTATCAAAGCAGGGATGGAAAGAGAAGAAGCAAAGAAGATCGCGGCGATATTTGGAGAAAACATGCTAGTAGACGGGACAAGAGGAATAATACACATAGGTGAGGTAATAGAGATGTGCATAGAATCATTCAATGAGGTAATGAAAGAGGGACCGCAAGCCAGAGAAGAAGTACGTGGAGTAAAGATAGTATTAACAGATATGGTTTTACACGAAGACGCAATACACCGTGGACCTGCACAGGTTATACCGGCTGTTAGGGATGCAATAAAAGACGCAGTATTGCAAGCTAACCCGATACTTCTTGAGCCAATACAGGTGATAAGAGTCGATTTACCAATGGCAAATCTCAGCAACGTAAGCGCTTTAATACAGTCAAAAAGAAGCATAATAGACAACGTAAAGGATGACGGCAATAAAGCGGTTATCACGGCTGAAATGCCCGTTTCTTCAACTTTTAACTTTACAAATGAGCTTAGATCCGGGACTGAGGGAAGAGGATCCTGGTCATTAGCCGGAGAAACCTTCAAAAGATTACCTAGAGATATATACCCTGTTGTTGTAAAGCAGATAAGAGAAAGAAAAGGGCTACCTCCGCTAGCATAATTCTCAGCAGGTAACAAATAGTTCAATTTGATTTTATTTCAAAACTCGTATTTTTTAGCTGGTTGCATTCACGGAATAAACTGCACTTGCACCGTCTGTGCCCTGCAGGTAAAGTTGGTACTGCTTGCCTAGCTCAAGCTCCAATGAAACCAGTCCGGCACCAAGGTCCATGTTTCCTGAAAATGTAAGAGTAACCGTACCATATGCTGGCAACTTGTATCCGAAATTCAAAGGCAATAAAAAGCTACTGTTATTCGCAATTTCAGCCGATAGGCCTGACTGATTGTATGTTATATTCATGTTTGTGCTGTTTATCCTATCGATTTTAACAGTGCTTACATTGAAAGGCAAATTGAAAAGCCTATGACCCGAAAAGGGAAGGAAAAGAGCCCCAGTTGAGGAGATGAAGAAGTTTATAGACATGCCTGCCAATACCCTGTTCATTATATTAAGCCTGTTCTGATTCGCAACTAGATTCTGTTGCATCTGATTTTGCACGTCATTAAATCTCTGCTGCATTTCTTTGCCTATGTTTCCAAACTTTGACAATGCGCCTGTAAAATTAAAATGTATCCGCCCTCCAATTCCACCTTGTATACTTGCGTTTATGCTGCTTAAATTTGAATAAATGGACCTGTTTAAATTGTTTATAAATGATGGAAGCTGTGCTCTAACTTTTGAAATTATATTAGTAGTGTTAAATATGTATTTCTTTAGAATTGCTTTGGTATTGTTGAAAATGCTCTGATTGAAATTGAAAGTAGACAGCTGAAAGCCGTTTACCATCTTAAGTCTTAAATGCTGCAATACAACGGATTGATTTGAATTATCCTTGACTGTTACGCTTATCTGGGTTAGATTTCCAATCTGCAGCAGAGATGCCGAGGTTATTGTTATGTTAGGTCTTGCCAGGAAAAACGTCCTGTTAATATTTGCTGGGATACGAGATACCGATCCTACCGCATGATTTGTTATTCCTGTTGAAGACAACGCCAGGATAGACGGTATTAACATATATTCGGTTGAATTTGCGGCGTAAACTGTTATTAAAGCAGGCGTGAAATCCAATACTAAGGAAGAGGAACTGTTTATCTTATTGAAGCTTGCTGGAACAGTCGCTGTCACTATCGGGCTTAGAACGCTTACATTATAGGTTGTCCCGTTTATTGTAGCATTTGCCGACACTACATTGAACTGCACCTCTTTTATGAATGAATTGGCTGGCAATGCCGCAACGGCCAAAACCTTTGAAACGTTTACCAATGAAAGAAGATTTACACTGCCAGAAACATTTACATTCAGCGTATTAGCGGAAGCATTGGCTGTGAAGTATACGACTCTAAAAGAAGAATAAGATATGTATAAACTTGTTGTGTTTGCAGGGATTTCTGCAGGATCGGTCATGGCTATTGGAACTGAAGCAGTGCCTGTACTTACAGAAGTCTTAGGCACTATGTTGGGATATTCAACTAAAACTACTGCCACTACCAAAACGACAATTATAATAGCGATTACAGGCAATGTTTTATTCATATATACCCTAAAAAGTTAATATATATAAATGTTTAACAAGGACAGGATAATGGAATGCGTGTTCTGCAGCAAGACTACTTTAACGGCGGAAACGTTCTATGAAGATGAAAACTTTGCAGCGATTTGTAACATAC